>JAFAXX010000026.1 GCA_019240655.1 Solirubrobacterales bacterium
GGGCGTCGCGCTCGATGTAGCCCACTTGGAGCAGGCGCTCGATGATCGCGGCCCGCGTGGCCGGGGTGCCGATCCCGGAGTCCTTCATGGCCTCCCGGAGCTCCTCCTCGTCGACCAGCTTGCCCGCCGTCTCCATGGCCGCCAGCAGCGCACCCTCGGTGTAGCGACGAGGTGGCTTGGTCACCTTCTCCTCGGTCGAGACGTCGGTCGTGCGGACCGCCTCGTCGCGCTCGAGCTTGGGCAGCTGCTGCTGCTCACGCCCCTCGTCGTCATCCGAGCGCTCGGATTCCGGGAGTTCCCCGTACACGCCGCGCCAGCCCGGCACGAGCATCAGCTTGCCGCGCGTGCGGAACACGTGCTCGGCCACGGTGGTCTCGATCCGGGTGTTCTCGAACACCGCCTCGGGATGGAAGACGGCCAGGAACCGACGCACGACGAGGTCGTAGATCCGCCGGTCGTCGGCGTTCATCTTCTCGACCGGGTGGCGCTCGGCGCGGGTCGGGATGATCGCGTGGTGGTCGGTCACCTTGTCGTCGTCGACCACCCGCGCGAGTGGCAGGACGTCGAGCCCGAGGACGTACTGCGAAGCCTCCGCGTACTCCTTCTGGCCGCCGACCAGGCGCGCGATCGGCTTGATCTCGGGGATCATGTCGCGGGTCAGGTAGCGCGAGTTGGTGCGCGGATAGGTGAGCGCCTTGTGCTCTTCGTAGAGCCGCTGGGCGGCCGCGAGCGTGCGCCGAGCCGAGAAGCCGAAGCGGCCGTTGGCGTCGCGCTGGAGCTGGGTCAGGTCGTAGAGCAGCGGGGGGCGCTCCCGGCGCTCGGACTTGTCGAGCTTGGTGATCTCGCCGGTCTTCCCTTCGCATCCGGCGACCACTTCGGCGGCCTCGGCGGCGGTTTTGATCCGTGGGCTCGCGCCCGCGTGGTAGCGGCCCTCGTAGAAGCGGCCGCGCGGCTCGGCCACCGGATCGAAGTCGGCGTCCACGACCCAGTACGGCTCCGGCTTGAAGTCCCGGATCTCCTGCTCGCGGCGGGCCAGGATCGCCAAGGTCGGAGTTTGCACGCGCCCGAGCGAGACCGCCCCGTCGAACGACGAGCGCAGGCGGATCGTGGCCGCACGGGTGGCGTTCATGCCGACGATCCAGTCGGCCTCCGAGCGCGAGCGCGCCGCCGCCTCGAGCGAAGCGAGCTCCGCGCCGTCGCGCAGGTGAGCGAACGCCGCCCGGATTGCGTCGGTGGTCATCGAGTTCAGCCACAGCCGCTTGACCGGCTTCTTCGATCCCGCCTTCTCGTACAGGTAGGCGAAGATCAGCTCGCCCTCGCGCCCGGCGTCGCACGCGTTCACCACCAGATCGAGGTCCTGGCGCCCGAGCTGGCGCTTGACCACGTTCATCTGCTTCTGAGAGCGCTCGTCGCGCACTACGAGCTTGAAGCGGTCCGGCACGATCGGCAGGTCCGCCATCCGCCACTTCTTGAAGCGGTCGTCGTACTCGTCGGGGTCGGCCAGCTGGACCAGGTGGCCGACCGCCCAGGTGATGACGTGCTCGGGGCCCTCGAGGAAGCCCTCGCCCTTGCTGAAGGCGCCCGGCAGCACGCCGGCGACGTCGCGGCCGACGGATGGCTTCTCGGCGATCACCAAGGTCTTGGCCATGAGTCCGGGGAGGGTAGCGCCCGGCGCGGGTGACGCAACTCGGGCCGCCCGGCGGGCGACCACGGCAGGCCGAGGTCCACGGCCGCGCCGTTGGCGGCCTCGATCAGCTGCTGGACCCGCGCTCTCTCAACCGGCGCAGGCGCCGGTGCCCACGGGGGCGTCCTGGGCCGCGCGGGCGAGCGCTCGCCGGACGAGAGCGTCCGGGACCGCGAACCCGCCCTCCCGGCTCGAGGAGCCGACGATCGCCGCGAACACGGTCGCCAGCACCTGCCCGGCGGAGTCGACCATCGGGCCGCCCGAGTTGCCCGGGCGCACCTGTCCGCGCACCGAGGTGATGCTGCGCAAGACCGGCCCGTTACCGTAGGCGTCCTCGCTGCTCACCTCGCGGGTCTCGCCGATCCGCCCCGGCTCGGCGTCGAACGGACCGTCGAGCGGATAGCCGAGGATCGCCGCCGCGGTGCCCGAGCGGGGATCGGCGGCCATCGGCAGCGGGCGCAGACCGAGGCCGGGGACGCCCAGCACGGCGATGTCGTCGCGGGGATCGAAGGCGAGTACGCGCGCCGCCCGGCCCGGAGACAGCCCGCCGGCCTCGACCACGGTGTCGTGCTCGCCGGCGACCACGTGTGCATTGGTGACCACCAGGTCGCGCGCGGCCACCCAGCCGCTGCCTTCGACGCCCATACCGCAGGCCGTGCCGATCACCCGCACCACGCTGCCGGCCGCCGCGCGGACCGAGGGCGCGGCCAGGATCCCGCGCGTCGGCACCGGCACGTCGGCCGCGGGACCCCGCACCGAGGGCAGCGGATCGAATCGGGCCAGCGCGTGCAGTACGGGACCGGAGGGCGGCAGCACGCGGTTGAGCTCGGCGAGGATCGCGGAGCGCTGGATGTCCTGGCGAAGCAGCCTCGAGCCCGCGGACTGGAGCACCACGGCACCCACGATCCACGCGATCCCCAGGCCGACGCAGCCGGTCAGGACCGCGCCGAGCAGGCCGTCGAGCGTGCGCAGCCCGGGCAGCCGGAGCGCGGCGCGGGCATGGATCGCCACGCCCTCGAAGCCGCTCGCCATCACGCCCCCGGCGATCAGCGCGCCGAGTAGTCCGAACAGCGGCGCGTAGGGCGAGCGCGACCCGCCCGGCAGGATCAGCGGCGCCAGGCGGGTGCCGAGGAACGCCCCGAGGGCGAACCCGGCGAGCGACAGGACGCCCACGATGAACCCCTGCAGGTAGCCGTAGACCGCGAGCAGCCCCGCGAACGCCACGATCAGCCAGTCAATCCCGGTCACCGGCTCAGCTTAACCACGCGCCGATCTCGCCCCGTCCGGCCGCCGACGCGGCCCGCCCAGCCCGAGCTGCCGCTCTGGGCCGCGGTGCGATTCGGTCGCCGGCAGCGTTTACCGTACCGGGGGAGGTGCCCAGGGGAGTCCTCATGGAGGCAGGCGGTGGCGCGCGCCGCGCGCCGCGCTACGCGCGCCGGCGCCGCCGATCGAGGCTCGCCCTGCCGCTGGTGGCGATCGCGGTGGGCGCGTTCGCGGCGGGGCTCGTGCTGGCCGCAGCCCCCGGCCGGTCCGAGCGGGCGCTCGTGACCCAGTACATGCGCGCGTGGAGCCGAGAGGACTACCGAGCCATGTACGCGCTGCTCGCCCCGGCGACCACGCGCACAATCACCGAGCCGCGGTTCGCCGCCGCCTACCGGGGGGCGGCGGAGACCGCCACGCTCGTTGTGGTGTCCACGCGCAGTGTGGGCAGCCGCCGGGGCGATTTCGTCCCCGTCCGCGTGCGCGCCCGCACGCGCCTGTTCGGGACGCTCACCGAGACGCTTTCGGTGCCGCTGGTCGGGACGGGCTCGAGCGCCCGGATCCGGTTCACCCCCGCGCTGACGTTCCCCGGGCTGGCCCCGGGCGAGCGACTGACCCGCCGGATCCAGATGCCCCCCCGGGCGACGCTCCTGGCCGCCGACGGCACGCCGCTGGCCACGGGGCCGGCTCGGAGCTCGCCGGTTCCCGCCGTCGCCTCGGCGATCGTCGGCGTGCTCGGGCCAATCCCCGCAGCGCAGGCGGGCACGTACGTCGCCGAGGGCTACCCGCGCAACGCGAAGGTCGGGCTCGACGGCCTCGAGCGGGTCTTCGAGCGCCGCCTGGCCGGCACCCCTGGCGGGACGCTGGTGGCCGGCCGGCGGGTCCTCGCGTTCCGCGCGCCCACGCCCGCCGGGGCTGTCAGGACGACGATCTCCCCGTCGATCGAGCGGGCGGTGATCTCGGCGATCGGCGGCCGGTACGCCGGGATGGTGGCGATGGACCCGCGCACGGGGGCGATCCTCGGCGCCGCCGGGATCGCCTTCTCGGGCCTGCAACCGCCGGGCTCGACGATGAAGATCATCTCCGCGACGGCCGCGCTCGAGGCCGGGATCGTCAAGCTGGACGACACCTTTCCGGTCGCCACGAGCGCGACGATCGACGGCTACACCCTCCACAACGCGGGCGGAGAGGCGTGCGGCGGCACGCTCGTGAACGCGTTCGCGGTCTCGTGCAACTCGGTGTTCGCCCCGCTGGGCGCCCGGCTGGGCGGCGCACGGCTGGTCGCCGCCGCCGAGCGGTTCGGCTTCGACCAGCCGCCGCCGTTCCCGGGCGCGGCCGAGAGCACGATTCCCTCGGCGGCAAGGATCGGCGGCGCGCTGGACGTGGGCTCCTCGGCGATCGGCCAGGGCAAGGTGCAGGCCAGCGCCCTGGAGATGACCGACGCTGCGGCGGCGATCGCGATCGGCGGGGCGCGGCCCGCGCCGACGCTGCTGGCCGGCCGCCGGCCGGTGTTCGTGCGGGCCACCACGCCGCAGGTCGCGGCGCTGGTGCAGCGGATGATGATCGCGGTGGTCAGCCACGGCACCGGCACCGCGGCGCAGGTCCCCGGGGTGGAGATCGCCGGCAAGACCGGAACCGCCGAGATCGTCGACGCCGCCGCGCCCGGCGCCTCGGCACCGCAGAGCACCGATTCGTGGTTCGTCGGCTACGGGCCGGTTGGCGCCCCGCGAATCGTCGTCGGGGCGCTGTTCCCCGGACAGGGCGCGGGCGCGGCCACCGCGGCGCCAGCCGTCCACGAGGTGCTCGCCGTAGCCCTCACCGGGCGGTCGTGAGCGCGGCGGCGGTCCTGGGGCGGCCGGGAGCGGCTACCCCGGGCGGTACACCGCCCCCATCACGCTCGGGTTGAGCGTCCCCTGCGTCCACGCCGCCAGCGCGCCGCCGCTCGGGGAGAAGGCCAGGGTCACGTCCGCGGCGTAGTTCGCCGCCGAGACCAGCCGCGCCCGGGCAAACGGCGAGGAGCCGCGCCGGGGCGAAGCCCCGCCAGCCGTCCTCGAAAGCCTCGCGCTCGGCGGCCGGTCGGCCGCGTACACGTGGCCCCGAGCGATCCACCCGACCAGGCCCTCGCCGCTTGCACCGACCGTGGCCGCCGGCGCCTGCGAGGCGTCGATCGACCCCAGCGCGAGGGGCGCGTCGAAGCGCCCGCCGGCCGCCCGGCCCGCCGCGTAGACGGTGCAGACGCCCGGTTGGCCGCACGCCTTGAACGCCAGCAACGCGTCGCCGCGCGCATCCGCAGCCAGCGACAGGCCGGCCGCCTGGCCCGAGACCGCGAACGGCCGAGGCCGCCCCGCGGCCCGCGACAGGTCGACTGCGAAGACAGTCGAGTGGTACGCCCCACGCCCGTCGTAGAAGCTCTCGACCCAGGCCAGCGTGCCGCCGGCCAGCTGAAGCTCGTCGACCTCGTGTCCCCGCGCCGCCACGACGGCGGCGCGGGGGCGGCTCGGCGCCCTGGTCGCCGACCCGTAGGCGAGCTCGATGGCGCGCGGATTCGGCGCCCCGGGCCGGCCGGTGCTCGCCGTCCATGCCACGACGCTGCGCCGGCCCGAAAGCGCGCTCGCCGCCAGGGTCTGCGCCGAGGCGCTTGCCGCGGTGAGCCGGCGGGGACGGGTGAGGCCGCCGGCGCGACCCGACTGAGCCACCCAGACCCCGGCGGCGGTCCCGATCGCGGCCAGCTTCACGTGACCGGGCAGCACCAGCAGTCGCCCCACCGTGGCCCCGGCCAGCAGGGTGCCGGTGACCGTCTGCGGGCGCCCGAAGCGCCCGCCGGCGTACGCGATCACCGAGGCAGAGCTGCAGCACGCCTGTCCGGCCTCGCTCGTGCCGGTCAGCAGGACGAGCGTCCCGTCGTCGAAGCCGGCGTCGAGGATCGCCTGGGCGTCGGGAACCGGGCGCGGTTTGGCGAGCCGCCCGTGCTCGGGCCGCGAGACGATCAGCGCCTGCGCGGCCGCGGGCTGGTCCTCGTCCTGCTCGCCGAAGCCGATCACCGCGCCGCCGCTCGGGGCGAAGGCGATCTGCGCCGGCAGCAGGTCAATCGAGACCGGCTCGGCCAGCCTGAACGGTGCGCTCCAGGTATCGGCCGGCGCGGGTGCGGCCGAGCCGAGCCATAGCGCGGCGGCGAGCGCGAGCGCCGCCGTTGGCGGCACGCCCGGCCGGCGCCTCAAAGGTCGAGTGAGATCGACGACGTCTGCGACACGCCGGGAGCGCGGATCTCGAGGGTCAGCGGCCGGTTGGTGTAGACGGAGGTGTTGAGCTTGAACAGGACCAGCTCACCCTGTGTCGGCCCGAAGTAGGCGGTGGTGTCGGGCCCTGGTTGCGTTCCCAGCGGCTGGAGCAACGTCGAGGTCCAGGCGTACGGGTTGGCCGACGGATCGAGCGCAACCGGGTGATACTTGTCGCCTGAGGTGTCGACGATCGTGAAGTCGTCTGCCGTGTGCCGCGGCGTAGCGGCCGTGTTCTTCGCCCACAGGAAGACGCCGTACCAGAGCTCGTCGGGCTTCGGCGGCGTCGTTCCCGCCGGCAGTCCGGTCAGGTACTGGTGGTCCTCGGTCGAGTACTGGTTGAGCTCGCGGGAGACCTGCAGCTGGTAGTTGACCGCGCCGGCGGTGACGTAGAAGCCGTTGTTCTCAGCGGTGGCATCGAAGGGGTGCTTGCCGCTGCCGCACCCGGCCACCACGAGCGCGAGCGCCGACACGAGAACGAGGAGCAGGCTGCGGCGAGGGTGGGCGGCGCTCACGGGCGCCTCAGTCTAGTGGTCGCGGACGCGGCCATCAGTCACGCCCGGCGACCGAGGCCCGCTTGCCGCGGCCGCGGCCCTCCTCGAGGATCGTCCGCAGCCGCCGCAGCGCCTTGGCCGCCTGGCGGCGGTTCCAGCCGCGTCCGGCGAACGTCTCCATCAGCCGGTCCGACAGCATCGCCGGCTGCGTCTCGAGCGTGTACTCGACGCGCGTGGTCCCGCCCGGGCCGGGCGACAGCGTGTAGGTCCCGAGCATCCGGATCCGGTTGTACTTGCCGCCGCGCCCGCGCTCGACGATCTTGAACGGCGGCTGCAGCTCGGCGAGGGTGACGTCGGCCCAGGAGAAGCGGCTGAGCGGCGCCTTGATCCGGAAGCGGGCGCCCGCGCCCTGGCCGTAGGGGTCCTCGCGCGTCAGATGCCAGTCGACCTGGTAGTGGTCGGAGAATTCGGCGTGGTTGGCGATGTCCGCCAGGTACTCGAACACCTCCTCGCGCGGGCGGGAGATCGTCGTCGAGACGGTGAACGGGTCCACAGCCCGGATTCTATGGGCGGCTGTGCGGGCGTGACGGCCCACGGCGCCGACCCGACGGCGGCGACGGTCGCCTCACGCCACCCGGCGGACCCCGACCTTGATCGTCGGACCGAATTCAGGTCCGTGTATGAGGCGCGAGCGCGCCGGCGCCTCGCGCTCGCCCGCGCGGCAGAGGTCGCAGAGCGTGGCTCCGCCTTCGTACACATAGATTCGCTCGCCCACGAGCGGGGTCCGGTCGCAGCGCCCGCAACGCTCGCGGCGGGCGTCGCGCTGGCCGACGCCGCGCCGCAGGAGAACGAGCTCGAGGTCGGGAATGTCGTGATCGAAAGCGCCCATCGGGGCCCTATTCGCGGCCGGCGAGGTCGTCCCTGCACCGGAACCT
>JAFAXX010000093.1 GCA_019240655.1 Solirubrobacterales bacterium
TCGATCGAGGACGTCGGCGCCGGCCTGGCCACCGTGCTGGCCAACATACAGGTGGTGCTGGTGCCGCTCGTCGCCTGGGCGGTGCTGGGCGAGCGGCCGGGGCGAAGGGTGCTGGCCGCGCTGCCGCTGGCGCTGCTCGGCGTGCTGCTGATCTCCGGCGTGCTCGAGCAAGGCGCGTACGGCCGCGACCCGGGGCGGGGCGCGGCGTTCGGGTTGGGCGCGGGCGTCGCCTACGTCGGCTTCCTTCTGCTGTTGCGTCGCGGTGGGGCGGACCTGCGTAGGCCGGCGGGCCCGTTGTTTGACGCCACGCTGACCGCCGCGGTCCTGTGCGTGGCGGCGGGCGAGGTAATCGGCGACGCGCATCTCGTCCCGCGCTGGCCCGGCGCCGGCTGGTTGATCACGCTGGCGCTGAGCTCACAGGTTCTGGGTTGGCTCCTGATCACCGTGTCGCTGCCGCGGCTGCCCGCGGCGCTGACCTCGCTGCTCCTGACCGTGCAGCCCGTCGGCTCGGTGGCGCTGGCGGCGCTGATCTTCGCCGAGGCGCCCAGCTGGCTGCAGCTGCTCGGCGTGGGGTTGGTGCTGACCGGGTTGGTCGTGGTGACGCTGCCCCGGGGGATGGTCGAGAGAGCGTCCTCAGGGGACGCTTTCTCGACCAGGCCCGCCCAGGCGCAGGCTCAGGCGATCGCCGGCACCTCGGGCAGCCGCGCGAGCGCCGCCTGCATGTCGGCCTCGGAGAACTCGGGGTCCTCGAGGCCGCCGGCCAGGAAGGCGTCGTAGGCGCTCAGGTCGAAGTGGCCGTGGCCGGAGAGGCCGAACAGGATGACCCGGGCCTCGCCGGCCTCGCGCGCCGCCTCGGCCTCCTCGATCGCCGCCAGGATCGCGTGCGAGGGCTCGGGGCCGGGGATCAACCCCTCGCAGCGGGCGAATTTGACGGCCGCGGCGAAGGCGTCGTTCTGGGCGTAGGCGCGCGCCTCGATCACTCCGGCGCGGACCAGTCCGCACAGCATCGGGGCGTCGCCGTGGTAGCGCAGGCCGCCGGCGTGGACCGGCGGGGGCACGAAGTCGTGGCCGAGCGTGTACATCGGCATCAGCGGGGTAAGCCCGGCGGTGTCGCCGAAGTCGTAGCGGTAGGCGCCCCTGGTGAGCGTGGGGCAGGCCGTCGGCTCCGCGGCCAGGAACCGCATCCGGGCACCGCCGCGCAGGACGTTGCGGACGAACGGAAAAGCGAGGCCGGCGAAGTTCGACCCGCCGCCGACACACCCGATGACCACGTCGGGCTGCTCCTCGGCCATTGCCATCTGCGCGATCGCCTCCTGGCCGATCACCGTCTGGTGCAAGCAGACGTGGTTCAGCACCGAGCCGAGCGAGTAGTTGGTGTCCTCCCGCTGCGCGGCCACCTCGACCGCCTCCGAGATCGCGATCCCGAGCGAGCCGGTGGGATGGGAGCCGTTCGCGCGGCCCGCGTTCGTGAGCTCGCTGGGGGAGCGATGCACGGTCGCGCCCCAGGTGTGCATCATCGAGCGGCGGTAGGGCTTCTGGTCGTAGCTCGAGCCGACCATGAACACCTCGCATTCGAGCCCGAACAGCGAGCAGGCGAAGGCCAGCGCCGAGCCCCACTGGCCGGCGCCGGTCTCGGTGGCCAGCCGGCGGATGCCGGCCTGGGCGTTCTCGTAGGCCTGCGCCACCGCGGTGTTCGGCTTGTGCGAGCCGGCCGGCGAGGTGCCCTCGTACTTGTAGTAGATGTGGGCGGGGGTATCGAGCTCGCGCTCGAAGCGACGGGCGCGGTGCAGCGGCGTCGGCCGCCACAGCTTGTAGGCCTCGCGCACCGACTCGGGGATCTCGATCTCCGCTTCCGGCGAGACCTCCTGAGCGATCAGGCTCATCGGGAAGATCACCGCCAGGTCGTCGGGCCCCACCGGCTGCAGCGTCCCGGGGTGAAGCGGCGGCAGCGGCTCGCCGGGAAGGTCGGGAAGCAGGTTGATCCAGTGCGTCGGGATGTCCCGCTCCTGAAGCAGGTACTTGATCGTCTGGCCACTCATGCTCGCTCCTCCGACTCGCCCGCTCTTTTTGGACCTCCGGGGCCACCCTACCTGAACAGGTCCTCGGCTTCCGGACGGAGCATCGCGCGCGCCCCCGGACCGTCCTCGGCGATGACGTGACGGCCGGCGCCGCGCACCAGTACCGCCGGCTGTCCGCCGTCCTTGCGGCGGGCCAGATCGGCGGCGGCGGCGAGCTCGTCGGCGACCGCGATCCAGGTGGCGTGAAGCTCGCGGCCGGTGGCGTCGGTGCGCCCGCGCCAGTCCTCGAGCGGCTGCAGTCCCGCGCAGCCGATTGCCACGTCGCACTGGCCGTGTCGCCAGGCGCGGCCGAAGGAGTCGGTGATCAGCACGGCGGGCGCGGTGCCCCGGAGCCCACGCAGTCGCGCGCGGATCGCCCGGGCGGAACCATCCGGGTCCTGCGGAAGCAGGACCACTGATCCCTCCCCCGGAGCGTTCGAGGCGTCGACGCCGGCGTTGGCGCACACGAACCCCTGGTGGGTGACGCAGATCAGGACGCCGTGCGAAGCCCGGAGCACCTCGCGGCTCTCGTCGAGCACCACCTGGACGTGGCGAGGGTCCTTGCCGTGCGCGGCAGCCAGCCGTGAGGCTCGCGGGCCGGGTGTCACGTCGGCGAGCGACCTGACCCTTCCCTCGGCCTTGGAGACGACCTTGTGCGCGAGCACCAGCACGTCGCCCGTTTGGAGGTGGCCGTCGGGCAGGGCGGCGGCGAGCCGGGCGGCCAGGTCGTCGCCGGGAGAGATCTCGGGGATCCCCTCGAGCGCGGTGGCGCGGATCACGCCCGGCTGCGGACCAGCTGCGTGAGCAGGCCGCGGGTATGCGGGGCGCCGCCGTGGCTGCTGCTCAGCGCTCGCCGCAACGTCGCCAGGTCATCCGGGGTGTCGACGTCCATGGCCAGCGAGCCGACCTCGACGACCTCGGCCTCGACGTTCTTCCCCGCCGCCGCCGTGACGTGGCGCCGGCGGCTGCCCGCGCCGAAGCTCGTGGCCAGCGCGTCGGGTGGCGTGAGCAACAGCGCGTTGGTGCCGGTTCCGTGCCGGTCGGGGACGATCAACACCGAGCGCGGAGCCGCCGGCCGTGCGATCAGCGCGTCCAGGTCGCCTGGACTGACCGCCGGGCAGTCGCCGGGAACCAGCAACGCACGGTCGCCCCCGAGCTCGAGCACCGCGCGCACGCCGACCGTGGCGGCGTGGTTGTGCCCGCGCTCGGCGTCGGAGACGACGGTGGCGCCGTAGCCGACCGCGATCTGCTGCGCGCCGCGATCGGCGCTGACCACCACCACCCGCGCCACCGCGGCGGCGCGCCGCAACGCGATCAGGACGTCGCAGAACATCGCCTCGACCAGCGCCCGCCGGTCCCCGGCGCTCAGCTCGTTGCGGAGGCGGTGCTTGGCTTGCGAGAAGCTCTTCATCGGCAGGACCGCCAGCGTCGCCATCGGCGCCCAACGCTACCCGAGTGAGAGCGCGAAGCGCAGCGTCTCCTCGGCCACCCGCCGGCGCGCCGCCGGGGTGTGCAGGAGAACGTCGGTCTCGAGGACGGGCACGGTTTCGGCGGGCTGGTCGGCCACCAGTCCGTCGAGCAGGCCCTGATAGGAGGCGGCCACGCCGTCGCTGGTGAGCGGCTGTCCGAGCCACTCCAAAAACGACCGCGTCGGTCCCTTGATCACCTCGCCGTGGACGAGCGGGCTGACCGCCACGACGCGTGCGTTTGCCTCGGCGATCGCGTCTCGGAGGCCCGGTACCGCGAGCATCGGGCCGATCGACGCGACCGGATTGGACGGACCGATCACGATTGCTCGCGCCGTCCGGATCGCCTCGAGGACCTCCGGGGTGGGCTTGGCCGATCGGATGCCGTGGAGGTCGACGCCGGCTACCGGGCCGGCCGCGCGGGCCCGGATCATGAACTCCTGAAACGGCCACCAGCGGCCGTGGGCGAGAACGCGGGTGCGCACCGGCTGGTCGCTCATCGGCAGGACCCGCGCGGTGACGCCGAGCGCCCGGCTGATCGCGGCGTGGGCCTCGGTCAGCCGCCGCCCGTGGGCCAGCGCTCGCGCGCGCTCGAGCCCGATCGCCAGGTCACGGTCGCCGAGGTTGAACCAGACTTCGACGCCGAGCTCGCGCAGGCCGTCCATGACGTGGAAGGTGTCGCCGGCCAAGCCCCAGCCGCGCTCGTCGATCCGGTCGCCGAGCCAGAAGGTGACCAGGTCCGGGTCGGGGGAGACGTAGGCGCCGTAGAGCTCGATGTCGTCGGCGGTGTTGGCGAGCACGACGAGCGCCTCGGCGCCGACCACGTCGAGCATCCCGCGGGCCAGCTTGGCGCCGCCGGTGCCGCCGGCCAGGACGACGACCGGCCGGCTCACAGCCCGGTGATCTTGATTCCCGCCCGGACCTTGTGGCGGACGTTGATCGAGATGATCAGGGGCGTGAGCTGCTCGACGATCCGCGCCATCTCGAGCGGCCCGCAGTCGACCGCGCGCAGCCCGGGGATCAGATCCACCACCTCGGCCAGCTTCTGCTTGTCGGCGCGGCGGTCGCCGCAGATCAGCACGTCCTCGTCGAGCTGATGCTCGAGGTCGCTGAGAAGCGCGGCGCTGACCGTGTGGAAGGCGGAGACGACGCGGACGCCCTCGGGCGCCATCTCGTCGGCCTGCTGGGCCGCCGATCCCTGCCAGACGCCGAGCGTGCGCGTGGCCTTGCCGCTGACCGCGGCGGCGAGCGGGACCGTCGCATCGACCAGCAGGTGCTCGGGGGTGAGGGCCTGCCTCAGGTTGGTCAGCGTCTCGGACTGGCTTCGGAACGGGACGCTGAGGATGACGATCTCGGCGCCCTGGACCGCCTGCGCGTTCTCCCGGCCGGTGAACTGCGCCTGCGCGACCTGCTCGGCGGCGCGCGCCGCCGCCTCCTCCGCGCGCCCGGCGTCCCGGGAGCCGATCACCACGGGTACCCCGGCCAGTCCGAGGCGGAGCGCCAGCCCGAAGCCGAGCGCTCCGGTGCCACCGACGATGCAGATGGAGGAAGCCACGGCGGCGCAGTGTATTTGTACGGCATGCGCAGTACCTTGAATGACGACCCGGAGCGTCCGCCAGGGCCGGAGCGTGCGCGAGTAGCCGTGGCCTTCCCGAGCTGAGTTCAAACCGCCCCATGGTGAAGCCGTCGCGCATCTTCATCCTCCTGGCCGTCTGCGTCCTCGCCGCGCTCGGCGCGCTTGTGCCCACGGCGCCGGCGGCGGCACGGCGGGGCCCGGCGGCGCCTGTCGCGGCCCCGCCGCGGGACGCGACGACCCCGCTTCCGGTGAAGATCGCTTCGGTCAGCCAGGACGGGCAGGAGCTGGTCTGGCGCCTCATACTCGACCATCCCTTCTCCCCCGGGGGGCTGGCGCACGATCACCGTTCTCTGTGCCTGCTGCTCGAGCAAGTGAGGGATGCGGCGGTGACCGGAGAGGTGTGCGTGGTGGGTGGCGTTGGCCGGGGCGCGGGCGCGCGGATCGAGTACCTGCCGGTTACGCGAGCCCGCACCGGCACGGCGCGGGTGATCACCGCGAGCCTGGCCCGCACGAGCAATGCCAACCTGACCGCGACCTTCCTCCCGAGCGCCGTGGGGGTCTCCTACGCCTCGCTGCGCTGGCAGGTGCAGAACGCGGTGCTCTCGCCGGCGTGCCTCCCGGCCGGCGCCGCGGCATGCAGCAGCCTGTATCCGGCCAAGCCGGCGCTGACGCCGATGCACACTCCCCGGCTCGTCGGCTGCACGGCCGCCGGCCCCGCATTCGTCGGCTACGGCCCGAGCACCAGGCGGGAGGTGGCGCTGACCTTCGACGACGGGCCGTGGTACGACACCTCGCAGTTCCTGCGCATCCTCGAGCGCGAACACGTTCCGGCGACGTTCTTCGAGATCGGCGAGCAGGTCGCCACCTACGGCGAGGGCGGCGCGATCGAGCGGCGCATGCTGGCCGACGGCGACATGATCGGGGACCACACCTGGAGTCATCCGGACGTCGCCGCAGGCGGCAGCTTCGCCGCGACGCAGCTCACCGAGACGGCCGCCGCGATCCGCCGGGCCACCGGCGGCTTCGAGCCGTGCCTGTTCCGGGCTCCGTACGGAGATGTGAGCCCGGCGCTCATCTCCGAGGCGCGGTCGCTCGGCTTCACGACGATCCAGTGGAACGTCGACCCCCGTGACTGGGCCCTGCCCGGAACCAGCGCGATCTACAGCAATGTGGTGGCGAACGTGCACCCCGGCTCGATCGTCATCCAGCACGACGGAGGCGGTGACCGGTCGGAGACGCTGGCGGCGCTCCCGCTCGAGATCGGCGCGCTTCGCCGCGAGGGCTATCGGTTCGTCACCGTGACCGACCTTCTCGGTCTGCAACTGGTCTATAAGTAGCCGGTGTGAGCAGCCTGCCCGAGAGCGTGCGGATCCGCGAGGTGGGTCCCCGCGACGGCTTCCAGAACGAACCCGAGATCATCGATACAGCCGACAAGCTGCGCCTGATCGAGCTGCTCTGCCGCACCGGCGTCAAGCGGATCGAGGTGACGAGCTTCGTCCGACCCGACGTGGTCCCGCAACTGGCCGATGCCGAGCAGGTCCTGTCATCGGTCCGCCCGCCCGGGGACGTCGCGGTGACCGTCCTGATCCCGAACGAGCGCGGCCTCGAGCGGGCGCT
>JAFAXX010000105.1 GCA_019240655.1 Solirubrobacterales bacterium
GAGGTAGAAGTGACTGCCGCGGTTGTCGATCTCTCCAGCCTTGCGGCTGGGGGAGCGGTTGTGCTCGAGCACCCGGCCGGTCGCGCGGTCGAGCGCCTCGGCCAGCCGCCGCGCGCGCGGGTTGTCGTTCTTGTCGGCCAGCAACTCGAGCGCCGGCGGCAGGGCCAGGAACTCGCCGAGAGAGTCCCAGCGGAGATGATTCTCCCGGAGGAACTGCTGGACGTGGCGAGGCGCGGACCCGCCGGCGCCGGTCTCGAACAATCCCCCGCCCGCGATCAGCGGAACGATCGAGAGCATCTTCGCACTCGTGCCGAGCTCGAGGATCGGGAACAGATCGGTGAGGTAGTCGCGCAGGACGTTGCCGGTCACCGAGATCGTGTCCTCGCCTCGGCGCGCCCGCTCGAGCGTGAAGCGTGCCGCCTGTGCGACGTCGAGGATCTCGATTTGGACGCCGTCGGTGTCGAGTCGCGCGAGCGCGGGGCGGACCTTGCGCAGCAGCTCGGCGTCGTGGGCCCGCGTTTCGTCGAGCCAGAACACCGCCGGCATCCCCGTCTCCCGGGCGCGGGACACGGCCAGGCACACCCAGTCCTGGATCGGCGCGTCCTTGGTCTGGCACATACGCCAGATGTCCCCGGTCTCCACGTCTGACTCGAGCAGCGTCTGGCCCCGGTCGTCGACCACGCGTACCCGTCCGGGCTCGCCGATCTCGAACGTCTTGTCGTGCGAGCCGTATTCCTCGGCGGCTTGCGCCATCAGTCCGATGTTGGGCGTCGTGCCCATGGTTGCCGGGTCGAACGCGCCGTGGCGGTGGCAGTGCTCGACGGTCTCGGCGTACAGGGCCGCGTATGAGTGGTCCGGAATGACGAACTTGGCGTCCTGCTGTTCGCCGTGCGCATTCCACATCTGCCCCGAGGAGCGGATCGCCGCCGGCATCGAGGCGTCGATGATCGTGTCGCTGGGCACGTGGAGGTTCGTGATCCCGCGGTCGGAGTCGACCATCGCAAGCGCCGGCCCGCTCTCGTAGGCCGACTCGATCGAGTTCGTGATCGCCTGACGCTCGTCCTCGGGCAGCCGCTCGAGGACCTTGAGCAGCGCGGCAAGCCCGTCGTTCGGATCGACCCCGAGCTTCCGCAGCGTCGCACCGTGTGCGGCGAATACATCGGCGAAGTACGTCCGGACGGCGTGGCCGAAGATGATCGGATCGGAGACCTTCATCATCGTCGCCTTCAGGTGGACCGAGAACAGGACGCCCTGGTTCTTGGCATCGGCCACCTGCGCTCTGAGGAACTCGAGGAGCGCGGCGCGGCGCATGACGGCGGCGTCGAGGACCTCACCGGCCAGCACATCGGTCCTCTGCTTGAGCACGGTGACCGTCCCATCGGAGCCGACGTGCTCGACCCGCACCGAGCCCGGCCGCTCGACGGTCACCGATTGCTCGGTCGAGCGGAAGTCACCTTCGCTCATCGTCGCGACGTGCGAGCGCGAGTCCGGCGACCAGGCCCCCATCGAATGGGGGTGGTTGCGGGCGTACTCCTTGACCGACGCCGGCGCACGGCGGTCTGAGTTGCCCTGGCGTAGGACGGGATTGACCGCGCTGCCCTTGACCTTGTCATAGCGGGCGCGGACCTCGCGCTGCTCGTCGTCGGCCGGGTTCTCCGGATAATCCGGAATCGCAAAGCCCTGCTCCTGCAGCTCGGCGATCGCCGCTTTCAGCTGCGGCACCGACGCGCTGATGTTGGGAAGCTTGATGATGTTGGCCTCGGCCGTCTCGGCCATGTCGCCGAGCTCGGCGAGCGCGTCGGCGACCTGCTGCTCGGCGGACAGCCGATCCGGAAACTGGGCGAGGATCCGGCCGGCCAGCGAGATGTCGCGCAGCTCGATCTCGACGTCGGCCGCGGCCGCGAACGCGCGGAAGATCGGTAGCAGCGAAACCGTTGCCAGGGCCGGCGCTTCGTCGGTCTGCGTGTAGGTGATCTTCATGTGACTCGCACCCTAGCGCCCCCCACGCCGACGGGCGGCCGGTGGCGGCGGCGAGTGCCGGCCCGGGTCGCCCCGGCCGGCAAGGAGAGGTCTGGATACCCTCAGCTTGTGAGCGACTCACCGGAGAGCCAGCCGCCGCCAGTCCGCCGCGCCGCGATCGTCGGCGCCGGCCCGTCCGGGTTCTACGCCGCCGAGCAGCTGCTCGGCCAGGGCTTCGAGGTCGATGTGATCGATCGCCTGCCGACCCCGTTCGGTCTCGTTCGCGCCGGCGTGGCGCCGGACCATCCGAAGATCAAGAGCGTCACCCGGATGTACGAGAAGACGGCGTCCCGCCCGGGGTTCCGGTATTTCGGCGGAGTGGAACTGGGCCGTGACATCGACGGCGCGGAGCTGCTCGAGCGCTATCACGCGGTGGTGTATGCGATCGGCACGAGCAACGACAACCGGCTCGGGATCCCCGGCGAGGAGCTCGCCGGCTCACATCCAGCCACCGACTTCGTCGGCTGGTACAACGGGCATCCCGACTGCTGCGAGCACCGCTTCGACCTCGGCCACCCTCGCGCAGTGGTGATCGGAAACGGAAACGTCGCGCTCGACGTCGCCCGCATGCTCGTCCTCTCCGACGAGGAGCTGGCCGCCACCGACACCGCCGATCATGCGCTCGACGCCCTTCGGGCGGCCGCCGTGGAGGAGGTCGTGATTCTCGGTCGCCGCGGCCCCGCGCAGGCCGCCTTCACGAATCCCGAACTGCGCGAGCTCGGAGAGCTCTCCCGCGCCGACGTCGTCGTGGCGCCCGGGGAGGTGGAGCTCGATCCTCTGAGCGCCGCGTGGCTGGCCTCCGACCAGGCCGACTCGACCGCGCGGCGCAACCTGGAGATCCTGACCGATTACTCGTCCCGGGGGCCGACCGGGAAGCCCCGCCGGGTGGTCTTGCGCTTCCTGCTCTCGCCAGTCGAGATTCTGGGTGACGACCAGGGCCGAGTGCGGGCGGTGAAGGTCGCGCGCAACCGGATCGCGGCCGACGACAAGGGTCGGCTGAGCGCGGTGCCGACGGCCGAGCATGACGTCATCGAGTGCGGGCTGGTCCTGCGCGCGGTCGGCTACCGCGGCCGGCCGATCGACGGCGTACCGTTCGAAGCGCGCCGTGGCCTGATTCCCAACGAGGGCGGCCGCGTGCTCGGCGACGACGGGCGCCACCGGCCGGGCGAGTACGCCGTCGGCTGGATAAAGCGCGGCCCGAGCGGGGTGATCGGCACCAACAAGAAGGACGCGGCCGACACCGTGGCGAGGATCCTCGAAGATGCCGAGCACGACCGCCTGAATCAACCCCGCCACCCCGATGGGGCCGAGGTCGAGCCCTGGCTGCGCGCCCGGGTCGATGGTCTCGTGACCTGGCAGGGCTGGCAATCGATCGACCGGCATGAGCGCACGGCCGGCGAACCGGCCGGCCGCCCGAGAATCAAGCTCGTGCGGATGGCCGACATGTGGATGATCGCCGCGCCGGACGGGGAATCCACCCCCGCCGGCTCCGTATGAGGGGCCCTGAGCGCTCCGTATGAGGCGCTCGTATAAGCGGCCCTGAGCGCTCCAGTATGAGAGGGGCCGCCGGCTCCTACGGGCAGCCCTGAGACCAGCGCAGCGACGCCGCACGCGATCCTGGCCGACCAGCTCGGCCTCGACGTGTTCGCCGTCGGCGAGCACCACCGTTCCGACTTCCTGGTCTCGGCGCCTGCCGTCGCCCTGGCCGCTATCGCCGCGCGGACCGAGCGCGTCCGTCTCTCGAGCGCGGTCACCGTGCTCAGTTCAGACGACCCGGTCCGCGTCTTCCAGCAGTTCGCGCACGTCGATCTGATCTCGGGCGGCCGAGCCGAGCTCATGGCCGGCCGGGCTCATTCATCGAGTCCTTTTCGCGGTTCGGCTACGAGCTCGAGGACTACGACGAGCTGTTCGCCGAGAAACTCGAGCTGCTGCTGGCGATCCGCGAGTCGACGCACGTGAGCTGGTCCGGTCGGTTCCGCGCGCAGCTGCAAGACGCCGGCGTGTGGCCCCGCCCGGCGCAGGAACGGCTGCCGATCTGGGTTGCGGTGGGGGGAAGCCGGAGTCGGTGATCCGCGCCGGCGTCCTCCGCGTGCCGCTGACCGTGGCGATCGTTCGCTGCCCCGTACCTGGCGATGATGAACCGGATCGGGCGCGAGCGCGGATGGCCGCCGTCCGGGCGCCGGGAGTACGAGGCGCTGCGCTCACCACGCGGTGCCCTGGCCGTCGGCTCGCCGGAGCAGGTGGCCGAGAAGATTCTCTTCGAGCACGAGCTGTTCGGTCATCAGCGGTACCTGGCCCATATGAGCGTCGGCGCGGTCGAGCACCGCGACGTGATGCGCTCGATCGAGCTGTACGGGACGCGGGTCGCGCCGATCGTGCACGCCGAGATCGCCCGCCGTGAACCGGCGGGCACCCCCGCCTGAGCGCGCACTAAAGTCGGCCGATCCGCGCGCTCCCCGCAAACGTCCCTTCCCCGAGCCGCCGGCCACTCGCCGCCTGGGCGCTGCTCGGGCTGGCCGGAGCGGTCCTGGCCGCGCTCGCCGGCGCGCGCGTGGCCGGAGGAGGTGCCACCGGATGGTGGTTCTCGCTTCGCTTTCCGCCGGTGACCGGGAGGGCGGGCAACGAAGTGGCGTTCTACCTGGGCCTGGCGGGGCTCTCGATCGCGTGGCTCGGGCTGGGCCGCCGGCTGGCCTCGGCGCGGCCGCCGAGCCTACGCCAGCTCTGGGCGGTCGCCGCGCTCTGGTCCGCGCCGCTGGTGGCCGGCCCCGTTCTGTTCAGCCACGACGTCTACAGCTACCTGGCGCAGGGAGAGATCCTGCATCTCGGCATGAACCCGTACCGGGAGCCTCCGCTCCTGCTCGGAGTCCTCGGGCATCCCCATCTGCTCGCTGCCGTGTCCCCGTTCTGGCGCGACACCACGGCGCCCTACGGGCCGCTGTTCATGACCGCCGCCGGCGCGATCGTGGCGAGCACCGGCTCGCATCTGATCGCCGGCGTGCTCGCGCTGCGCGCGCTCGATCTCGGCGGGATGATTCTGGTCGCGTGGTTCGTCCCCCGGCTGGCGCGCGCGCTCGGAGCCGATCCGCTCCGCGCCACGTGGCTGACCGTGGCGAGCCCGCTGGTGCTCCTCGAGCTCGTCGCGGCGGCGCACAACGAGGCGCTGATGGTCGGGCTGATGGTGGCCGGCGTGACCCTGGCGGTGACCGGGCGCCCGCTGCCCGCGATCGCGCTGTGCGCGCTCGCCGCCACGGTCAAGCTTCCCGGCGCCGTCGCGCTCGCGTTCGTCGCGGCCTCCTGGGCGTGGTCGTGCCGGGACCGCTTGCGGGCGCTCGCCGCGAGCGTTCTTACCGCAAGTGTCGTCGTGCTCGCGGCGAGCGCGCTCGCCGGAGTCGGCTTGAGCTGGGCGTCGGGGTCGCTCTTCTCCACGCCCCAGAAGGTTCACCTGGCGATCACCCCGGCGACGGGACTCGGCTGGACGCTCGCGGCGGGGCTGCGGGCGCTCGGGCTGGCGGTGAGCGCAGGCGCCCTGGAGTCCGCCGTCGCCGCGATTGCCCTGGTCGCGCTGGTCTCACTCACTGCCGTGTCGCTGTGGCGAACGCGTCCGGAGACGATGGTGCGGGACCTCGGGCTCGTGCTGGTGGCCGCCGCGCTGTGCGGCCCGGCCGCGTGGCCGTGGTATCTCACCTGGGGCACCGTGCTGCTCGCCGCTGTGCCTTCGCTCCAGCGCTCCCCGGCGCTGCCCGCCGCCGCGCTCGCGTCGGTCTTCGTGGTCAAGGCCGACGGCATCCTCGCTCTGCACCTCTCGAGCGCCCCGGCGGTGGTCGCCGTCTACGCGGTGCTCGCCACCGTGGCCTGGCGCGCCCGGGTGCGGCGGGGCGGCCGCTCCCGCCGCGCGGCGAGGCACCCCGCCGCCGCGGCGCGGGTGCCGGCCGCGAGCGATGCGGCGCCCTCGGCCCTGGTGCAGTCGCGATGAGCACGCTCCGAACCGCACCGGCCGCGCCTCCGGTGGCCGCCCGTCCGGCGCGCGCGCAGGCCTCCGGGCACCGCGCCGGCGGGAGTCGGGCCGACGTCCTGGCGGTGACGGCTCCGGCCGCGCTCGCGCTCGTCCTGTGCGCGCTCGGCCTGACCGCGCGGAGCCTCGGCTTCGACGAGGCAGCCAGTGCCGCCATCGCCTCGCAGTCGGGCTCGGCGCTCGGCCGCGCGATCGCCCACGACGGGGGCAACATGTCCGGCTACTACCTCGTGCTGCACCTTCTGGTCGATCGGTTCGGCGACGGCCTGTTCGTCCTTCGCGCCGCCGGCGCGCTCGCCACCGCGGTCACCGTCGCGGTGACTTCGCTGCTCGGACTGCGGCTGTTCGACCGGCGCGTCGCGGCGCTCGCCGGCGTCCTCTCGGCGGTCAGCCTGCCGCTCGTGTTCTGGGGCCAGTCAGCGCGGGGGTACGCGCCAATGGTGGCACTCAGCACGGGGTCGTTCCTCGCCTTCGCGGCGCTGATCGCGCCAGACGCACCGGGCTCGTCGCCAAGTCGCGCCCGCCCACCGGTGGCCTGGCTCGCCTACGTGCTGTGCACGACCCTGGCCGGGTACGCCGGTTTCGTGGCGCTCCTGATCGTTCCCGCGCAGCTGCTGATCGCGCTGTGGCGACGGCGGGCGCTGGGGAGCGTCGCCACGGCCCTCGGCGTCGCCGCGGTCGCCTGGCTCCCGCTCGCCGTGCTCGCGGTGAGCCGCGGCTCGGGCCAGCTGTTCTGGGTGCCGCGGCCGTCGCTCCGAGTCGGACAGCAGGTGCTCGAGGCGATCACCTCGGCCGGCCTCGAGCCGAGCTTTCGCCCGGCGCCGTCGACTGCGTGGCTCCTCGGCCTGACGATCGTGGTTCTCGCCGGGGTCGCCGTCGCCTTCGCGCGCTCGCCCGACTGGCGACGCGGGCTGCTGCTCTCATGGCTGTTCATCCCCGGAGTGCTGGCGTGGCTCGAGTCGCTGATCGGCCAGCCGCTGCTGCTGCCGCGCAACCTGCTCATCGTGCTGCCCGCGGTGGCGCTGCTCCTCGCGGTGGCGCTCACCGATCCGCGGCTCCCGCGGGCGGCGGCCTCGGGGCTGTTCACCGTCCTCATCGTCCTGCGCGCCTGGCCGCTCATCGCCGCGTACGGTGTCTCGCCAGAGGATTGGAAGTCGGCCACCGCTCAGATCATCGATCGCGCGCGGCCCGGTGACTGCATCGCCTTCTATCCCTCGGACGCCCGCATGGCCTTCGCCTACTATCTGCCGCGCGGCACCGGGACCGGCGCCGGAGCGGGGATCACACCGCCGCTGCCGCGCGCGGTCCTCCCGACGGTCGCCTGGCGCTCGAAGCGGCCGTTCGTCGAAGCTTATGCGTCGATCGCCCCCGCCGTGCTGAGGCGCCTGCCGGTGACGTGCCCCCGCCTGTGGCTGGTCTCGAGCCATGAGGGCCAACCTGACGGCCCCGCGCCGGCGCGTGCCAACCTCGCCCGATTCCACGCCCTCCGCGGCGCGCTGGCGGGCGAATACGCTCGCGCGAGCGTCACCCAGTTCGGCTATGCCGCCCCGGTCACCGTCGAGTTGCTGAGCCGGCCAAAGCCGTCTCAGGGGCGCAGCGTATGGGCGACGAAGGTCAGAGCGCTGAGGCCGGCGAGCAGCACCCCGCTGCCGACAAGCAAGCACACGCCGACGCGGCCCTTGTAGCGCTTGGCCAGGATGAGCACCGCGGGAAAGGCGGTGATCAGCATCCGGGGATTGGGCGGGACGTACTCGGAGGTGAGGGCCAGGAAGCCGATCACGAAGGTCCACACCATCGCCTCCGCCGAGACGCCGCCGCGGTGGCGGACGAGCAGCACGAGTCCCCAACCGAGGACCGCCGCGCCGATCAGGCCGAGCGGAAGGTTGAGGTTGATCGTGGGATGATTGAAGTGCGCCAGCGAAATCTGCCCGATCAGCGTCGAAGCCTGGTGCACGAGCGCGAACGGATCGGTCTTCTCTTCCCAGCCTCGGTGCTGGGCCTGATAGGTAGCCAGCGGCGTCCCCGCCCACGCCCACAGGAACGCCGAGAAGCTGAGCACTCCGGTGAGCGACAGGGCGGGCGCGAGCAGGCTGCGTCGCGCCGCGCGCGAGCCCCAACCACGGCGCCGCAACTCGAGCCCCGCCGAGACCGCGCACACCGGGATGATCGCCAGCCCGGTGGGCTGGACGGCGGTCGCCGCCCCGGCGAGGGCGCCGGCCAGCAGCCAGCGCCGCCGCTCGAGCGCCAGCAGGCACCCGGCGGCGAGCGGCAGGAGCAGCCCCTCGGAGTAGACCATCGAGAAGACGATCGAGCCGGGAAACAGGCAGAACAGGAGCGTGGCCCGCCGGCCGGCAGCCTCGCCCCACCAACCGGTGGCCAGCTGCTGGACCAGCACGGTCGCCACCAGCCCGCCGAGCCCGGAGACGATCACCCCGGCGATCGTCACCCCGCCGATGTCGGTCGAGGTGAACACGTGCGCGACCGCCGACATCGTGAGCGGGTAGAGCGGGAAGAACCCGAGTGTGGTCTGCCCCGGCGGGACGTGATCCGGGTATCCGTGCCGCGCCAGCGCCCGGAACCACATGCCGTCCCAGTTCGCCAGCTCGGTGATCAGGCGCTGATGGCGCAGCTCGTGGTCGAGCAGCGCGACGAGCAGCAGCAGCACCCGCGTGCCCAGGTAGACGGCCGCCGCGAAGCGCACGTGCGCGAGCGACACCGGGAGCGGGCTGAGGCGCTCACGCCGCGCCGAGCGCCGCCGGCCGCGCGCCGGCGCGCCGCCGGGGACGGGCAGCGCCCGGGGAGCCGGGGGCGCACCGGCCGCGGGCAGCGTGCCGGGCGTGGGAGTCTCGACCGAGTCCGTGGCGGCTTCCATGCTCGGCGCAGTGTAGGCGGGCGCTACGCGGACGGATTCGCCGCGGGTGCAACGGGTAGGGACCGGGCATGCCGATCTCAACGCTGAGCTTCGCGAGTGTGGCTGAGGTTCCGCAGCCCGCCGAGCCGGTCACGCCCGCCGTGCCGAGCGCGCCCGTGACCCCCGCCGTTCCCGACCCGGGGAGCCCCGCGGCGCCCGAGGAGCCCTCGACCGTGCCCCCGCCGGACGAGCCGGCCACCCCCGCCGTGCCCGATCCGGGGCCCGACGTCACGCCGAGCCCGGACGAGCCGAGGCCCGATTACGCCTAGGCGGAAGCGCGACCGCCCGCCGGCGGCAGCCCGGCGCGGCCGGTGGCGGCCGCGGCGATCACATCGGCCAGGCGCTCCGGCTTCTGCTGCGGCAGCAGATGGCCCGCGCCCTCGACCAGCGTCAGCTGCGCGCCCGGGATCTGCCGGGCGAGCTGCCGCGCCGAGGCGCCCGGCACGATCCGGTCGTCGGTCCCGGCGATGATCGTCGTTGCCGTGCTGATCGCGCCAAGACGCGTCTCGAGCGCCGGCAGATCGCGCATCAGCACCCGCTGCTCGGCCGCGTAGGCCCGCCAGGCCGCCGGGGCCAGAAGCATGCGGGAGGCGCCCCGCAGGTAGCGGTCGTCGAGGGTGAGCTCCTCGGCGACCCGGCGGCGCACCGGCCCGGCGGCCAGCGCCAGCCCGAGCGAGACCAGCGTGGCCACGCTCGCCACCTCGCCCGCCAGGGGGGCGGCAAGCCAGCGGTCGAGGCGGTAGAGCGAGGCGCGGTTGGCCGCGGGCGAGACCAGCACGAGCGCGACCACCCGCGCGGGATAAAACGCGGCCAGCCATGCCGCGACCGCCCCGCCGAAGCTGTGGCCGACGACGACCGCGCGCGACGCGCCCCAGGCGTCGAGCGCCGCCAGCGCCGCCTCGGCGTTGCCGTGGAGGTCCGCTGGGCGGCTGTGCCGGTCCCAACCGGGGCGGTCGATGGCCAGCGTCTGCGCCGGCCGGTCGAGCCGGGCGCGGACGCGATCCCAGTCGCCGGCGCCGCCCGGCTGACCATGCAGCAGGAGCACCGGATTCATGAACAGATCCTACGGGCGGTCGCACGCGCCCGCGCCACGGCCGGGGCATACTAGAGCCGTGACCTCAGGGCTCCTTTCCGAGGCGCTCGCTCCCCTGCGCGCGAATCGCGAGCGCGCCGCGATCCTCCTCGACATCGACGGAACGTTGTCGCCGATCGTCGAGCGCGCCGACGACGCCCACGTCCCCGAGACGACGCGGCAACTGCTGATTCGAGTCGCCCGGGCGTACGGCATCGTGGCGTGCGTCAGCGGGAGGCGCGCCTCGGAGGCCCGCGCGATGGTGTCGATCGGCACGATCTCGTATCTCGGCTCGCACGGCGTCGAGCTGCTGCGGGCCGGGTGGACCGAGGCGGTGCTCGACCCGGGCGTCGAGGACTGGGCCCGGCGCGTCCACGAGTTCGGCCGCGAGACGGACACCCCGGACCTGCGCCGGCGCCGCGTCCGCTTCGAGGACAAGGGCGCGATCGTCGCCTTCCACTGGCGCGGGGCGACCGACGAGGAGGCGGCGCGTGCGGCCATCGACGCGATCGCCGCGCGCGCCCAGGCGGCGGGGCTGCGCACGCACTGGGGCCGCAAGGTCCTCGAGGTACGGCCTCCGGTGCGGATCGACAAGGGCGCCGGAATCGTCTCCTTCCTGCAGGACGCCGACGTCGACGCTGCGCTCTACGTCGGCGACGACACGACCGACCTCGATGCCTTTCGTGCGCTCACGGAGCTGCTCGAGAATGGCCGGCTCTCGCACGCGATCCGCGCCGGCGTACGCTCCGACGACGGGCCCTCCGAGATCACCCGCGAGGCGGACGTGGTGGTCGAGGGCACGAAAGGCGTGCAGGAGTTGCTGGCGGCGCTGGTCACCGACTGAGGGCAGCGTGCGCTTCAGCGATTTCCTGCGCAGCACCGTCCTGATCAGCGCTGCCGCCGCCACCGCGCTTGCCGCCGTCACCGTCGCGGCGGCCGCCGCCGGGAACACCGATTCGCTCGTCCTGCCCGTGGCCGCGGCGTGGTGGGTGATCGCCGGTGCGGCCGGCCTGTGGTTCGGTCGCCGGCCGCAGGCCTCGGCGCAGATCGCCACCCTGCTGGCCAGCGCGCGCACACAAGCCTCGCTGCCGGAGATCAGCCCCGCGCGGACTCTGATGAACCGGCTGTGGCCGTTGCTCGTCTGCACCGTCGGCGCCGGCGCGCTCGCCTTTCTGCTGCCACAGGTCCCCGGGATCGCGACCGGCTTCGCGATCATCTGGGCGCTGGCCTGGCGCCGGCAGGCCTCGGCGGTGAGCGCGATCGAGGAGCGCGACGGGGCGCGTTTCTACGTCGACCGCACGTCCCCGCTGAAGGCAATCCGGCTCGTGCGCACGCCGGGCTTTCGCTCGAACCTGTTCGAGCTGAACGGCGCCGCCGGCCGCCGGCGGACGCGCCCCCGGGCCTAGTATCGGTCCCACCGATGGTTCCGGCCTACATCCCGAGTCCGGCGCAGAACGGCTTCTACATCGGGCCGTTGTTCGTCCACGCCTACGGGCTCGCCTACGTGTTCGCGGTCGCCGCGGCGATCCTCATCACCCGCCGTCGTTGGGCGGCCGAGGGGGGCGACCCGAACCTCCCGGGCGAGCTCGCCATATGGGCCTTCCCGGCCGGGCTGATCGGCGGCCGGATCTACTTCCTCATCACGACACCGAGCCAGGTGCCTGCGCACTGGTGGGGGCCGTTCGCGATCTGGAAGGGCGGTCTGGGCATCTGGGGCGGGGTCGCCGGCGGGGTGGCCGTTGGCCTGTGGGCCATCAGCCGCCGCGTCTCCCGCCCGGACATCCTCCGCTTCATGGACGCGACCGCGCCGGGACTCCTCGTCGCCCAGGCGATCGGGCGGATCGGCAATTACTTCAACCAGGAGCTGTTCGGGGGCCCCTCCACGCTTCCGTGGGCGCTCAAGATCGACCCTGCGCACCGGCCCCCCGGGTATCTCGGCTATGCCACCTTCCAGCCGACCTTCCTGTACGAGATCGTCTGGAACCTGTCGCTGGCCGCGTTCCTGGTGTGGCTCGGCCACCACCGCCGGATCAGGCCGCCCGGGCTGTTCGCCCTCTACGTCGCCGGCTACTCCGCGTTTCGCGTCTTCGAGGAGACGCTCCGGATCGACTACTCGAATCACATCCTCGGGATGCGGCTGAACTTCTGGATCGCCTCGTTGCTGTGCCTGGCCGGGCTGGCGTGGTTCGTGCGGATCCAGCGCCGTCCCGAGCGCCGTACTTAGGGGCCTCGCTGCGCTCGGCGTCCAGCCGGACGACTCTCAGCCGGCCCGTCCTGGCGAGGCTGGACGCCGAGCGGGCCGGCTGAGAGGCCGGAAGTCCGAGCTTTCGCATCCGGGTGCGATTTGTTGCGTATATCGCAACTTCCTGCACCCGGTTCAGCGGTTCCGGGTCAGCATGGCGGCCACTTCCTCCCACGGCTTCGTGTTGACCACCTGAGCCGCGGTGAGCCACGCTCGCCTCGCCGTGGCCACTCCGTAGCGCGCGACCTCGAAGCCGCCGACCCGGTGGGCGTCGCAGTTGATCACGATCGGGACGCCGGCCGCTGCGGCGGCGCGGGCATGGACCTCGCCCAGGTCCCGGCGGTCCGGGCTCGAATTGATCTCGAGCATCGTGCCGGTCCGGGCCGCCGCCTCGATCACCCGGTCGGCGTCGAACCCGTAAGGCGGGCGGCGCTCGATCTTGCGCCCGGACAGGTGGCCGATCACGTCGACGAGCGGATGCTCGATCGCGCGGACGATCCGGGCGGTCATCTCCTCGGCGGACATCCGGAACGACGAGTGCACCGAGGCCACCACCCATTCGAGCTGCGCCAGCACGTCGTCGTCGTAGTCGAGCGAGCCGTCGGGCAGGATGTTGACCTCCGAGCCGGCGAGCAGCGTCAGGCCGCCCACCCGCGTCGCCCGAATCCGAGCGACGTGCGCCAGCAGCCGTTCCGCCGACAGGTCGTCGCCGAACCCGAAGCTCGCCGAGTGGTCGGTGACGGCCAGGTACTCGTAGCCGGCCGCGCGGGCGGCCTGCGCCATCTCTTCGATCGAGGCGGTCCCGTCCGAGGCGGTCGTGTGGCAGTGCAGGTCACCGCGAAGGTCGGCGAGCGTGATCAGCTCCGGCAGCGAGCCGTTCGCCGCCGCCTCGAGCTCGCCGCGGTTCTCGCGCAGCTCGGGCTCGATGTACTCGAGGCCCAGCCGCCGGTACACCTCGGCTTCGGTGGCGCACCGGTGGGTCTGGCCGGTGGCGTCGTCGAGCAGCCCGTACTCGGACACGTGCAGCCCCTTGCGCACGGCGGCGTCGCGCAGAGCCATGTTGTGCTGCTTGGAGCCGGTGAGGTGCTGGAGGAGGTTGCCGAACTGATCGGGCGCGACGACCCGCAGGTCGACCGGCAGGCCGGTGTGGGTGCGCAGGCGGACGCCCGCCTCGCCTGCGGTCGCGGCCGACTCGACCAGCTCGAGCTCACTGGCCGCCCGCGCGAGCGCCACCGGGTCGGAGGCGGTGGCGATCACGTCGAGATCCTTGACGCTGTCGCTCATCCGCCGGGCCGAGCCGGCCAGCTCGACGCGTTCGGCGGCGGGATGCCGGCGCAGCGCCGCCACCAGCGCCTCGCCGACCGCGAGCGCCCGGTCGAGCACGACCCGCTCGCGGGGCGCGCCGGCGCCCGCCGCCTCAAGCGCGGCCATGATCGTGGCCTCGGCCTTGGGACCAAAGCCCCGGACCGTGCGGATCCGCTCCTGCACCGCGGCCGCCCGGAGTGCCTCGAGCGAGTCGACGCCGAGCTCCTCGAACAGCTTGCGGGCGCGCTTGGGGCCGAGCCCGGGCAGGCGGGTCATCGCGATCAGCCCGCTCGGGAACTTGGCCCGCAGCCTCACCGCGGCGGGGATCGCGCCGTCGTCGGCGAGGTTCAGGACCTTCTCCTGGATCGTCTGCCCGACGCCCGGGAGCTCGGTGGCGCGGCCCTGGCGGGCCAGCCCGGAGACGGAGACCGGAGCGTCGCGGATCGCCTTGGCCGCGTTGCGATACGCGACGACCCGGTGGACGATCGCGCCGTCGAGCTCGTAGAGGTCGCCGAGCTCGTCGAGCGCGGCCGCGATCTCGGTGTTGGTCGGGTCGGCCACGGTCACATTCTCCCACGCTATACTTTCTGAAGCACCCCACGTAAAGGAGCCGTGAATGGCAGCCGTCGCTGAAGTCACCGACAACAACTTCCAGGCCGAGGTGATCGAGTCCGAGACGCCGGTGCTCGTCGACTTCTGGGCCCCGTGGTGCGGGCCGTGCCGGATGGTCGCCCCGGTCGTGGAGGAGATCGCCAACGAGCACGCCGACGCGCTGAAGGTGGTCAAGCTGAACATCGACGAGAACCAGAACACGGCGGTTCAGTTCAACGTGATGTCGATCCCGACGCTGATCCTGTTCCGCAACGGGCAGCCGGCCAAGACCGTGATCGGCGCCTACCCGAAGCGCAAGCTGGTCGCCGAGCTCGAGCCCGCGCTGGCCTAGGCGCTCGCTGACGCCAGCGCCACCCCGACGCGCAAATCGCGCCCGTCGATGGCGACGGGCGCGGCGCCGTCGTGCTCGCCGCGCGCTCGGCGTCCAGCCGCGCCGGACCGGGCGGTGTCCGACTCGTCGGCGCACAACTCGTCCGGCAGGTCCTCGTAGCTGACCTCCGTGGCCAGCGTCTCGCCGGCGATGTAGCGCTCGTGCGCGCGGGCGGCGCCGAGCAGGTCCTCGTCGCCGTCGAGGGTCAGGACGATGCGGTCGCTCACCTCGAGCCCGGCCGCCTGGCGCGCGTTCTGCACCGCGCGGACGATCTCTCGCGCCCAGCCTTCGATCCGCAACTCGACGTCGATCTCGAGCTCGAGCGCCACCGCGTGCGAGCCTTCGCGCTCGACCTGGTACCCGGCCAGGGGCTTCATCGACACGAGCATGTCCTCGCTGGTCAACTCGTGGTCCTGGCCGGCCACCGAGATCGCCACCGGACGGCCTTCGCGGAGCGCCGCCGACACGCCCGCAGGGTCGAGGCCGGCCACCGCCGCCGCGACCAGAGGCATCTGCTTGCCAAACCGCGGACCCAGCGAGCGGTAGTTCGGCTTGACCTCGATTTCGCCGAGTTCGTCGGCCTCGGCGACGAAGCGCAGCTCGCGCACGTTGAGCTCGTCCCCGACGACGTCGGCCAGCCGGGAGATCGCCTCCCGCTCGGCCCCGGTGGCGACCACCACCGCGGCGCGCAGCGGCTGGCGAATCTTGACCTTGGCCTGCCCTCGCGCGGCCAGGCCGAGCCGCACGGTCTCGCGGGCCACCGCCATCGCGCCCTCGAGCTCGCGGTCGCGCGGGCCGGCGAGCGGGAAGTCGCACAGGTGGACGCTCGGCTCGCGGCCATCCAGGTTGTCGTAGATCTCATCGGCCAGGAACGGACAGAACGGCGCGAGCAGCTTGGCCACCGTGACCAGGCATTCGCGCAGGGTCGCGAACGCGGCCGGGTCGCCGTCCCAGAATTGCCGGCGCGAGCGGCGCACGTACCAGTTCGAGAGCTCGTCCACGAACGCCGCGATCGCCCGGCCGGCGCCGGTGGCGTCGAAGCCGTCAAGGCTCCCCCGGACGATCTCGACCGTCGCCTGCAGGCGGGAGCGCACCCAGCGGTCGAGGTCGCTGTGCTCGCCCTCGCCCCCGGCATCCCGCGCCAGCGAGCCGGCGTTGGCGTAGAGGACGTGGAAGGCATAGGTGTTCCACAGCTGGTTCATGAACGGCCGGACCGTCTCGCCGATCGTCTCCAGCGAGAACCGGTAGCCGTCCCACGGGTACTTCGAGGTGAAGAAGTACCAGCGCATGGCGTCGGCGCCGTGGCGGTCGATGACGTCCCAGGGCGCCACCGTGTTGCCGAGCGACTTCGACATCTTTCGCCCCTGTTCGTCGAGGATCAGCCCCAGGCAGACCACGTGGCGATACGACGAGCGGTCGAACAGCAGCGTCGAGACGGCCAGGAGCGAGTAGAACCATCCCCGTGTCTGGTCGAGCGCCTCGCAGATGAAGTCGGCCGGGAAGCGCTCGTCGAAGTGCTCGCGATGCTCCCGCGGAGCGTGGTACTGGGCGAACGGCATCGAGCCCGAGTCGAACCACACGTCGATCACCTCCGGCACCCGGCGCATCGGCTCCCCGCACTCCGAGCACGGGAACTCGACGTCGTCGACGAACGGCCGGTGGGGGTCCTCGAGCGTGACCCCGGAGAGCTCGCGCAGCTCGGCAAAGGAGCCGATCACCCGCACGGGGTGCTCAGAGCCGGCGCTCGAGCAGCGCCAGACCGGCAGCGGGGTGCCCCAGTAGCGCTCGCGCGAGAGGGCCCAGTCGACGTTGCCCTCGAGCCACTTGCCGAAGCGTCCGTGCTTGACGTGCTCGGGATACCACGTGACCGTCTCGTTCGCGGCCAGCAGCCGGTCCTTCACGGCGCTGGTGGCGATGAACCACGACGGCTTGGCGTAGTAGAGCAGCGGGGTGCCGCAGCGCCAGCAGTGGGGATAGGAGTGCTGGTAGGTCTCGCCCCGCAGCAGCCGGCCGCGAGCCCGCAGGTCCTCGATCAGGTCCGGGTCGGCGTCCTTGACCCAGCGCCCCGCGTACGGCCCGATCCGCTCGTCGTAGGTGCCGTTCGGGCGGACCGGGTTGACCACGCGCAGGCCGTACTGCTCGCCGAGGCGGAAGTCGTCCTCGCCGAAGGCGATCGCCGTGTGCACCAGCCCGGTCCCGTCCTGCGCGGTGACGAAGTCGCCGAGCAGCACGGTGTGCCCGCGCTCGCCGTAGGCCTCCTTGGCGATGAACGGGAACGGCGGCTCGTAGGCGACCCCCTCGAGCGCGCGGCCGGGGAAGCGGTCGAGCACCTCGACCCCCTCGGAGCCGAGGACCCGCTCGATCAGCGCCTCGGCGAGGACCAGCACCTCCTCGCCCCGGCGGGCGCGCACATACGTGAGCTCCGCATCCACCGCCACGGCGGCGTTCGAGACGAGCGTCCACGGGGTCGTCGTCCACACGATGAGGTGGTCTCCGGGCTCGAGCGGAGCCCGGGGCGCGGTGACCGGTAGCCGCACGTAGACCGACGGGTCGTACACGTCCTGGTAGACGCCCGGCTGGCCGAGCTCGTGACTCGAGAGCGTCGTCCCGTCCCGCGGGCAGTAGGGCACGACCTTCAGGCGCTCGTACAGCAGTCCCCGGTCGTTGATCGTCTTCAGTGCCCACCACACCGACTCGACGTAGCCGGCATCGAGCGTCCGGTAGGCGTCGTCGAGATCGATCCAGAAGCCGATCCGCTCGGTCAGCTCGTTCCACTCGGCCACGTGGCTGAGCACCTTGGCGCGGCAGCGGGCGTTGAACTCGGCGATCCCGAAGCGCTCGATGTCCTCCTTGGCCGTGAACCCGAGCTCCTCCTCGACGGCCAGCTCCACCGGCAGCCCGTGACAGTCCCAGCCCCCCTTGCGCTCGACGTAGTGGCCGCACATCGTCTTGTAGCGCGGGAAGATGTCCTTGAACACGCGCGCGAGGACGTGATGTGTCCCGGGGGCGCCGTTGGCGGTCGGTGGCCCCTCGTAGAACACCCACGCCGGCGCCCCGCGGCGCCGGCGGACGGACTCCGCGAACACGTCGCGCTCGCGCCAGCGCGAGAGCACGCGCTCCTCGAGCTCGGGAAACGAGGCGCGGGGATCGACCGGGCGATGCGGAGTCGTCATGGACGCGCGATTGTAGGAGCCCGCCGCGCGGCGGCCCGCTCCGCGATCAGCGCCGGGTGCGGGCGAAGATCGCCGGGGCGGACCCCGCGGCGTCGAGCCGGGCCAGAAGCGTCTCCCGGGCGGCGAGCGGTGTCCCGCCCAGACGGCAGACCGTGCTCGCCCCGGTGTCCGGGACGGCGCCGCGGTAGTCGAACACCGCGGCCTCCGGCACCACGCTGCGCACCGTGTAGACGGTCCGGCCGATGGCGTCGAGCCGAATGCCGCGCCCGGCCAGCACGACGGCGCTCGGCCGGAGCGCCCTGAGCGCGCGGCCGAGGCGGGCCGGGTCGATCGCCGGCGACAGGCAGAGGGTGCGAAAGCCGCTGCGCCGGAGGATCAGCTCGAGCGCCTGGGCGTAGAGCGCGTCGAGCTCGAGCGCGCCCGCCGCCTCGACGATCAGAATGCCGTCGCGGCGCTGCGCGGGAGGCGAGAGCCGCTTCAGCGCGGAGAGCCAGCCGGTGGCGTGGCGCCAGGCGAACTCGTACTCGGCCGTGGCGCGTCCGGGGTCGGCGGTGGCGGCGACCGCCGCGAGCAGCACGTCGTCGATCGTGCGCTCGCAGGAGCGCAGCGCCAGGCTCTCCTCGAGCAGGCGGTTGGCGGCCTCCTCGTCGAATGCCGCGAACGCGTCGGCGAGACGGGCGGGGCTCGACGGACCCTCGCCGCGCTCCCGGGCCAGCGACACCGCCGAGGAGACGTTGTGGGTCTCCGTCAGCGTGAGCCGCAGGGCCTCGATCTCAGCCAGCGCATACTGGCGGTGACCGCCGGGCGAGCGAAGCGGGCGCGGAAAGCCGTAACGCCGCTCCCAGCTGCGCAGCGTGTTCGGGCTGACGCCGAGCATGCCGGCCGCCGCATGTGTCCGGATGCCGCTCATCGCGGCTAGTTATCCGGCGCGGGTCGGCGGGCCGCAAGCGCGGCAAGCCTTTGTGCAGGGTGGTCGCGGCCTTGCGGCAAGGAGGAATGTGGGCGCCGGCTGCGTAAGCGACGCCCGGGCGGACTCAGATGCCCGCGGCGCGGGATGCGATGTGCGCGCCGGCCCGCCCCGAGGCATCCGTCTCGGCCAGCTCCACCAGCCGCCGCTGCGCTTCGCCGGCTCCCAACGGCAGGACCGCGTTCCCCGTACCGCGCACGCGCGTACGCTGCGCGCCCCGCCGGTAGACAGCCACCGGCAGGGGGCCGACGGCGAGCCGGATCGCATACGCCCAGCGGGCGACGGTGTCGTCGTCGATGTGGCCACCGGCGACAACCACGAGGTTCGGCCGGTGGACCGCGACCGCGTCACCGATCCCGGCGACGCCGCGGGCGGAGAGACTGAGGAGCTTGAGGCCGGCCCGCAAACAGAGCAGCTCGAGGGCGCGGATGTGCGGCGCATCGGGGTCGAGCTCGTCCCGTGAGGCGTCGCCGAGCACGATCGACAGCGGGCGCACCGGCGCGGGCGCCAGCCGCGTCGCCCGGCGCAGCCAGTCGGCCGCCCAGTGAGCGGCGAACGCCCACGTTGCCGACTCGACAGTGTGCTTGCGCGCGATCTCGTCCAGGCTCGGCAGCAGCACCTCCTCGACTGAGCGCTCCACCGAGCGCAGGGCCAGGGCCGCCTCGATCGCGGAGTCCGCCCGCTCTCGCTCGTAGGAGACGAGGGCGCCGATCAGCGAATTCGTGTCGGCGGCCAGGCCTTCCCGCGCCCGCGAAACCGCCGAGGAGATCGAGAGGCCCTCCTGCAGCGCGTCCCTGAGCGCCGCCACCTCGCCGTGCGTGTACAGCCGGTGGCGGCCCGGCGACCGCTGTGGCTTAGGGAAGTCGAACCGTCGCTCCCACGCACGTAGCGTATTGGGACTGACGTTGAGCAGCGTCGCCGCTTCGCTCGTCTTGAGATACCGCATGCGTAGGAAAACCCCCCGAGCCGGTGCTATTTCGACGAATATGTTGGCAGCCGAAAAGCGCCCCCATAGGATTGCATAGGTTTCGGCAACAAGGCTGTTCGAATGCTCCCAGGAGACGTGAGCATCGGCGCAGTCTCTGGTCCTTGTGCCCGGAGCGAACGGGATCCTCGTCCACGGGCCGGTTGCTCCCCCTCTAGGAAAGAAAGGCGAAAGTAATGCTCTGGCGCAACGGCTGAAGCCTGCGATTCTTGTCGCTAGGGATAACTTGGCGTACCTTGCCACTATGGCTGCCTATACGGCACGCCGCGGCTCGCCCTGGTGGCAACTAGAGACGCCTCTATACCTCCTGATCGGGGCACTGGCTGTCTGCAGCGTCACAGCGGCGATCGCTGCGCCTGCCGACAAGCTCAGCGCTTTGACGGCGATCTTCGGAGTCGCGGCGATCATCGCCGGGCTGATGGTTGCAGGTGCGCGCGACGGTCTATCCGTGTCCGCGGGGTTCATCGTGGTCGCGCTCGCGGCTGTGTTCCTTGGCGCGCGCTCGGCCATGGCGATCGCGATCCTCGCCGAGTTGAGCTCGGCGTTGACGCTGCGGACGCGCGTGCCTTTGGTGATTCTCAATCTCCCGGCGGCGGTTCTGCCGGCGATCGTGGCGGCTCTCGCCAGCCACGCCATTGCTCCCGCGGCGAGTCATTCGATCAGGTTTTACGTGGCCGTCGCGGTTGCCGCCGCAATCGTAACCACGCTCAGCTTCATCATCTTCGCCACCCTGCGCCGGGCCTTTCTTCCCGAGCTCGACCAGTTCGGACCACGGGCGTTCGTGGAGCATCTGCCGAGCACCGTCCTGACGGTGTGCGTCGTCGTGGCCGGCGCCGGCATGACCGTGAAGCTGGGCACGGCGGGCAGTGCGTTTGCCCTCTCCGCGGTCTTCGCCTTCGCCTACATGGCCCACCTGCTCGCGCAGTCCCGCAACCGCGCCGAGCAGTACGTCTCCCTGTCTTGGGGGGTGCTCGCCGGCCTCATGCGCTCTCTCGACATCCGGGACGAGCGCGCCGCGCGCCACGCCGCCGCGGTCGCCCGCTTCTCCGGCGACATGGCGGGCGCAGTGGGAATGAGCGAAGCAGACCAGGAGCTCGCTCACACCGCCGGCCTGCTCCACGACATCGGACACTTCGCCCTGTCGGACCGGGTGGCCGAGCGTGGGCGCGCGCTGACCGACGACGACTGGGACGCGATCCAGCAGCACCCGGAGCTCGGGGCCGACATGCTGAAGGATCTCGGCATGTACGGGCCGGTGGCCGCGATCGTGCTCGCGCATCACGAACGGATCGACGGCCGCGGCTATCCGAACGGCCTCGTCGCCGAGGAGATCCCCGAGATCGCCAAGATCATCTCGGTCGCGGAGGCCTACGACACGCTGACCGCGAGTGACACCTACCGCACGCGGATGAGCTCGTTCGAGGCGCTCAGGGAACTCCGCCGGGTGTCCGGCACCCAGCTCGACGGGCGTTACGTAGAGGTGCTGGCCGGGCTGCTCAGCGGCGAGGGCGTCGAATACCGGCACGCCGACACCGCCGATTTCGACACCGAGCTGGCGATGGAGCGCCGGATCAGCGAGGCTCGCACCGGCTGACGCCGGCGGCTCAGCTGGCGATGCGTTCTTGACTCGGACCGGCGCCGCGTTGCAGCTTGGCCAGAAAGTGCTCGATCTGCTCGGCGCTGAAACGGCGCTGTCCGCCCGGCGTGCGGTAGGACTCGAGATAGCCCATGTCGGACCAGCGACGGATGGTGCCGAGCGAGACGCCGAGCGCTTTGGCCGCCTGCGACGTGGACAGTCCGAGCGGACTCTTGCTCATTTCCATGATGCGATTCTCCGAGCATTTTGGAAGGGTTGGAGTAGATCGTGCAGCATTTGCACAACCTGTAGGCGCTAACACCGCCGGCCGCCTGCCGATCTGATTCGACGAACGTTCGAGTGCGACTGCGGCTCTACCACCATCACGACGGCGCCCGGGTGGCGTATCGCGAGACGGGCACCGGGCCCGCCCTGGTCCTGTTGCATTCGCTCGGGCTCTCACACCGCGAATGGGAGCCGATCGTGGCGCCGTTGAGCGAGCGCTTCCGCGTAGTGCTACCGGATCTTCCGCTGCATGGCGACTCGGAGGACCGGCCGCGGCATCCGTACACGCCGGACTGGCTGGTCGAGGTGATCGCCGGCTTCTGCCGGGAGGCGGCGGGTCCCCGCCCGCTGCTGGCCGGACACGACATCGGCGCCGAGCTCGCGCTCGAGGCGCTCACGAGCGGACGGCTCGAGCCGGCCCGCCTGGTGCTGATGCCCAACCGCCTGCACCGGCGTGAGCTGCACGCGGGCAAGCGCACCGCGTGGCGCGCCGCGTGCCGGATGGCCGCCGTGCCCGGCCTCGACCGCGTGCTCGCGCTCGGCGCCACGGTCGTGTTCCGCCCGGGGATCGGAGATCACCTCTCCGTGCAGCACAACCCGGCTGCCCGCGACCTCGTGCGCCACGCCTTCTCCGACGTGCGCGGGAATGGAAACCGGGCCCGGTCGTGGGCCAAGTTCGCGCGGCGCTGGCCGCCGGCGGCGCAGCGGCCGCTGCTCGACGCCTACCCGCGGATCACCGTTCCGGTGCTGCTCTTGTGGGCTGACCAGGACGCGGTGTATCCGCTCGCCGGCGCCCAGGAGGCGCTCGACCTGATTCCCGACGCCCAGCTGCGAATCCTCGGCGGCACCGGCTTCCTGATGGCC
>JAFAXX010000178.1 GCA_019240655.1 Solirubrobacterales bacterium
GCCCACCGACGCGGCGACCACGAGGCCGATGCCGACCAGCGCGCGCAGTCCGAGGCTCTGCCCGAGTACGATCGCCCCGGCCAGCGCGGCCACTCCCGGCTCGAGGCTCATCAGCACACCGAACACCGACGGGGCGATCCGTCGCAGCGCCTCGAGCTCGAGGGAATACGGGATCGCCGAGGAGAGCATCCCGACCGCGCCGCCGAGCGCGAGCGACCGGGGCTCGAGGAGACGGGGGCCGCCGGCGGCGATGCCCACCGGGAGGATCGCCACAGAGCCGATCAGCATGGCCAGCGCGAGGCCGGTGCCTCGCTCGAAGGCGCGGCCGACGCGCGCGTTGACGAGGATGTAAGCGCCCCAGCAGCACCCGGCCACCGCCGCCAGCCCGACGCCGAGCCCGTCGAGTCGATGGCCGCCTCCGTGCGTGAGGTCGAGGATGCCGGCCGCGGCCAGGGCCACCCAAACCAGGTCGGTCAGCCGCCGCGAGCCGGCCACGGCCACCGTCAGCGGCCCGATGAACTCGACTGTCACCGCGATCCCAAGCGGAATCCGGTTCAGCGCCTCGTAGAAGGACAGGTTCATCCCGGCCAGGATGAGGCCGAAGAGCGCGGCCAGGAGCAGATCGCCGCGGGCCCGTCCGCGCACCTGCGGGCGCCACAGCCCGAGCAGCACCACGGTCGCCGTGACCAGCCGCAGGCATACCGCGCCGGCCGGCCCGATGCGCGCGAACAGCGTGGCGGCAATCGCGGAGCCGAACTGGACCGAGGCGATCGCGGTCAGCACGAGCGCCGGCGATGGCGCGCGGGCGAGCAGCCCGCCGTCCCGTGCCGTTTGCCTGCTCATCGCCACGTCGCGCGACTGTAGCTGTGGAGTAGCTTTGGGAATGCGAGCAAGACACCGAACCGGCGAAAGGACCAGCGATGAGCGTTCAGGCGGGCGACCAGCTTTGGGGTGGCGAGACGAGCAAGGCCGTGGCCAACTTCCCGATCTCGGGCGAGCCCATTCCGGTCCCGGTGGTCCGCTGGCTCGGCCGGATCAAGGGCGCCGCCGCTCGCGTCAACGCCGAGCTCGGGCTGCTCGACCCCGAGGTCGCGGAGAAGGTCGCGGTCGCGGCCGACCGGGTGGCCGAGGGCGACTTCGACGACCAGTTCCCGATCGACGTGTTCCAGACCGGCTCGGGCACGTCGTCGAACATGAACGCCAACGAGGTGATCGCGTCCCTCGCCGGCGCCGGCGTGCACGCAAACGACCACGTCAACATGGGCCAGTCCTCCAATGATGTGTTCCCCTCCGCCGTGCACCTGGCCGCGCTCAGCACCGCCTCGCACGAGCTGCTGCCTGCGCTGGCTCGGCTCGAGGCCTCGCTGCAGGCCAAGGCGAAGGAGTTCCGTGACGTCGTCAAGTCGGGGCGCACGCACCTGATGGACGCGGTGCCGGTCACCCTCGGCCAGGAGTTCTCCGGTTACGCCGCCCAGGTGCGGCTTGGCGCGCGGCGGATCGAGAACGCGCTGCCGCAGGTGGCGCAGATCCCCCTGGGAGGGACCGCGACCGGAACCGGTCTGAACACCCACAAGGAGTTCGCCGGCCGGGTGCGGGCTCGTTTGATCGACGCCACGGGGCTCGAGATCCGCCCCCCCGAGGAGCCGTTCGAGGCGCAGGGCAACCGCGACGCGCTGGTCGAGCTCTCGGGCGCGCTCAAGGTGCTGGCGGTCTCGCTGACCAAGATCGCCGGCGACCTCGCGCTGCTCGGCTCCGGCCCCCGCGCCGGGATCGGCGAGATCTTCCTGCCCGAGCTCCAGAAGGGGTCCTCGATCATGCCGGGGAAGGTCAACCCGGTGATCCCCGAGGTGGTGCTCCAGGTCGCCGCGCAGGTGATCGGAAACGACGCCGCGATCACCATCGCCGGCACGCAGGGGCAGTTCGAGCTGAACGTGCGGGTGCCGCTGATCGCGCGCAACCTGCTCGAGTCGATCCGCCTGCTCGCGACCACCACGCGGGTATTCGCCGACAAGTGCGTCGACGGCATCCAGGCCAACGAGGAGGGCTGCCGGATGTCGGCCGAGTCGACGCTCGCGGCGGCGACCGCGCTGAACCCGTACATCGGGTATGACAAGGCCGGGGAGATCGTCAATGCCGCGGCCAGCTCCGGGCGGCTGCTGCGCGACGTCGCGGCCGAGATGGGCGTCGACGAGGAGACCTACAACCAGGCCATGGACCTGCGCAAGATGGCGCAGGGGAACCTGTAGGGCGTTCGCCGAGCATTGATGCCCGAGCCCCGAGGCGGGCAGTTGCGCGATTGCCACGCCGGGGTACAAGCCCGCGCGCCAGCACCGGCGGCTGCGGACGCCGCGGGGCATCGCTCCCACTGTGATCGGGGGGTCACGTACGAGCCAGCTGCGGCGCGACCACGACGTTCTCATTCAGGACGGCACCCCACATCTCCGTCATGTCAAAGACGTTCTGCGCGTCCTCGACGGCGACAGCCCAGGTATCGGACTCGACGGCATTCAGGAACTGTCGCTCGTCGCGGAACCAGCACTCCGAGAAGCCGTCGAAGCCAATCTCAGCGTTCTGGGTCTCGCCCTCGGCGCCGATCGGGCCGACGACGTGGTTCTGGACGTAGCGATCGATGTCGAGCTTCTTGAAGATCGGGCCGTGCGTGCCGCGCCAGTACTCGCGGCCATGTTCGCGCGACATCCCTTCCTTGAACCGGACGATCCACACCACCTTGTAGGGGCTGGACGGGCCCTCGATCATCGGGTGTTCCTCGATCTGGGCACTCATGTTCCAAAGCCAGTCCATGTCGAAGACATTGGCGCCGTCGTCCACCACGACCTGCCACTCGGAGGTCGTCATCGCCTGCTCGAAGTCGGCCTGATCGTTCCACCACGCGCAGGAGTAACCGTCGAAGAAGGTGTCCTCCTCCGCCACTCCGCTGACGAGCGGCAACGGCCCCTGCACGTGGCTTTGCACATAGCCTGCCAGCGGCGAGACTTTCTTCATCGCAGGGCCGTGATGACGCGCCCAATAGTTGCTGGCCTCCTGCTTGGTCTTGTCCTTCGTGTAGCGCGCGATCCAAACCACCTTGTACATCCGGCTTCCTCTCCTTCGGTTTCGAACGAACTTCGGGCGACGGCTAAGCGCGTAGCCAGGCTCGCCGCGGACTCGTGAGTGGGGCCAGAAACGGCCTCGGCCGGGAAGAGATGCTGCTCTGCGCGGGACGCCGGCCCCGGGGCGAGGCCGGGCGCTCGAGGTCGATATGTCCCCCGTGATACGACGATTGGCTTCAGTCCCACTCCTGTTCGGCGACCGACCAGTTCAAAACCCGAAACGGCATTGTCGACGGAGCAGCCGTTGGGCGGCCGCATACCGGTGTGTCCGGATGACCGGCCCCACGGACGCCGCGCGGAGCGCGGCCCCTCCTAAGTGGCCACGGTCTCGGCGCCGAGCTCCTCGGAGATCGCCACGTCGAGCGAGTAGTCGATCGGCACGACGATCACCGACGGCACATCGAGCGCGAGCGCTTCGGTCAGCCGGCGCGAGAACTCCTCCGCCTTCGCGCACCGCCAGGCCGGCAGCCCGAACGCGTCGGCCAGCTTGACGAAGTCGGGGTTGCCGAAGCCGACGTCGAAGTGACGGCCGAACTTCTTGTCCTGCTTCCACGCGATCGAGCCGAACTGCCCGTTCTCCCAGATCACGTTGACCACCGGCGTGCGCAGCCGCACCGCCGTCTCGAGCTCCTGGCAGTTCATCAAGAAGCCGCCGTCGCCACTCACCGTGACGACCTTGCGCTCAGGGTGCACGAGCTTCGCGGCGATCGCCGTCGGCAGCGCGAAGCCCATCCCGGCCAGGCCGTTGGCGATCAGCACCGTCCCCGGCTCGTGCGCCGGGAACATCCGGCCGATCCACAGCTTGTGCAGGCCGACGTCGGAGACCAGCATGTCGCGGGGGCCGAGCGCCGCGCGGAGGTCGTGGAGGACGCGGGGCGGGCGCATCGGGAAGTGGCTGTCGTCGCGGGCGTCGCGCAGCGCCCCGAGGACGAGCTCGTGCAGCCGCCGCGCCGCCGGCTCGACCATCGTCCGCCGGGTGCCCGCCGCCAGCCGCGCGAGCACGTGGGCAATGTCGCCGATCAGCTCGACTTCGGGAACGAAGAACTCGTCGATCTCGGCCGCGACGCTGTCGATCACGACGATCTTCTTGTCCGCGCGCGGGTTCCAGTTGACCGGCGCGTGCTCGACCAGGTCGTAGCCGATCGCGACGACCAGGTCGGCGTCCTCGAAGCCGGCCATCTCATAGTCGCGGGTCTGGAGCCCGACCGTGCCGAGCGCCTTGGAATCCTCGTAGTCGAGCAGGCCCTTGGCCATGAAAGTCTCCGCCACCGGTATCCCGGTGGTCTGAGCGAACGCGCGCAGGGCGCGGGCGGCGTGCCCGCGGATTGCGCCGTTGCCGGCCAGCGCGATCGGGTTCTCGGCCGACTCGATCAGCTCGGCGGCGCGCTGCAGCTCGCGGGTGCCGGGCTCGGGCTGAACCGGGGCGTGGCGGGGCAGCGGCGAGGCGTCGAGCGGACGGGCCATCACGTCCTCGGGCAACTCGAGGTGGGTTCCGCCGGGCTTCTCCGACTCGGCGACCTTGAACGCCTTGCGTACGACCTCGGGCACGATCTCCGGGCTCGCGACGCGAGCGTTCCACTTCACCACAGGCCGTAGAATGCCGATCAGGTCCAAGTACTGGTGCGACTCCTTGTGCATCCGCTCGAGGTCCGACTGTCCGGTCAGGGCGACGAGCGGGGCGCGGTCCAGGAAGGCGTCGGCTACGGCGGTGAGCAGGTTGGTCGCTCCGGGACCGAGGGTCCCGAGGCAGACGCCGGCTCGGCCGGTCAGCCGGCCGTAGGCGTCCGCCATATAGGCGCCGCCCTGCTCGTGGCGCACCGGCACGAACTGGATCGACGAATCAGCCAGGGACTCGTTCAGATCGAGCGTTTCCTCACCCGGAATTCCGAAGACGTAGCGCACGCCCTCCGCCTCCAGGCACTCCACGAACACTTCTGAAGCTTTCTGCTCGGCCATCTCAGCTGCCTATCTAATCGCATGCTCGCGCTGGGCGCGGCAGTTTCCGGCCTGCTCGCGGCGGTGTCGCGACACCTCGACCGGCCGGCGGTGAGGCTGCCGTGAGCCGGCCGCTGCTCGCCGTCGACGGGCCGTACCTGCTGTATCGCTCGTTCTTCGCGCTGCCGGACTCGATTCGGGGAGCCGGCGAGCACCCGGTCAACGCGCTGCTCGGCGCGGCCAACGTCCTGCTGCGGATCGCCGCCGACCGAGACCCACGCGCGATCGTGGTCTGCTGGGGCGCCGAGGCCGCGGCGTACCGCGTGAAGCTGTACGCGCCCTACCACGCCCACCGGCCGCCGGTGCCGGAAGCCCTGGCGTGGCAGTTCGAGCGCGCGCCGGGGTTCTTCACCGCCTTCGGCTGGAGCTCGTCGGGCTCGGAGCAGCTCGAAGCGGACGATCTCCTCGGGTCGCTAGCCGCGGCCGAGGCGGCGGCGGGCGGAGTGGCGTTGATCCTCACCGGCGATCGCGACATGTACCAGTGCGCCGGCGAGCGGGTGAGCGTGCTGATGCTGAAGTCGCGCATCACCGGGTTCGAGGAGGTCGACGCGGCCGCAGTGCGGCGTAAGTACGGGATCGGACCAGAACTCGTGCCCGATTTCATCGCGCTGCGCGGCGATCCGTCCGACGGGCTTCCGGGAGCGCCCGGGATCGGCGAGAAGACGGCCGCCGAGCTGCTGCGCCGCCACGGCTCGCTGGGCGCCGTGCTCGCGGCCGCGGATCGCGAGCGGCCCCGGATCGCCGCCGCGCTCAAGGAGTCGGAGGCGCAGCTGCAGGCGTTCCGGGAGATCGCCACCCTTCGGGTCGCCGCGGTGAAGCCGCCGCCCGACCAGGCGACCGACCTCAAGGGAGGCGCGCGCGCCGCGCGGGAGCTCGGCCTGAACCGGCTGGGCGAGCGCCTCGAGAACGCCGAGCGGCTGAGCGACCTGTAGTCCGCTGGATCAGGCGCTGCCGAGCAGCACGCCCCCGGCGACGATCAGCGCGCGCCCCCGGTCAGGCGCTGCCGAGCAGCACGCCCGCGGCGACGATCAGCGCGCCCCCGAGGGCGACCTGCACGAGGCTGACGCGCAGCGGCACGGCCATGAAGCGCTTGCGGACCAGCGAAATGGCGGTCAGCTCGCAGGCCACCACCACGCCGGCCACCGCGAGCGCGGTGTGTACGTGCGAGATCAGGAACGGAAGGGAGTGAAACGCGCCGCCGAATGTGGTCATCACCCCGGTCACGGCGCCGCGGGCCGCCCCGGACCCGCGACCGGTCTCCTCGCCGGTGTCCGACAGGCCTTCGGAGAAGGCCATGCTGATCCCAGCTCCGACCGCCGTGGCCAGTCCGACGAACAGCGCGGCGTGCGAGCCGTTGAGGAGTGCGGCGGCGAAGATGGGCGCCAGCGTCGAGAGCGTCCCGTCGATCAGGCCGACCAGCCCCGGCTGCACGTACCGCAGCACCAACGTCCGCTCGTCGATGGTCCGTAACCCGCTGAGCAGCTCCGGCATTGCAATTACTGTAGCAAATGAGTTAAATTAGGGTACCCTTATCGGTATGCAAACCAGCCCGCACACCGACGACCTCGTGGCGTTGCTCAGGGCGCGCGGCCACCGCGTGACCTCTCAGCGGCTGGTCATCCTCCGCGAGCTGCGCCGGAGCGGCGGCCATGCCACCGCCGAAGAGGTCTATCGCGCGGTTCACCGCGAGCTCCCTGGGACCTCGATACCGACCGTCTACGCCACGCTGGATCTACTGGTCGAGCTGGGGCTGGCGCGGAAGCTCAACGTCGGCGTTGGGGCCTCGCTCTACGACGCTCGTACGGAGCCGCACGAGCACACGGTATGCCGTGAGTGCGGGCGGGTGGCGGACCTCGAGCTCGGGCTGGACCGGCGGCGGCTGTTGCTTGCGGCGGGCGCCGCGGGCTTTCATGGGGACACTGCCGAGCTGGTGATCACGGGAGTGTGCGAGGGCTGCGCGCACGGCCTCGAGGGGTGACGGCGCGTCGCGACCGGCGGTGGGCGGCGGTGGGGAGACCGCTGACGGGGACCGCCACGGGTGAACACTACGGCGTGAACCGCACCGTGATCACGTCGCCGTCGGCCACCGAATAGTCGCGGCCCTCGATCCGCAAGGTGCCGCGCTCACGCGCGCCGGCATAGCCGCCGGCGGCCACCAGCTCCTCCCAGCCGACCACCTCCGCACGGACGAACCCGCGCTGCATATCGCTGTGGATCAGCCCGGCGGCATGCCACACGGAGAGACCCCGGTGCAGATGCCATGACTGCGCCGGCATCGCCTCGCCGGCGGTGAAGAAGGCGATCAGCTCGAGCAGCGCGAACGCTCCGCGGATCACCGCCTGAAGTCCCGACTCCCCGAGCCCGAGGTCCTCGCGCATCGCCGCGGCGTCCTCGCGGTCGAGCTCCGCGAGTTCGGATTCAAGCCGCGCCGAGACGGCCACCGCCCCCGCGCCCTGGGCGCGGGCGTGTTCGGCGATCGCGGGGGGGACCTCGCTCGAGCCCTCGTCCACGTTCACGACGAACAGCACCGGCTTGGCGGTCAGGGGCTGCAGCAGAGCCGGTACGTCGGGCGCGTCGACGGGCGGTGGCACCGACCGCGCGGGGCGCCCCTGCTGGAGCGCTTCGATCAGCTCGCTGAGCCATGCCGCCTCGGCGACCGACCGGCGGTCGCCACTCTTGGCGGCGCGGCCGACGCGCTCCAGCCGGCGCTCAGCCTGCTCGAGGTCGGCGTAGATCAGCTCGGCCTCGATCGTCTCGATGTCGGCGAGCGGGTCCACCCGACCCTCGGGGTGGACGACGTTTGGGTCCTGGTGGGCCCGGACAACGTGGACGATCGCGTCGGTCTCCCGGATATTGGCCAGGAAGCGATTGCCGAGACCTTCGCCGCGATGGGCGCCGGCCACGAGGCCGGCGATGTCGTGGAAGGCGATGGTGTCCGGCACCACCCTCGCGGCCTTCACCGTGGCGGCGACCTGGTCCAGACGCTCGTCCGCCACCGGCACGATCGCCACGTTGGGCTCGATCGTGGTGAACGGATAGTTGGCCGCCTCAGCCGCCACCCCGGTCAGAGCCGAGAACAGCGACGACTTCCCGGCGTTCGGCAGCCCGACGATGCCTACTCTCATCACCGGCAGGCCTCAGCGGCCTCAGAACCGCCGTCCGGCCAAACCCCGGCGATCGCGGTGCCGAGCAGCGCACCCGCGATGACGTCGGTCGGATAGTGCACGCCGAGGTAAGGGCGGCTCGCGGCAAGCGTGGCCGCGATGCCGTAGAGCGCGGTCGAGGGAGCGACGCGCGAGTAGGCGCGCGCGGCCGCGAACGAGGTCGTGGCGTGCGCGCTCGGGAATGACAGCCGTGAGACCGCCGGGGCGAGCGGGGCGAGATCCGCCAGCTCGGGGCGGGAGCGACGGACCACCAGCTTGACGCCGTAGTTCAGCGCATATGCGCCGGCGACAATCCGGATTCCGCGGACCCAGCTGCGGCGATGTTCGGGGTCGTTGGTGGCCGCCGCGCCAAGGGCTCCGAGGGCCAACCAGCAGGCAGCATGTTCGCCCGCGCGCGAGAAGGCGGCGACCAGCCGGTCGAGCGTGGCAGTGTGCCCGCGGGTCCGTGCGAAGACGAGCGCGGCGGTGTCGAGGCTCCGGAGTGACACGCGCCGGGGAATGTAGGGACGTGGGCTGGAGCATGTCCGCGCGATGCGGCCGGACGATGAATTTTGTCCCCGTTCGTGCGGCGCGATGAGCGCCTGTGATGGTTTGTAGGTGTCGCGACACCCACGAAAGTCCTGCAATTGACGCGTCTACGCTCGCTCGCCCGACTGGGTAGAAAAGCCCCCGACCGACGGGGATTCGACATCGGGCGAGCGGGATATAAGACACGCCATGCCGGAAATTGGTGTTAGCTCCGTGTCCGCTTCTGCCCTCCGCAGGCCGCCGGTCGGCATACGCGGCGGGCCGAAGACCCGCTCTGGGAAGGGCAGGGGCGCGTAGGCAAATGTCCGCGCGTGGGGTCACGGCTTGGTGGGCAGTCGCGGTGAGCGCCATTGCGATGCTGGCCGGCCAGATCTCGGTTGCCGGCGCCGCGTCGTCACTGCCGTCAGGCCAGACCGCGACCGCTCCCATCGCGGGCGCGGCCGCCGCCAGCTCGCCTGCCGGTGCAGCCGCCCCGAGCTCAGCCGCTTCACCCGCGTCCGGCAACACGGCGCGCGTCACGAGCGTGGTCGCCGCGGCCGAGTCGGCGGTCACGAGCGCGGCCGCACCGGCCGCCGCGAAGAGCTCTCCGTCGGTTCAGGGAACCAGCGCGCCGGCTTCGAGCACGCCGGACTCCACCACGCCGGCCTCTAGCACGTCGGCCTCAAGCACGTCGGCCTCGAGTACACCGGCCTCTCCCACGCCGGCCTCCAGCACGCCGGCCTCGAGCACGTCGGCCTCGAGCACGTCGCCCTCCGGCACGCAGACGTCCGCTCACTCAGCGCTGGGTTCCGCGTCGGCCACATCAGTGTCCGCGGCCAAGCCCACATCTTCGACCACATCGGCATCCACGCCGCCGGCCAGCACGCCGACAACATCGACGCCCACGACCGACCCTGCGGCCGGGGGAGCAGTGAAGACCACTCCTGCATCAACCGTCACAGCGACACCCGCGCCGAGCTCGCCGACGGCAGCCGCCTCGCCCAAGTCTACGGCATCCACGTCGACCACATCGCATCCCACTGCCGCAACAGCTTCAACCGCCTCGATGGCCGTCGCTCCTACGGCGACTGCCCATGCCCTTACAGTTTCTGCGCCGAGCGTTCCGACCACGAGTCCGTCCACCGCTTCACCAGCGATGCCGCCTGCCATACCGAGCCTATCAACCACAACACTCGCAGCATCTGGACCAGCCACTGCACAGCCCACTACCGCGCCGTCGCCACCCGCGTTTTCCACGGCAGCGAGCGCCGTCATTTCAGCCGCCTCCGCGGCAAAGACAGCTAGTACCTCGGCGCCGGCAGCCTCGTCGTCCACACC
>JAFAXX010000128.1 GCA_019240655.1 Solirubrobacterales bacterium
GGTTTGCTCGGCGAACAGCGGCTCGCCGTGGCGGTCGAGGATCCGGCATTCGATATCGAATCTGGCCTCCCAGTTCTCGGGGACGAGGAGCGCGGGGCCGAGCGCGCAGGCCCGCCCGTAGATCTTGGCCTGGGGCAGGTACAGCGGGTTGGCGCCCTCGATGTCACGCGAGGAGACGTCGTTGCCGATGGTCAGCGCCAGCGGCCCGCGCGCGCCGAGCACCACGGCGAGCTCCGCCTCCGGCACCGTCCAACTCGCGTCGCCGCGTGCGGCGATCGGCTCGCCCGGGCCGACCGTCCGCCGGCCCGCCGCGTCCTTGAGGAACAGCTCCGGGCGCTCGTCCTCGTAGACCAGGTCGTAGACGTCCAGCACCCGGCTCTCGTGCACGCGGGCCGCGCGACTGCGCTCGTAGGTCACGCCCGCGGCCCACGTCTCCGGGGCCACCACCGGCACCAGCAGCCGCCACGGCTCGGCCAGCTCGCACGTCTCGGGATCGACCAGCGGCACGCGGTCGACCGCCTCGGGGAGCTCACCGCGCTCGAGCACGGCGAGCATGTCTTCGGCGGCGTAGACGGTCAGCTGCTCCTCGCCGGGACGGACGGCGCCGATCCGGACGCGGCCGTCGCGGTCGCTCACCCTGACCAACCGTGTGCCCGCGACCAGCCGCGTGCGCGCGGGCATGCTGCTCACGACCGCGCCTCCCGCCACGCCTCGCCCTCCGGGAACGCGTACTCGGCCAGCGACTCCGCGCGCATCTCGATGCTGTACCCCGGCGCCTCGGGCGCCAGATACCGGCCGTCGCGGATCCGCACCGGATCGACGAAGTGCTCGTGCAGCTCGTCGACGTACTCGATGACCCGGTCGGTGAGGTCGCCGCCGAGCACGATCTGGTCGATCAGCGAGAGGTGCTGGACGTACTCGGAGAGCCCCACCCCGCCGGCGTGCGGGCACACCGGGACCTCGAACCGGGCCGCCAGGAGCAGCACCGCCAGCACCTCGTTGACCCCGCCGAGGCGGCAGGCGTCGAGCTGGCAGACGCCGAGCGCGCCGGCCTGCATGAGCTGCTTGAACATCGTGCGGTTGTGGCAGTGCTCGCCGGTGGCGATCCGAATCGGCGCCACCGCCCTGGCGATGCGAGCGTGGCCGAGGACGTCGTCGGGGCTTGTCGGCTCCTCCATCCACCACGGGTCGAACTCCCCCAGGCGCCGAGTCGCCGCGATCGCCTCCTCGACCTCCCAGACCTGGTTGGCGTCCATCATCAGATACCGCTCGGGACCGATCTCCTCCCGGATGATCGCGGCGCGTCGCAGGTCGTCGTCCGGGTCGCCGCCCACCTTCATCTTCATGTGCGTCCAGCCCTGCGCCACCGCGCGGCGACAGCGCCGGCGTACCTCCGTGTCGCTGTAACCCAGCCAGCCGACCGACGTCGTGTAGGCCGGAAACCCGCCGCGGAGGATCTCCGCCTCCCGCGCGGCCCGGCCGTCCGCGCGCGAGGCCAGCAGCTCGAGCGCCTCCTCGGGCGTGAGCGCGTCGGTCATGTAGCGAAAATCGACGCAGCCGACGAGCTCCTCCGGGCTCATGTCCGCCACCAGACGCCACAGCGGCTTTCGCTCGGCGCGCGCCCAGAGATCCCACACCGCATTCACGAGCGCCGCGGTGGCGAGGTGGATCACGCCCTTTTCGGGACCGATCCAGCGCAGATGCGAGTCGCCCGTGACCGTGCGCCAGAAGCCGCGGGGATCGGCGGCCACGTCGGCCACCCGCCAACCGACGACGAGGTGCTCGAGCGCATGGACGGCCGCCACCACCACCTCGGTTCCGCGGCCGATCGTGAACGTCAGCCCGTGGCCGATCAGCTCGCTGTCGGTCTCGAGGATCACGTAGGCGGCCGAGTAGTCGGGCGCCTCGTTCATCGCGTCCGAGCCGGCCAGCGTGCGCGAGGTGGGAAAGCGCACGTCGCGCACGTCGACTGCGGTGATCCGGCAATCGTCCACGCTTGAGGTCAGTACCCGATCGGCCGGGTTTTCCCTCACCGAGGTCCGGGGTACGCCTTCGGTCGTGGAGAGGCGACGACGACTCGCCGGCGAGGCGTCCGAGGTGCCGGCGCGACGGCTCGGCTCAGCCGACGTGCTCGGCGCGCTCGGACTGGTCACGCACGGCCGGGTCTACAGCCTCGACGTCGTGCGTTTCCCGGGGATGCCGCTGTTCCCCGGCCACCCGCCGTTCCAGGTCCTCACCTACCGGACGCCGCGCGGCATCGCCAACCAGGGCGATCAGGAGTGGCTCGGCGAGAACGAGGTCGACTTCGCCTGGCACAGCGAGATGCTGATGGGAACCGTGCACTCCGGCACGCACGTCGACGCGCTCTCGCACGTCACCTGTGGCCGGGAGCACGGCTGGTTCGGCGGCGGCGCCGCTGAGCGCGACGTCGGGGACTTCGGTCCGCTGCGCGACGACGCCACCGCGATCCCCCCGCTGATCACCCGCGGCGTGCTGATCGACGTCGCCGGCGCCCGCGGCGTCGACGCGCTGTCCGCGCACGAGGCGATCGGGCCCGACGAGCTGCGCGAGGTGCTGGCCCGTGACGGGCTCGAGCTGCGCCGCGGCGACGTCGCCGTGGTGAGGACGGGATACCTCTCCGGGTGGCCCGACGCCGAGTTCATCGCCGCCCACGAGCAGGCCGGCGTCGACCGCGACGCGGCGCTGTGGCTGGCCGAGCAGGGTGTCGTGGCGGTCGCCGGCGACACGGAGTCGCTCGAGGTGCTGCCCTCGCCGATCCGGGGCAACCCCCACCCCGTCCACATCGCGCTGCTGATCGAGCGGGGGATCTTCATCATCGAGATGGTCAACTGCGAGGCGCTCGCCCGCGACCGGGTGCGCGAGTTCTGCTTCGTCTGCCTGCCCGTGTCGATCCGGGGGGCGACCGGGTCGATGGTGCGACCGGTGGCGCTCTGGTGAGCGCCGGCCTTGGTGGCGCTCTGCTGAGCGCCGGCCTTGGTGGCGCTCTGGTGAGCGCCGGCCTCGGTGGCGCTCTGGTGAGCGGCCGCCTCACGCTGGCGCTCTGCTGAGCGCCGGCCTCGCGCTCAGGTGAGCGGCCGCCTCACGCTGGCGCTCTGGTGAGCGCCGGCCTCGCGCTCAGTAGAACCGCTCGGGATCGACCCGGTTGAGCAGCTCGTCTCCGCGCAGGTAGCGGCGCAAGTTCTCGGCGAACAGCGAGACGATGCGTTCGTTCTCGTGCCACGACAGCGCGGCGGTGTGGGGGCTGAGCAACACGTTAGGCAGCTCCCACAGGGGGCTGTCGGGGCTGAGCGGCTCGGTCGCGAACACGTCGAGCGCCGCTCCGGCGAGCCTGCCCTCGCGCAGGGCCCGCACGAGCGCGTCCTCGTCGATCACCCCGCCGCGCCCGACGTTGACCACGATCGCCCCGGGCTTGATCCGCGCGATCGCCGCGGCGTCGATCAGTCCCGCGGTGTCGTCGGTCAGCGGAATCGTGACCACGATCGCGTCCGCTTCCGCCAGCCAGCGGTCGAGGTCGGCGATGACGCCGACCGCCTCGACGCCCGGCCAGCTGCCGCGGCCGCGGCGGTTCACGCCGATTACCCGCATCCCGAAGGCCGCGGCGAGCCGCGCCACCTCGGCGCCGATCTGCCCGAGCCCGACGATCAGCAGCGTGCGGCCGCGCAGCTCCGCCGTCGGATAGTGCTCCCAGCGCCGCGCGCTCTGGTCCGCGAGCAGTCGCGGCAGCCCGCGGGCGAACGCGAGCAGGCCGAGCAGGCAGAACTCGGCCAGCGGCACCGCGTGCACCCCGCTGGCGCTGGTCACGCTCACGCGAGCCAGCTCCTCGCGACTCAGCCCCGCCGCGCGCAGCTGTTCGCCGGCGCCGGCGGCCGTCGCCTGGATCCACCTCAGCCGGAGCGCTCCGCGAACCGCCTGCGCCAGCCCGTGTGGGGAATCGCCCGGGATCCCGAACAGAGCCTCGGCGCCGGCGATCATCTCCCGCCATCGGCGGTCATCCTCGCCGGTGCGCCGGAAGCCGTCGACGCCGCGATGGTCGTTCGGGAAGCGCGTGGGCGGCAGCAGCTCCGGCTCGTAGAGAACGTCGAGGCGAGCGTCGACCGCGGCGATCGCGTCGACCAGCTCGGGCTCGAGCGGTACGGCGATTGCCACGGTCACGCGGTCGGTCATCGGGCTACTCTCGGCATGAAGGTGGGCGGGCAGTATGACCTCCTCACGCCGGGGCGGTTTGTCCGCCCGGGGGCTGGGAAGGCTCGAGGCGTGGAGGGGAGTAGGGGCCCAACCGGGTTGACTCGTCGATCATGATCCCGGTCATCATGCTGTTCTACGGACGTCAGCGAGGCGACGCGTGAGGGCGATCGTCTGGCAGGGGCCCCAGCGGATGGAGGTGGCTGAGCGCCCGGAGCCCGCGGACCCCGGTCCGGGCGAGGTCGTGCTGCGTCCCGGCGCGGTGGGGATCTGCGGCTCGGAAGTCGAGGGATATCTCGGTCACATGGGCAACCGCGTGCCGCCGCTGGTGATGGGCCACGAGTTCGCCGGCGAGGTGGTGGCCGCGGGACCCGGCGCGGAGGAGTGGCTCGGGGCTCGGGCGGCGGTCAACCCGATCAGCGGCTGCGGCCGCTGCCGGCTGTGCCGTTCCGGGCAGGAGAACGTATGTCCCGAGCGGACACTGATCGGCGTGCACCACGACGGCGCGTTCGCCGACCTGGTCGGCGCGCCGGCCGCGAACCTGCGCGCGCTCCCGGACGAGCTCGACGTCCGCACCGGAGCGCTCGCCGAGCCACTGGCCAATGGCGTCCACGCCGTCGCGCTCGGGCTGGCCGGGCACGCGGCGGAGTCGGCGCTCGTGATCGGGGCGGGGACGATCGGCCTGGTGACGCTGCAGGCCGCGCTTCTCAGTGCGATCGCCCACGTGGCGGTGATCGAGCCCCAGGCCGCCCGCCGCCAGCGGGCGCGCTCGCTCGGCGCGCACGCGGTATACCCCGACGGCGCCGCCGCGCGCGCCGCGGAGGACGAGCTGGGGGTGGACCTTGTGCTCGACGCGGTCGGCGCCCGGGCCACCCGGGCGCTCGCGGTCGAGCTCGTCCGCCCCGCCGGACGGGTGGTGTGCATCGGCCTGGCCGACGATGAGACGACCCTCGGCTTCCACGCGGTGGTGCGAAACCAGATCGCAGTGTACGGCTCCTACGCCTACACGATGGCCGACTTCGAGCGCGCCCTCCAGTGGCTTGCCGGCGGCCGGGCGTCGCTCGGCGAGCTACCGCCGGTGCTCCCGCTCGAGGCGGGGCCCGAAGCTTTTGCGCGGCTGGTGGAGGGGCCGCCGGATCAGGTCAAGGTGTTCCTGGCCGGCGCCGGGCGTCCGGTCTGAGGGGGAGGGGCCGCGCTGCGCGCGGCGTCCGTGGGGCCGACTACTCCGAGCGTCTTCAGGTCGTGTGGCCGTGGTCTCTCGGGGCCGGGGCCCTTGGCTGGTGCCTCGCCCGGGGCCTCCTGGTTTTATTTTCGCCCGTCGTGTCGGCGCGGGTCGGGCGCCATTGACGTCCCTGACGGCGGGAGCGCCTCGCGCCGGGCCTGTCGCCGCGAGTGCGAGCGAGCGAGATCGTTTGCGTCCGCGCGATCGCCGCCTAACCGCACATTTCGTTCCCCGCCGTCCTCGAGGCCCGCCCGCAGCCGCAAAAGTGGTCGCTCATCGCCAGAAATCGCGTCCGCGGTCCCGGCGCGTGCGGCGTGGGGAACGTTTTGATCGCTTCGTGACGGCGGCGCGCACCAGAGAGCCGTCGGCGAGCGGAACCCGCCTCCCGAGCGACCGCCCGCGCTTGCACCGGGTCGCCAGAGCTCCAGATCGAGCATCTGCGGGCGCGAGCGCCACGTCGACAAGATCGGATGCATCACAGCAGCACGACGAGCACGGCAAGCGGGCCGTGCACCCCCATCACGAGCTCGCCTCCGATGTCGGCCGAGCGGCTCGGGCCGGTGACGAAGGTCAGCGCGCTCGGCAGCCCACCGGCGTAGCGGCCGCCGAGGTCGCGCAGCACGTCGCCCGGCGTCTCGACCAGGCCGTCGCGCTCGACCGCGACGACGTGCACCCGCGGGAGCAGGCTAACTGCCCGCGGCTCGCCCGGCGATGCGGCGAGGACCACGGTCCCCGTCGCCGCGCAGGCGGCGACGGCCTCGGTCACGCCGGCGTCGGCCTCGCGGACGCGCTCCAATCCGAGGCGCTCGACCGCCGGCGGCAGCGACAGGCGGTCGGTGGTGAGCACGGCGCGCTCGACCTCGAGCTCGCCGAGCGCCGCCGGGAGCTCGGCGACGGTGATCAGCCGGGCGCCCACGCCCCGCAGCGCCTCGCCGAAGCGCTCGGCGAGTGGCCGGGGATCGGGGCGCCAGCCCACCCGCGGCACGACGTCCGGTGGCGGGGGCGGCGGGTGCGCGCCGGCGAGCGGCGGAGCCGCGGACAGCGCCCGCTCGAGCACGGCGAGGAACGCCTGGCGCTCCACTACTCGAGCACCTCCCCGCGCCGCCAGCGCGCCCGGAACGTGGCCCCGGCGCGGTGGGGCACCGTCCGCCCTCGGGCCCACTCCCGCAGCGGCGGCGGCAGCAGCCGCTCGGGGATCCGGGCTCGCGCCGGCGCGCCGGTCAGGCCGTAGAGCCGGGGATGCGACCACGCCTGCGCCCACGCGCGCCAGGCCGCGCGCTCGGCCCGGTCGCCGCCGCCCGCCGCCTCCCGCCGCCTGCCCTCGAGCAGCAGCTCGTGCAGCGGGATACCGACCGGGCAGGCCGCCCAGCACGCCCCGCACAGCGACGAGGCGTGGGAGAGCTCGGCCGCCTCCGGGACGTCGTCGAGGAGCAGCGGGCTGATGACCGCGCCGATCGGCCCCGAGTACACCGAGCCGTAGGCGTGGCCGCCGATCTGCCGGTACACCGGGCAGGCGTTCAGGCAGGCGCCGCAGCGGATGCAGTTGAGCGCCTCACGGCTGGCCCCCGCGAGGATGCGCGAGCGCCCGTTGTCGAGCACCACGAGGTGGAGCTCCTGCGGGCCGTCTCGCTCCCGCGGCCGCCGCGGGCCGGTGATCGCGCTCACGTAGGTGGGGAACGACACCCCGGCGCCGGCCCGGCCAAGCAGGGCGAGCAGCAGGTCGGCCTCGGCCCAGTCGGCCACCACTCGCTCCATGCCCATCAGCGCGATCTGCACCGGGGGGACGGTCGAGCTCATCCGCGCGTTGCCTTCGTTGCTGACGATCACCAGCGTCCCGGACTCGGCCACGGCGAGGTTCACGCCCGTGATGCCGACGTCGGCGGCGTGGAACTTGTCCCGCAGGGTGCGGCGGGCGAAGGCGGTCATCGCCGGCGCCGACTCGTCGCCGTCGTAGCCGACGGTGCCGAGCACGCGCACCCAGTCGGCGGGGGTCTTGTGCATCGCCGGCCCGAGGATGTGCGCGGGCGGCTCACCGTCGAGTTGCTGGGCCCACTCGCCGAGATCGGTCTCGAGCGCCTCGATGCCCGCCTCGGCCAGCCGGGCGCCCAGCTCGATCTCCTCGCTCACCATCGACTTCGACTTCACCGCCAGCTTTGCCCCCCGGCGCGCGCAGATCCCGAGCACGTGCGCGCGCGCCTCCTCGGCGTCGGCGGCGAAGAACACCGTCCCGCCCGCCGCCTGCACCCGGTCGGCGAGCCGACCGAGCAGCTCGGGCAGCCGGGCCACCGCGGCGGTGCGCAGCGAGCGGGCGGTCTGGCGCAGCGTCTCCGGGTCCTCGAGCTCGTCCAGGCCCCGGCGGCGGCGTCCGTCGAGGTTGTCGGTCGTTCGCCGCAGCGCGCTCTGCAGCCGTCCGTCGCCCCCGAGCGCCCAGCGTTCGCGCTCGCGGAGCGTGGTCCCGGTCAGGCTCGGGACCGCGCTCATGGACGCGTGGCCTCCTCGAGCAGCTCGGCCAGATGCCGCACGGCGACCTCTTCGCGCCCGATCCGCTCGAGCCGGCCGCGCATATGCATCAAGCACGACGGGTCGGCTCCGCACAGCGTGTCGGCGCTGGCCAGCGTGCGAAGCTTCTCGTCGGCCATCGCCACCGAGAGCTCCGGCTGGCGCATCGAGAACGTGCCGCCGAAGCCGCAGCACCGCTCGCTGTCCCAGTCTGCGAGCTCGACGCCGGCCACCCGCCCCAGGGCCTCGCGGGGCTCGCGGGCCAGCCCGAGCTCGCGCAGCATGTGGCAGGAGTCGTGATAGGCGACGCGGCGTGGTGGCTCGAGGCGTCCGGCGAGCGCGCTGCCGTGCGAGGCGAGGAACTCCGAGAGCTCGAACAGCCGCGGGGCGACGACGCGCAGGTCGGGATCGTCGTCACCGACGAGCTCCGCGGCGAAGGTGCGGATCATCGTCGTGCACGATCCCGCCGGCGCGACGTAGGCCTCGGCGTCGGTGGCCGCGAGGGCGCGGAGCGTCTGGTGCAGGACGCCGGCGGCCTCCGCGCGGTAGCCGGAGTTGAACGCCGGCTGTCCGCAGCACGTCTGGCCCTCCGGGAACTCGACCTGGTGGCCGGCGCGCTGGAGCAGGCGGGCGGTGGCGACGCCCACCTCAGGGCAGAGGAGGTCGACCAGGCAGGTGACGAACAGCCCGACCCGCACCGGCGATCAGGCCCTGACCGGGAGCGGCTCGATCCGCTGCACGATCACCAGGTAGGAGAAGGCGCCGACCAGCCCGAGGACGCCCGAGAGCACGAGCGCGGCGGCGAACGAGCCACCGGAGAGGCCGACGAGGGCACCCGTGGTGGTCGCGCCGAGCAGGCCGGCGAGGTTCGAGGCGAAGTTCTGGATGCCGCCGATCGAGGCGACGTGCGCGGGGTCGCGGTAGCGCACCGAGGAGGCGTCGCGATTCTCCTCCTCGGCCTCCTTCTCCTCGACGCGCGCGCCGCCCTCCTCGATGTACTCGAGCTCGGCCGGCGAGATCCCGGCATCCTCACGGGGACGGCGGTAGAAGCGCAGCCAGAAGACGACCCACACGAGGCCGAACGCGCCGGTGATGATGAACGACCCGCGCCAGCCGAGCCAGGCGATCAGCGCGGCGACGATCGGGAGCGCCGCCGCGGTGCCGACCCGGGCGCCGCTGGCGTAGATCGAGGTGGCGAACGCCCGCGCGCGGGTCGGGAACCACACCGAGACCGCCTTGGCGCTGGACGGATAGCCACCGGATTCCCCCGCTCCGAGGCCGAGGCGCATCACGATCAGCGTCGCGAAGCTGCCGGCGGCCGCGGTCAGGGCGGTGAACAGCGACCACCACGTCACCGCAAACGTGTTGACGATCTTCTCGCCCCAGCGGTCGACCGCATGCCCGGCGGGCAGCTGGAACACGGCGCAGGAGGCAAAGAAGGCGGCGAGCACCACTCCCTCCGCCCCGGCCCCGAGCCCGAGGTCGGTCTTCATCTTCGGCAGTGCCACGCCCAGGTTCCCTCGGTCGACGTAGTTGATCGTCAGCCCGAAGAAGCACAGCCCTACCATCAACCATCGCCGGTGGCTGCGGTCCGAGCCGTCTGCGGCGGTCTGGCGTGCCGCGGTCGCGCTGGCCAAGCGCTTCTGCGTTGGGGTTGTCAAGGCGCCTCCCTTATCGCTCGCCTTACGACCCGAGTCTCACCGACCGCTCGGCCGGGCAAACGCCGCAGGTCCGGCCGGCGCCGAATCGTTTACGCTCGCCCGGTGGAGGTGAGCGGTGACGAGGCGAGCGGTCGGGCCCTGCGGGGCCGCCGCACGTTCGTCGCCGGAGCATCGAGCGGGATCGGCGCCGCCACGGCGCGGGCACTCGCCGGCGCGGGGGCCGAGGTCCACGCCGCGGCGCGCCGACGGCCCGAGCTAGGCTCCGGCGTGGTTGGACACGAGCTCGACGTGGCCGACCGCGGCGCGGTCGAGGCGCTCGCCGGCCGTCTCACGGCCGAGGGGCCGGTGCACGCGGTGATTGTGGCCGCCGGCACGAATCTGCCCGAGCGCTCGCTCGAGCGCCTCAGCCCGGAGGCGTGGGACATGATGCTGGCGGTCAACCTCACCGGCGCCTACAACGTGGTGCACGCGTTCCTCGGGGCGCTCCGCGAGTCGCGGGGCGACGTGGTGCTGATCGGGTCGGTGTCCGGGAGCTGGCCCGACCCGTCAGGTCCGGCCTACCAGGCCGCCAAGGCCGGCCTGCTGGCCTTCGCGCGGGGAGCCGGCTTCGAGGAGCACCGGCACGGCGTGCGCTTCACCACCGTGCTGCCGGGCGTCGTCGACACGCCGATTCTCGACCGGCGGCCCGAGCCGCCTCCGCCGGAGGTCCGCGCCCACATGCTGAAGCCCGAGGACGTGGCCGCGGCGTGCCTGTTCGCGCTCTCGCTGCCGCCGCGGGCGCACGTCCCCGAGCTCACCGTCCTGCCCACCGCGCTGCAGGCGGTCGGCAAGACCAACGTGCCGAACCCGGAGCCGCCGCCGGCGCCGGGGTCGGAGAGGGCGACGTAGGCATGGACGCCGGCGGGCTTGCCCGCCGGGCCCAGGCACGGGGGACGGGAGAATTGCTCTGGAAACCGCCCAAGAGCGCGGCTCGGACGCCACTCAACGGCAAGATCACTCCGACCGGAGCGTCGCCTTCGGCACCCTCTCCTGGGTGAGCTGAAATCGGTCAAGACCAGGTTCGGTGTCACCCGTCAACGACGTGACAATCGCCCTGTGCGCTGGTTCGGTGCGCAGCTGGCGTCAGGCGCGCAATGCGCTACCGGACGAGCCACTGCTCGTTGCGTGCCCGTGTCCGTACGCACGGAGGAATAGCGGGGCCCTTCGGCAACCGAGTCTCCATGATGATCGCCGAGTTTCCGACGCGCCCGGGCGACCCGGCTGCGCGCGTCCGTGCTGCACATGAGGCGATGAAGGCCGCGAAGCAACAGCACAAGGCGATCGGGGCTGAGATCCTGACCGACATGGGCCTGTTCGCCATGCCCGCCCTCGAGGCCTGCGCCAGTCGGGTGGTGGCGCAGATGGGTGCGCAGGTGCCCATGCCGAGACAGCCGTTGATGTGGAACGTCGCGGTTTCGAATGTTCCCGGGCCGCGCGAGACGCCGTATCTCGCTGGCCACCCGCTGGAGGTGATCAAGCCGGTCGGCTTTCTGGCGGACGAACTCGGTCTCATGATCGCCCTCATCAGCTACCGTACCGCGTAGGCTTCGGTGCCATCGCGGAGCCGCACCTCGTTCCGGACGTCTGGAGCATCGCCGATGGCATGCGCGACGCCCTCGCCGAGCTTCTGTGAGCAGGCGCAGCGCGCCCTCGGATCGCGACCCGACGCTCAGCTGTTCTTACCGCGGGTTGACCGAGGGCGGCTGGCTGGCCACCCTCGCGTCGGCGCGGATCACCTGGACGACCGCGTTGATCAGCGCCAGATGAGTGAACGCTTGGGGGAAGTTGCCAAAGTGTCGGCCGGTGCGCGGATCGATCTCTTCGGCGTAGAGCCCGAGCGGACTGGCGTGTCCCAGGAGCCGTTCGCAAAGGTCGCGGGCGCGGTCGAACTCGCCGATCTCACAGAAGGCCGAGACGAGCCAGAAGGAGCAGATCAAGAAGCTGCCCTCCCGGCTTGACAGACCGTCATCGGTTTCCTCCGGTCGATAGCGCATGACAAGCCCGCCTTCTGTGAGCTCGTCCGCGATCGCAAACACGGTGTTGTGGATGCGCTCGTCGCTGGGAGGCAAGAAACGCAGTATCGGCATCAGCAGTAGCGCCGCGTCGAGCGCTCTCGTCTCGTAGTGCTGGACGAATACGCCCCGGTCGTCGACCCCGTGCTCGCAGATGTCCGCTCGGATATCCTCTGCCGCCGCCCGCCAACGCTGGACATGCTCACGGTCCTCGCGAATCGCGGCGAGCCGAGCACCTCGATCACATGCGACCCAGCAGAACATCTTCGAGGAGGTGAAGTGCTTAAGCTCGCCGCGCATCTCCCAGATGCCTCTGTCGGGCTCGCGCCAGTTGGCGATCGCGGCCTCGACCTGGCGCTTGAGGATCGGCCACACGCGCTCGTCGAGCGCATCGCGCGAACGGGTGTACAGATCCACCGCCCCGAGCAACCCTCCCCAGACATCGTGCTGCCGCTGCTGGTGGGCGTCGTTTCCGATCCGTACCGGCCGCGCGGCCTCATACCCTTCGAGGTGATCGAGCACCTCCTCGTCCAGCGCCCGCTCGCCGCCCACGCCGTACATGACCTGCAGGTCTTCCTCGCCTCCGGCGATGTCGGCGATGAAGTAGAAGAAGTCATTGGCCTCCCAGTCGAACCCCAGCGTGTAGAGCGCCCATAGCATGAAGGATGAATCGCGAATCCAGCTGTAGCGATAGTCCCAGTTTCGCTCTCCACGGGGCGCCTCGGGCAACGACGTCGTCGCAGCCGCCACGAGCGCGCCGGTCGGCGCATAGGTCAGGCCTTTCAGCGTCAGCGCACTACGTTGCAGGTACTGTCGCCAGGGATGATCGGGAAACTTGCCGCCGTCGAGCCAGTGCTGCCAGTGGTGTGCAGTCCAGACCAGGCGGGCGTAGGCGTCCTCGAAATCCTGCGGCGGCGGATGCTCGCTCCAGTACAGCGCGCAGTAAATCTGCTCGCCCTCCTTCATCCGGTGTCGGGCGGTGGCTCGAGATCCCTCAAACCCGAGCCGCAGGTCGGTTCTGAGCTTGAGCTCAAGCTCCACTCCTGGGCAGCGGGCCACGCCCTCCTCGTAACCAGGACCGATGAACTCCCAGCGCGCCGGCTTGCGGCCATAGTCGAATGCCGGCTCGCATTCGAGCACCACCTCGACCTCGCCGTTGACACACCGAACCGTGCGCAGCAAAACGTGATCGGCGTCGTAATCGGTCGGCGCCCGCCGATGAGTGTGCGATCGCTCGCTCTGGTGGTGCCAGCCGCCGATCAGCAACACGTCTCGGACGATGATCCATCCCGCTCCCGTCGACCAACTCGTCTCGAGGACCATGGTCCCCGGCACGTATCTCCGGGACGCGGGGACCGTCAGTCCCTTCGGGCCAAGGCGAAAGAACCCAGCGCCGCGATCGAGCATGGCACCGAACGCGCTCGGCGAGTCGACCCTCGGCAGGCACATCCATTCGACGCTCCCACTCGGAGCGACGAGCGCGACCGTCTCGCAGTCAGAGAGAAAGCCGTAATCGGCGATCGGCGGAAACGGACTCCCCCGGAGCAGGACATCGTCGCCGACGTCAGCGGCAGCCGCCTTTGGGTCAATATCTAGTGTCAGCACTGAGCCATGGCCTCATCCACCGTGAACCTTTGCTCGCTTGTCTCTGACTCCTCATCCGTCGCGCGTCGTGTCCTGCTCGCTTGAAAGCGATTGCTTCCCTTACCGGTTGTGCAAACTTTACGGCCTGATCCAAGAAGTACGCCTGCTGCTCGAGCAGATCTTCCGCCCGCTTCAGAGTCGCGCCGGCCGCGCGCGGCGCGGCAACCGGCTGACGGCTGATCTTGGCCGGGTCAAGCAGCACCCTGGGCATGGGGTCCGTACTGCATCGCAAACATGACGAGCACCCGTCGCTGGGACATCTGGCCCTCGTGGAAGCACGGCGGCATCTGAGGCACCTTGGCCCTCTCGACGCTTGGGGATGCGAGGCGGTTGGTCGCGGCAATCATGCGGTGATCCGGATTGCACGGGCCCATCGTGACTTCTATGCTGATTGTGGCTTCCGAGAGGAAAGCAATGAGACACGACATCGGAACGACCGACCCCTCCACGATCGCCACTACCGCAGGCGACGGCTGGTCACCCGCGTGGCCGTCACCGTGCTGGTGATCGTGGCCATAATCGTGCTGATCGCCGTCACGGCGCAGCCGCACAGCTAAGCCTACGGCAACCGCGAGCTTGGCTCGCGCTGCGTGATTCCGACATTCGAGGCGACGAGTGAGTGATGCGGACGGCATTCACGAGTCGCTCAGAGGCCCTTGAATCGCGCGACTTCGCGGACAGGTTCAGGAGGCGTACTGGCAAATCAACCGGGCGCACATCCTTGCTCGGCTGTTCAGCGCTGACAGAAGCCGGTGGCGCTGGCGTTGACGCACAAGAGGCCGCGCAGGGTCGCCCCGTCGTCGTCGAGCACAATCAGCCGCGGCTCTTCGCGCGCCTCGAGCAGCGTGATCGCCTCCGACATCGCCATGTTTGGCGTCGCGGTGAGCGGATCGGTCTGCGCGTGGGCGAGGGCCGGCGCGGCGTTCGGCGCGTCCGGCGGCAAGCCGTCGCGCTCGATTGCCCCGGCGAATCGGTCACCGTCGGCCAGCAAGACCGTCCTGACGGTCGGTCGCTCGAACGCGCGTCGAACGTCGGCGACCGTCGCCGTCGACGGGAGCGTCTTCGGCGCCCGGATCATCACCTCGCCCACCGTCTTCGTGAGCGCGTCCGCGCGGGACACGGTCCGGCTCGCCGATGCCTGTGCCGGCACGCTGTCCATGCTACCGAGCACGTGCCCACGGCCATGCCGGCCGGGGGCTGTGGCCGATCACGAGGTCGACCACATCGGAGACGTAGCGGCCACCCTTGATGTCGCCGTCGGTAACCAGCCGGGGCTGGGCCAACGCCGTGCCGTCCTCGTTGAGCGAGATCAACAGCGGTCGGGCCCCGATCCACGCCTCGGCCGGCGTCGCGGTGGCGACATAGCCGTCGGAGCCGACCGCCGCGACCCACGTGTCGAGGTCGGCCCGGATGCGGGCAGCTCGAAGCACCGCGCCCAGAGTCGGACCGATTTCGACGTGCGACTGGCTTGCGGTGCCGGCCTCGAACGTCACGTTCAGGGTGCGCTCGGGCAGAGCGGCCAGCTGGCTGGCGGTGAGGACGCGGGTGGACGGGCCGTCCTCGATGGTCAACGCGCCGGCGCTCGGGGGGGTTGTCGGGCTTGGGCTGTGGACCGCGACCGTGATGCGGTTGACCGCGATCAGCGTGCGCGCGGAGTCGACATCGCCCGGAACTACGAGCTCCGGCGCGGGCAGCGTCCGTCCATCCTGCTCGAGAGCCAGATATGCGGGGTGATTTCCGAAGCTCGGGTCAAGCTCGCCCAACGCGAACGTCACCGCGCGGCCCCGATCCCCGCTCACTTCGACGGTCACACGCAGCAGAGGGTTCTTGACGCTCGGCAGCGTCGGTTGAGCGGCGTCAACCAGGGTCTCGATCGAGACTCCCTGGTCAGTGTCGATGCGGGAGCCTGACCACTGGCGGTGCGCCACGGTGAAGGTGGATTGCGGCAGCGCCTGCAGCTGGCTGAACGAGTAGGTAGACGGAGCGCCGACGGCGCCCCCGATCGTCACGCTCTGCGCCGGCGCGCACTGGGGAGTGGCCGATGCGCCGGCCGGCAGCGCCGTGAACGAAGCCGCGAGGGTCATCGAGAGTAGCCATCTACGGGTCAAGTCAGTCCCCCATGATCGTCGAGCACAGATCTGCCTAGACAGATCCTATGCAAATCTGTCACAGCGGCGTCGGCCGCCGGTCTACCTAGGAGCCGCGCTCGACCATCACGCATCGTGGCCTTGACTACGGCCGTCGCGCTGACTCCTGCGGCGAGCCCGAGCTCCTCCACGGAGTCGCGGGTGATCGCGGCGGTGACGAGGAACGGGCCCGCCTCGAGCTCGACCAGGGCCATGACGCCGTCGCACTCGACCGAGCGGACGACGCCGGCGAACCGGTTGCGGGCCGAGCGATCGGTTCCGGTGCGGTGGCGCGCGGGCCGCTCGCTGAGCCGCTCGATCTCCGCAGCGGGGACGAGTCGGCGGTTGCGCGCGTCGCGCGTGGTGTCGATCTGGCCCTTGCGGTCCCAGCGCCGCAGGGTGTCGACGCTCACGCCGAGCGCCGCGGCCGCCTCGCCAACGGAGAGTTCGGCTCGCATTTCAGCCCGAGACGGTACACGGGGCCCCGATCACACGGCAGTCGAGCCGGGCGTGCCGCACGAGCTCAAGCCGTAGCTGGTGGCGAGTGAGTAGACCGGACTCGAACCGAGAGCCGCCTCGGCGTCCGTCACCCTCTGCTCGTTGCCGTTCTTCACGGCCGCCGCGAGCCGGCGGTACTCGGCGACGGTTTGCGCCAGCGCCGCGAAGTACTGCGCGAGGATCGCCCGGTCTTGCGCAGTCCCGGGCGGGCGTCGCAGCGCGCGCAACTGCGACTCCTCGGACTGGAGCACTGGCACGAACGCCGACAGGTACGCCGACAGCGCGGTGCCGGGCGCGATCGACCGCGTCTGTCGCAGTGCGCTCGCACAGATCGCGTCCGCGCGGGCTATGAAATCCCGTCTCGTGTAGCTGCTCGCGCCGCAGCCGACGGCGATTAAGGCCGTCGTGGTGATCGCCGCCATCCCGTGCATTCGCGACCGCTTCACGGTCAGAAGCGTACGCACCAGTCCCCGCATGACGCCCGGTCGCGATGCTCGTGCCTATGCATTTCCTATATGCTCGCGCGATGAACCAAACCCTCCCTTTCCCTCGTCATCTCGCACGGCTGGGTGCGCATGGTGGCTCCGGCGGGCTGCGCCGGCTTCTTGCCGTACCCCTCCTCGCCCTGCTCACTGCGGGGGTGTTGATGTTCGCGCCGGCGCTCGCGAGCGCCGACAGCTCGTCGACACTGACGGTGGTCGGGACCAGCGATGTCAGCGACTCGGGCCTTGTGCCGAACCTGATCATGCCAGGGTTTGAGAAGGCTTATCCCCAGTTCTCGTTCTCCTACAAGGGGTCGGCCACGGGGCTCGCGATCCAGAACGCCGAGAGCGGCACCGGGGGGCCGAGCGCGCTGATTGTGCACGCTGCCTCGTTGGAGAACCAGTTCGTCGGGAACGGGTACTCATACAACAACCAATACGGGAACGCGATCTTCACCAACGACTTCGTCCTGGCCGGGCCGACCGGCGACCCATCCGGCGTCGGCAGCAATGGAGCGAACAACATCGCCCAGGCCTTCGCGGACGTGGCGGCCGCCGGGGCGGCCGGTAAGGCCACGTTCTTCACCCGTGGCGGCACGACCACGGCCTCGGGCACGACGGTCGAGGAGCACGCGATCTGGGGGCTGGTGCACAGCTCGGGCCTGCAGCCCGCGAGCCTCGCGTTGTGTGTGGTCAGCGCCGCTGATGGTGGCGGCATGTCGCCGGTCAAGAACGCGGCGCTGAACGGTCAGCCCTGCCCGGACAGCGGCACGGTGAACTCGCCAGACAACCCGTCGTGGTATTTCATCAACGCCGGCTCATCCCAGGGAGCGAACGTCCTCGCCGCCAACGCGTGCCCGCCGGCCGATGCGCCGAGCGGCACCAACACGTGCTATGTGCTCAGCGACCGAGGCACGTACGACTACCTTGCTTCCGGGACCGACCCGGCGGGCTCGATCCCGAACCTCAAAATCGTCACCCGCGGGCCCCAGAGCGCGTCCGCGCCTGGGGGCGTGTACGCGCTGGTCAACTACTTCCACGTGTACATCATCAACCCGTCGAAGCCTGGTGAGACGGTGAATCTCACCGCCGCCCGAGACTTCGTCAACTTCCTCACCTCGCCCGCGTTCCAGGCGCAGCTGAAGACGTATCTGGCAAGCACGAGCGGTCCGGGCGGCCCGCCGTTCGTGGCCGACGCGTCGCCGAACCTGAGCGTATCCGGGTTCCCGCACATCTACCACGCGAGTAAGCCGGCGACGGTGACCGGAACGCTCACCAACGCTGAGCGGGGCTATCCCCCCCTCGCCGGCAAGACGGTCACGATCGACGCGCTCAAGGGCGCGCTTGTCATCCCGGTGGCGACAGGCACGACGAACTCCACGGGTCACTACAGCATCAAGTTCACGCCGCCGGCAACGGGTTCGTACGAGGTGACGACGTCTCAGATCTCGCAGATCGAGAACTCGACGCTGCACCCGGTCTACGGTGACATCCTGTCGCCGGCCGCCACGGCGGTGGCCAGCCTCACCGTCCGCAGCGCGACCTCGAACCTGAGGGTCACCTCCCAGGGCGGCCACGCGATGGTCACCGGAACGGTCAAGCCCGGCACGCTTCACCACAAGGCAACGGTGACCGTGCTGGCTCGCGCCGCGGGCAAGAAGGGCGCATTCAAGAAGGTCGCCACCGACCACCTGGGCACCAACCAGGGCAACTTCGCCGTGTCGGTGCCGCTCGCCGCGGGCAAGTGGCAGGTCGAGGTGAAATTCCAGGATCCCAAGCAGGTCGTCGCGACCAGCTCACGCGCGGTCACGGTGACGATCGGCGCCAGGCCCGCCTCGAGCGTCAGCCTGCGCACGGCCAAGGCCAAGAAGGGCACCCTGACGATCGGCGGCACGGTCAGCCGGGGAGCGCCGTCCGGCGCCAAGGTCGAGCTGCTCGGCCAGAACACGACGCCGGGTGCGCCGAGCGGCTTCAAGGTCCTGGGGACGGCGAAGCTTCGCGCGGGCAAGACGAAGTTCACGCTGCGTGCCAAGGCTAGGCGTGGGGTTCGATGGGTGCTCCAGCTCGAGTACGTCCTGCCCGCGCAGGCGTCGAGCTTCTCGGGACTGAGGACGGTCAACGTCCAGTAGGGCGATGAAGCGCCGGCGAATCCGCCCGGAGCAACATCGACGGCCGGTCGACCGCCGCCCCGGGATCTGCCCGGGGCGGCGGTTCGCATTGCTGGCCGTGCTCACGCTCGGCGTGATCGGCAGCTCAGCCGGCCTCGCCGGCGCCGATGTGAGCTCGAACGTGCTCGTCACCGCGACGCTCTACACCGCGAACGGGACGAGCACCGACTCGGTTACGGTTGCGGCACTCCAGGCCAACCCGGGCCGGTGTCCGCTCTACCAGGGCCGGAGCATGAACGAGCTCGGCCGGCAGGGGCAGGTGGACGTACAGCTGCCGGAGAACGCCACCTGGTCGCTGCCGTCGATCCTCGGCTGCCTGCAGACTCCGATCCCGCTGAGCGCGGTGACCGGGATCACGGTCATCGACAGCAACGGCTCTCCCGAGGAAGGAACCGATTCCCAGCTCACGCCGGCCGACCTCGCGCCGTCCGGGAGCGACTTCAATAACTCGTCGGAGTACCCGGTGATCCAGGCGCTGGGATCGCTGAACCAATACGACCGGCCGTCGCGCGGAAGCCCGCAGGGCCAGCCCGACGACGACTTCCTCGACGAGGTCCAGGGAACGCAGAACGACCAGCCGGCGCCGATCGCGATAGAAGTGTTCGAGGGACCCCGTGTGACCGTCATCGCGCGCGCGTCGCAGACGACGGTGGCAGCAGGTGGGACGGTCAGCTTCAGCGCCACCGTGTCGGGAGCGAACGGCAGCCCGCTCTCCTACAGCTGGAGCTTCGACGGCGCCGCCCCCAGCTCAACCGCGGCGGCTCCCCAGGCGACCTTCAATGCCGTCGGCCAGTACGACATCACGGTCCAGGTCACCGACGCTGCCGGCGGGGGGGGTGGGGCCGAGATCCCGATCACGGTCGGCTCCGAAGCGCCGGTGGCTTCCGGAAGCGGCAACCGGACCGGGGCGGGAGGGTCGCGCAACTCGCACTCCCCGACCGGGCCACGTACGAGCAGCGGCAACCACGCCGGCGGTAGCGCCGGCACGCATAAGCCACCGCCCACGTCATCTGCGAAGACGGGGAGCGCGTCGCGCGGCAAGGCCGAGACCAACTCTCCGAGCCAGGCCTCGACGACGCCAAGCTCAAGCTCCACCGCACCGAACTCGGCGTCCACCACGCCGGCCGAGCCCGCGGCCTCGCCGCCGAACCCGAACGCGAACCCGAACCACGCGACCACCTCGCACTCGCGCCCGCCCCGCCCGCCCCCGCGCACCTCGCCGCTGACCAGGCCGCCGGCGCGGGTGCCTGGCCCGGCGCCGCTCGTCACCGGGCAACTGATTAGCGATGTCAGGCCGCTACCGGCCGGCTCGAGCCCGCTCGTGCACAGCGTCCCGGCCCCCGAGGGCTCCGCGCCACCGGCGGGCGAGGCGGTGCGCACCTCGGCCGTACCGGCGGTGGCCAGCGCCCTGGTGATCGCGCTCCTCCTGGGCCTCGGGGCCGCGCGCGAGCTGCGCGGACGGCGCGGCTGGCACGCGCTGCGTCGCGGTAGCTGAGATCCTGCGCCCGTGCCCTTGATCTTCGGACTCTCCAGCAACGACATCGACCAGGCGATCTTCCACGTCGCCGGTGCCCTCGAGGTGCCGGTGTTGATCCTGGCGCTGCTCGCGCTCGCGCTGGTCATCTTCGAGCTCGGCAGCTACGCGGTCGAGATGACCCGGCGCCGCCAGCGCCGGTTCGACGCGCTCCAGCGCGCCGCCGCGCGAGCCGGTGAGGCGCTGGCTGGGCACGACCGCGCTGGCGCGGCGGCCGCGGTGAGCGGCGTCGCGCGCAGCCCGGCGATGGCCGGGACGCTCGCGTTCGTCGTCGAGCACGCGGGGATGCCGGGCAGCGAGCATCAGCTCAACAAGGCGCTGGCCGACTTCGACTTCGATTCCCAGCGCCGTCTCGCCCGCACCCGCATGCTCGTACGCGCGGGTCCGGCGCTCGGGCTGATGGGCACGCTAATCCCGCTCTCGCCCGCGCTGACCGGGCTGGCCGCCGGCAACACGGCGCAGCTCAGCCATGACCTCCGTGTCGCGTTCAGCGTCACGGTCGTCGGCCTGCTGATCGGGGCGGTCGCGTTCGGGCTGTCGCTCTCGCGCGACCGCGTCTACAGCCAGGACCTGTCGGACCTTCAGTACCTCGCGGCGGTTATCAGCGATCCACGAACCCTTGGAGGCAACTCATCGTCACCGTCACCCCGCACGCCGGCAGCCGAGAAGACAGGGCCGGTGACCCCCTCGACGGCCTCGTAAACCTGTTTGACCTCGGGATCGTGCTGTCGGTCGCGTTCCTGCTGGCGGCCCTGTCCTCGCTGCACCTCGGCGGCACGATCACGAGCCACGGACTGCGCGCCACTTCCGCGAAGAACATCTATATCCAGCCCGGGCAGACCGTCGCGCCGCTGCCCAAGCCGGGGGCGCGCACGATCGGCCGCGGCACCCAGGCCGGTGTGGTCTACCGCTTGGCCAACGGCCAGCTGGTCTACGTGCAGTCGGCGCCCTCGAAGCCGAGCCACTGAATGGCCTACGTATGGGATCAGCTGCGCGGCGCGATTCCGCTGATCACCCACGGCAACCCGTACATCATGAACCTGCTGTGGGTGTCGATCCGGGTCGCGCTGATCTCCACGTCGGCCGCCCTCGTGATCGGCCTGCCGATCGGGCTCGCGCTCGGGCTGGGCCGGTTCCGCGGCCGGCGCGCACTCCAGATCCTCGCCAACGCCAGCCTCGCGCTCCCCCCGGTGGTGGTCGGGATCGGCCTGCTCTTGCTGCTCCTTCCGCAGGGCGCGTTCGGCTCCCTTCAGATCGAGTTCTCGCTGCAAGCCGTCTACGTCGCGCAGGCGATCCTCGCGCTGCCCTACATCGTGGCGCTCACCCCCGCGGCGATTCAGGGGCTTCCGCCCGGGTTGCTCGCCCAGGCCCGCGCGCTCGGTGCGGGACGGATCCAGCTCTCGCTGCTGGCGCTGCGCGAGGCGAAGATCGGCCTGCTCGCCGCGGTGATCGCGGCGGTCGGCGCGACGCTGTCGGAGGTCGGCGCGGTCGTGCTCGTTGGCGGCAACTTCCAGGGTCACGACGAGACGCTCGCCAGCGCCCTGATGGAGCAGTTCAACTACACCGGCCACGATCCGGTCGCCACCGCGATCGCGATCGTGTTGCTGGCGCTCATTCTCGTGCTCGCCGCGGTGCTGACCCTGATCCAGCAGCGCACGGACGGCATCCAGTTGCGCTTTCGGACGGGCTGAGATGCACCTGATCTGGGAGGAGCTCCGGGCCGCCATGCCGCTGATCTGGCACGGGAACCCGAACCTGTTCTCGATCATCTGGTTCACCGTCCAGGTCGCGGCGGTGGCGACAGCGATCGCGACGCTCATCGGGTTGCCAGTGGGGCTGGCGCTCGGTCTCGAGCGCTTCCCGGGAAGACACCTCCTGCGGTCGCTCGCCAACGCCAGCCTCGCACTGCCGCCCGTCCTCGTCGGAGCCATCCTCTACCTGCTGATGGTCCCGCGGGCGCCGCTCGGCTCGCTGCAGCTGATCTGGACCCGGCAGGCAGTGTTTATCGCGCAGACGATCCTGGCGCTGCCGTACATCGTCGCGCTGAGCGCCGCCGCGGTCCAGGCGCTGCCACCCGGCCTGCTTGCCCAGGCCCGCCTGCTCGGCGCAGCGCGCCGGCACGTGTGGGCGCTGGCGCTGCGCGAGGCGCGGATCGGCGTGCTCGCCGCCGTGATCGCGGCCTTGGGGACCTCGCTGTCGGAGGTCGCCGCGGTCACAATCCTCGGCGGCAACATCTACGGCCACGATCAGACGCTCGCGAGCGCGACGCTTTACGAGGTCGACGGCGCGCACTACGCCGACGCCGTCGCGATCGCGATCGTGCTGATCGTGCTGATCCTCGTCCTCATGTGCGGCCTCGGCGTGCTACAGCAGCACGGCAACGGCATCCGCTTGCGCTTCCGGACCTCGACGTGAACGAGCCGACCGGCGCCGAGGTCCTGCTTCGCTGCGAGCGCGTCAGCGTGCGGCGCGGCCGACGCGAGGTGGTGAGCGACGTCAGCGCCGAGCTCCGCGCAGGCGAAATCGTCGCGCTGCTCGGACCCAACGGAGCCGGCAAGAGCACGCTGCTCGACGCGCTGGCCGGCGCGCTTCCCGTGGCCCAGGGGCAGGTCGACCGCCGCGGCCGTGTCGCGATTGCGCTCCAGTCCCCGGACCTGGCGCGGCGCTCGGCGCTGGCAAACGTGATGCTCGCGCTCGCCTGGTGGGGCGTCCCGCACCGCGAACGCAGCCGGCGCGCGCGCGACGCGCTGCGCGCGATCGGCGCCGAGCACCTCGCCGGCCGGCCCGCCGCGGCCCTGTCGGGGGGCGAGCGCCGGCGCGTGCACCTGGCCCGGGCGATCGCGGTGCGGCCCGACGTCCTGCTACTCGACGAACCGTTCGCGGGTCTCGACGCCGAGGTCCGGGCGAACCTGCTCGAGGACGCGCTGTCGGCTCTCCGCTCCACGACCCGCGCAACGCTCGTCGTCGTCCACGACCGGGCCGAAGCGTGGGCGCTGGCCGACCGGCTGCTGATCCTGATCAATGGACGGCTGATGGCGGCTGGACCGCCGCGCGAGCTGCTCGAGCAGCCGCCCACCGTCGACGTGGCTCGCTTCCTCGGCTTCGATGGGCAGCTCGACGACGGCGACGAAATGGTCCTGACCAGGCCCGCGCATGTCACACTCGACCCGGCCGGTCCGCTCGAGGCCCGAGTCACGCGCGTGATCCCGATCGAAGACGGCGTCCGACTCGAACTCGGGCTCGACCACGGCCGTCTTCACTGCCTCGCGCCTCTGCCTGCGCCGAGACCGGGAGAAATCGTCCGCATGCGGCTCGACGGCGGCGCTCGCTTCCCGATCATCCACAGCAACCATCACGATCAACTGAACGTGGCGCGTTCGCCGTGAGCGCGACGGGCTGCCGTTGGTTCTTCCGAGCCGGGTGAAAATAGTCGCGCGACTGCGCGAGTGTCGTGCCTTCGATCGGGGTGGTGATCGCGATGGCCGGGCCGACGACGAGCGTCGAAGAGCCCGCCACGCACGTGACGGGCTCCACGCCCGGCTCAGCGGCCTGGCGTGACCACGCCGGCGGAGCCGCCGCCCCGCCGGGTCGGCTCCGCGACCGCCTGCATGTGGCCGCCGCCGAACAGCGCCAGGCCGCTGGCGACGCCGATCGTCGGAGCGATCGTGATGTCCGGGTTCAGCGGAGAGGTGTCGCTGACGGCAAACTTCTGACCCAGTTGCTCGAGACCGGCGGTGAACGGCTGGGCCAGGAAGGCCGGCTCGGCCTGCGTGGTCGACGAGTTGCGCTGCGAGGCGCGCGGCGCCGCGAGCGCGGCCGGGAGGGTCATGTGAAGGTCGATCCGGTCGAGCAGGATCTGCAGGACAGTGGTGATGATCGTGGCGCCGCCGGCGGCGCCGACCGCGAGCACGGGCCGGCCGCGCTTCAGGACGATCGTCGGCGACATGCTCGAGCGTGGCCGCTTGCCGCCGGCCGGGAGGTTCGGGTCAGGCACGCCGGGCACAGCAGGACTGGAGTCGAAGTCGGTCAGCTCGTTGTTGAGCAGGAAGCCACGGCCGGGGACCGCGATCGCGCTGCCGCCGAGCTCCTCGATCGTGTTCGTGTAGGACGCCACGTCGCCGTAGCGATCGGCGACGACGAGATGGTTGGTGTCGACCTCGGGGTTGGCCTGCGTCGCCGCGTTCGGCTGCGCCAGTACGCAGCCGCCGGAGCCCGCGAACGGATTGCCCGGCGCCACCGGGCTCGTCAGCGCATGCGCCGGGTTGATCAGGCAGGCGCGCTGGCGGCCGAACCGCGCCGAGAGCAGCTGGTCGAGCGGCACGTTGACGAAGCGCGCGTCGCCCACGTAGCGGTTGCGATCGGCGAAGGCCAGACGCGTGGCCTCGAGGAAGTGATGGAGGAACTGGACGCGGCTCTCCCGGGCGAGATCGAAGTTGCTGAGGATGTTCAGGGACTCGCCGACCGTGGAGCCGCCGCTCGACGACGGGCCCTTCGAGTAGACGTCGTAGCCGCGGTAGCGGACGTGGGTGGGCGATTCGACCGGGGCCCGGTAGCGGGCGAGGTCGGCCAGGCTCAGCTGGCCGGGCCGTGGCACCAGGGTGGCGCCGGCGGCGAGCGGGAGGTGGTGCACGGCGTTCACCACGTCGCGGCCGATCGCGCCTCCGTACAGGGCGCCAATCCCGCGGTTACCGATGAGCTGATAGCTCCGTGCCAGGTCCGGGTTGCGCAGCACCGATCCGACCGCGGGCAGGTTGCCGTGCGGAAGGAACAGCGCGCTGGTGGAGGAGAACTGGTTGAAGCGGAAGGCGTTCTCGCGAACCTCCTCGCGGAACGTGGGCGTGACCCGGAACCCGCGGGCGGCGAGCTGTTCGCCCGGCCCGAGGTCGCTGGCCAGCGTGAATCTCCCCCACCGCTTCAGCGCCTGCTGCCAGGTCATCAGATTGCCGGGGACGCCGACCGACAGGCCGCTGGTCACCGCGGTCGGGAAGGGCAGCGGCTTACCGGTCGCGGGATCGATGAACAGGTTCGCAGTCGCGGCCGCGGGCGCGGTCTCCCGGCCGTCGATCGTGTAGACCTGATGCGTGCGCGCGTCGTAGTACACGAGGTAACCGCCGCCGCCGATCCCGGCCACGAACGGATCGCTCACGCCGAGCGTCGCCGCCACCGCCACTGCGGCGTCGGCCGCCGTCCCGCCGCGCCGGAGCACGGCCAGACCGGCTTCGGTGGCCGGGACGGTGTCGGAGGCCACCGCGCCGCCGGTGCCCGTGGCGACAGCGTGCTTGCCGATCGGCGCGGCCACGCCAGCGCCCGCAGTCAGGACGAGCGCGGCCAGGGTGCAGACGAGCAACGTCAGGCCGCCGGCGAGGCGATGAGTCAGCCGCCGGGCGAACCGGCACCGCTGGGCACGCATGCCGCCAGGCTTCCCATTCCCCGCCCCGGCTATTCACACGCTGACACGACGAACCGCGCGCAGCCGGCGCCGGCGGGTCGCTTCGACGGGTCGCGCGAGCGAGCTCGGCCACCACACGCGGGCGCCGATGTCGAAGACCAGCGCGGGCACGAGCAGCGAGCGCACGATGAACGTGTCGAGCAAGACCCCGAAGGCGATCGTGAAGCCGAGCTCGGTCAGGGTCTTGAGCGGAAGCGTGGCCAGCATCGTGAAAGTGCCGGCGAGAACGATCCCGGCTGAGGTGATGACCGCGCCGGTCGCGGCCAGTCCGCGCAGCATCCCCTGCCGCGTGCCCTCCCGCAGCGCCTCCTCGCGCGTGCGGGCCATCAGGAAGATGTTGTAGTCGACGCCGAGCGCGACCAGGAAGATGAAGGCGAGCAGCGGAAGCGTCGAGGTCTCACCCGGGTAGCCGAAGAGATTGGCGAAGATCGCCGCCGAGGCGCCGAGTGCGCCCGCAAACGAGAGGATCACCGTCGCGATGAGCAGCAGCGGGAGGGCGATCGCGCGGAGCACCAGCGCGAGGACGACGAAGACCACGACGAGGACAATCGGCACGATCACCCGGTTGTCGTGCGCCGCCGCGGTGTCGAAGTCACGCTGCTGAGCCGTCGGGCCGCCGACCAGCGCGGTGGCGCTGGCCGCGTGGACCGCGGCGCGCAGCTTCGGGATGAGGTTCTCGGCGGCGCCGGAGTAGGGATTTACATTGAGCGTGACGGCGAACCGCGCACCCGGCCGGCCAACCTCCGGCGGCCCGACGTACGCCACTCCGGGAATCATCTGTAGCGCCCGCTGGGACCGGGGCAGCGCCGCGCGGTCGCGCACGACCACGTCGGTCGGCGCGTTCGCGCCGGCTGGGAACGCCTTCGCGATCAGCAGCTGGCCCTCGACTGACTGCACCGAGCCCCGGAAGTCCTGGGTGTTGGTCAGCCCGCTCGAGAAGCTGGTCAGGCCGAGGCAACCGAGACCGAGCAGCAGCGCAGTGCCGATCCACACCCGGCGGGGCGAGGCGGCGACCCGCTCGGCGATGCGACGCCATGCCCCGTGGGTCTCGTCCGCCCCTGCCGAGCCGTAGGCCGGCACGAACGGCCAGAACGCGCGGCGGCCACCGACGACCAGCGCTGCCGGGAGCAGCGTCAGCATCGCCGCCACGGCCAACGCCACCCCCATCGCACCGATCGGTCCCAGGCCGCTCGTGCCGTTGACCTCGGCCAGCGACAGGCAGAGGAGGGCGAGGATGACCGTGCCGCCCGAAGCGAAGATCGCCGGGCCGGCTCGGCGCAGGGCCAGGCGCATCGCCTCGACCGGGCTCTCATGCCGGCGCAGCTCCTCGCGGTAGCGCGCGACCAGCAACAGCGCGTAGTCGGTGCCCGCCCCGAACACCAGAACCGGCAGCACGCCGGCGCTCTGACCGTTGACCGTGACTCCGGCCTCGGCGATCGCCCAGCCACAGAAGCGGGAGAACGCCTCTGCCATGAGGACGCTGACCAGGGGGATGATCGAGAAAATCGGAGAGCGATAGATCACGATCAAAAGCACGAACACGAGCGCCCCGGTGGCCAGCAACAGCGTTCCGTTGATCGAGGAGAAGACGTTGACCGCGTCGCGCGAGAAGCCGGCGGGACCCGACACCTTGACCGTCAGCCCACGGGCGCGCAGTGGCGCCATCCGGCTGTCGACCTGGTTGACCGAGCTCGTCAACAGCGTCTCCTGGCCGCGGGGGTTGAGGTTGACGATCACCAGGGCGGTCGTGCCGTCGGGCGAGGTCTGAGTGAGCACCGGGCCCGAACCGGTCACCGGCGGCCGCGCATTCAGCGAGGCGCTCACCGCGGCGATCGCCGCGCGGTCTGCCGGCCCGAGGCCGCCGTCGCGCCGCACCACGGTGATCGCGGTGAAGCGCTCGCCGGAGGGGAACCGCTTGGCCAGGGCCAGCTCGCGCACGGACTCCGACGACCCGGGCAGGAAAGAGGACTCCTCGTTCTTCTGAACGGCCTGGAAACGCTGAGCGAACGAGCCGCCCAGCCCGCCGAGGACGAGCCAGAGGACGATCACCGCGATGCGGAGCGGACGGGAGACGAACAGGCGGTCGAGGAACTTCATGGGACGCTATCGGCCGGGTCCGGCGCCGCGTGCGTGGCCGGCGCCGCGGACGCGTCCGGCGCCGCCTCGCGACGCCGGACCCGCGCCGCCTCGCGGCGCCCGAGCCGAGGGCATCGCGGTCACCGGGGGATCAGGACCCGGTCGATGACGTGGATCACGCCGTTGGAGGCGGCGATGTTCGCCTTGACGATCCGCGCGCCGCCGATCGTGGCCACGCCGTGGACGACGCGGACCGTGAGCGACTGTCCGTTCAGGGTCTTCACCGACCGGCGCCCGTGCAGCGTCGCCGCCGTCACCCGGCCCTTGAGGACGTGGTAGAGCAAGACCGCTTGCAGCTTCTTGCGGTCGTGTGCCAGCGCCGTGAGCGTCGCCTTCGGTACCTTCGCGAACGCCGCATCGGTCGGCGCGAACACCGTGAACGGCCCCGGCCCGGAGAGGGTGGCGGCGAGCCCCGCCTGCTTGACCAGCGCGACGAGGGTCTTGAACTGACCGGCCGAGGCCGCGGTCTGCACGATGTTTCGCTGGCCGCTCGCCCCGGCCGTCGCCGGCACGACGACCAACGACAGCGAGGCGGCGACCGCCACGAGCGTGAGAAAGCGTTTCATACTGGTCCTCCTTTGCGGCTGTGCGCGGTCTCTTTACACAAACCTTCTACAAACGTTCAGCAGACGGTACCGGGACCTACGTTGCTTGTCAAGACTCTGTCGAAGGTCTGTAGACTGCGGTGAGTGTCCGCCTCCGGCGCAGCGCCGCACCGCATCGGCGAGTTCGCCCGCCGAGTCGGAGTCAGTCCTGGCCTGCTGCGCGCCTGGGAGCAGCGTTACGGGCTGCTGCGTCCGGTCCGCTCAGCGGGCGGCTACCGGCTGTACACCGAGCAGGACGCCGAGCGCGTGGCGCGTATGCGCCGCGCGCTCGACGACGGCCTCTCCGCCGCCGAGGCCGCTCACGCCGCGCTCGAGCCGCTCACGCCGTCCGAGGGCCTGCTCGACGACGCCGCCGCGCGCCTCCTCGGCGCCGTCCGGCGCTACGACGAGGACGGAGCGCACGCCGTACTCGACCACAGCTTCGCCGCGTTCGGGCTCGAGGCGGTGCTCACCGCGGTCATCCTGCCGACCCTGACCCAGGTCGGCCTCGAGTGGGAGACGAGCGAGGCCGGGATCAGCCGCGAGCACTTCGCCAGTCACCTGATCAGAGGCCGGCTGCTCTCGCTGGCTCGGCTGTGGAGCCGCGGCAGCGGACCGCTCGCCGTGCTGGCGTGCGCTCCCGGCGAGGCGCACGACATCTCCCTGCTCGCCTTCGGGCTCGTGCTGCGCTCGCACGGCTGGCGCATCCTGTTCCTCGGTGCAGACACGCCGCTCGCGACCCTGGCGGCGACGGCAGAGAGCACGCATCCCGCGATCGTCGTCGTGACCGCCTTCGATCCGGCGCGCCTCGAGGCCGAGGCGGCCGCCCTGCGGCGCCTGGGCCGGTCAACTCCACTCGCCCTGGCCGGGCCCGGCGCCTCCGCCGCCATGTGCCGGCGGCTCGGCGTGCGCCGGCTCGACGGCGACCTGGTGGCGGCTGCCCGGGAGGTGGCCTCCGGCGTCGTGAGGGTCGCCTCGGCCCCGGAGCCCTCGGCGTGAGCGGCGGGGCACCCTCACGGTTTTCCCAACCGTAACCGCCCGCGGCACCGTCACGGTTCCGGAGTTACCTCGTGCGTGGTGACCACCGTCTCGAGCAGGAGATGGTTGGGCACGCGCACGCTCCGGCCGGACCCGGCGTCGAGCGTGATGCTGGTGCCGTCGATCGCCGTGATCCGTCCGCGCACATCGGCCACCGTGATCTCTTGGCCCACCGTGTAGTCGCTGCGGATGTAGCGGCCGGCGCTGAGCGCGCGAGCCACCTCTCGGCCGCCCAACCCGAATGCGATGGCCAGCGCGGCGGCCACGCCGGCGAGCGTGACGCCGAGCACGGTGAGCAGCATCGCCGTGGAGATCGAGATCTGCGCCGCTGCGGTGACCAGGAAGATCGCCACCACGACGACCTGCGCCACCAGGCCGAGGGGAATCGGGAGGGCCATCTGGTAGCTCACCCGGTCGACGCGTTCGCGCACGAATCCGCCGAGAACGATCCCCACCAGCAGCAGGGCAGCGGCGACCAAGAGCTGCGGCAGGAGCAGGACCCCGCGGTTGAGCGAGGCGCTCAGGAACTGCATTCCCAGCAGGGAGAGCGCCGCGAAGATGACGACCAGCGTCAGCGCGATCCGGATCGCCCGGCCGGTGACCCGCGCCAGCGAGCGCCCGAGGCCGGCCCGCGCGAGCACGTCGTGCACCCCGTGGCGATCGGCGAAGGTGTCGAGACCGATTCTCTGCAGGGCTCGGGTCAACAGTCGGCCCAGGATCCTCGCCACGATGATCCCGATGACCAGCAGCACGAGGGCGCCGCCCAGCCGCGGCAGGAAGGCTCCGAGGCTCTGCCCGGCGTGATCGATGATGGTCGCCGTCGTCATGGCTGCCGGCGGCCGCCGATCAGCAGACGCAGCCCGTCGCCGATCGCGGCGGCGAAGCGGCCGACAGCTTGCAGGGGCGCACGGACCGAGCGTTGCCACCGGGCGGTGCGCACGACGGCCACGGCCAGCGAAGGTGCCGGCTCCGGGCGCTCCGCCGTGAAGACCTTCAGGTGCTCTCGCAGCCGGCGCTCAGCCAGCGTCAGGTCTTCCGCGGGCGGTTCGTGATCCGTCATTCCGGAAGCTCCCAGTCGTAGGTGTTCGCGCGCAACAGCGCGATCAGCTCACCGCGGGCGCGGTGCAGACGGCCCTTGACGCTACCGAGCGGCATGTCGAGCACCTGCGCGATCTCGTCGTAGCTGAGGCCCTCGAGGTCACGCAGCACGACGAGCGCGCGATACTCGGGCCGCAGCAAACCCAGCTTGAGCTGCAGGCGCCCTCGGCGCTCGCTGGTTTCCAGCGACTCGACGGGTTGCGGCTTCGGATCGGCGATCTCCTCCATCTCGGCTTCCGCGGCAGGATCGACGCGCCGGCGCCGACTCCGGGTCAAGGCGTTCACCGCCGCATGGTGGGTGATTTGCAGAAGCCAGGTGCGAAACGACGCCTGCCGGCGGAAGCTCGGCAGGCCATGGAAGGCGCGCAGGAGGGCGTCCTGGCTGACGTCCTCGGCTTCGGCCGGGCCGACCATCCGGGCCGCCGTCCGGAAGACCACGGCCTGGTGGCGCTCAACGAGCCGCTCGAAGGCCGTCATGTCACCGGTCAGCGTCCGCTCGATGAGCGCCTCGTCGGGCTCCATGGAGCCCGGAACCGTATAGCCAGCTTCGGATAGCGCCAATTTGAGGAGGTGCCCTCCGGTCGTTTACGAACTGAGACCGGCAGGCGGGCTTGCCGGTTACACGGCGATCACGCGATCTTGTAACCAAATCGCGGCTTGCGTGGTCTTCGGCGTTTGAGATTCACCACCGGCACGCCGGATCCGAGTCTCAGCGCGAGCGCAAGTTCAGTCATCGACCCAAGCTAGGAGCACTTTCCATGCCCTTTGCGGCCGTACAGATAGCCCAGAGCCTGCAGCGAGGCTTGGACGGGCTGATCGGCTTCATCCCCAACCTGATCGGCTGCCTGGTCATTCTGGCCGTCGGCTATCTGATTGCCAGGCTCGTGCGAGCGATCGTGACGAAGCTGCTGGCCAGAGGCGGCCTCGACCGCGCGCTTCACCACAGCCAGGCCGGCGAGTACGTGGAGCGCGTGAGCCCCGGCGCACAACCGTCACGCCTCATCGGCGCCGTGGCGTTCTGGTTCATCTTCCTCTACGCGATCGCCGCCGCCATCGGCGCACTCAAGATCCCGGCCCTGACCAACTTCATGGCCAACCTGCAGAACTACCTGCCGAATGTCATCGCCGCCGTGTTGATCTTCGTGGTGGGCGCAGCTCTGGCCGGGGCGGCCGGCGCCGCTGCGCATCGGCTGATGGGAGATACCGCCACCGGCCGGATCGCGCGGACCGTCGTCCCCAGCCTGATTCTGGCCATCGTGGTGTTCATGGTGCTGACCCAGCTCAAGATCGCCCCGGTGATCGTTACGGCGACGTACATGGCGCTGATCGGGATGCTGGCGCTCGGCGGCGCGCTCGCGTTCGGACTCGGCTCGCGCGAGGTTGCGGCGGACCTGGTCAGAAACGCCTACAGCTCGGCCCAGGACAACCGGGAGCAGGTGAGGCGCGACCTCCAGACCGGTCAGCGGCGGGCCCGGCAGCAAGCCGAGCAGGCAGCCGCGCAAGCCCAGCGCACCGACGCGCCGGCCGCCCGCCGCAGGACCTACCAAACCGACGAAGGAGACAGATAGTCACATGGGTACCACCGACGCGTACACCTGGCAGGGCCGCGAGCTCGTCGGCCGCGACGGGGAGAAGATCGGCACCGTCAAGGAGATCTTCGAGGACGCCGCCACCGGCAAGCCCGAATGGGCCCTCGTATCGAGCGGGCTGTTCGGCACGCGCTCACACTTCGTACCGCTGGCCGGCGCTGAGGCCACCGGCGAAGGCGTGAGGGTCACCGTGACCGAGGCTCAGGTCAAAGACGCGCCCAGCGTCGAGGGCGACGACGAGCTCTCGGAAGCCGACGAGCGGCGGCTGTTCGAGCATTACGGGATCCAGTACACGACCGAAGGCAGCACCACGGCGCAAGCCGGCGCGGCGACCGCGGCCGGCGAGCGGCGGTACGGCGTCGGCGAGCGCGAGCAGGGCTACGGTGAAGCGCGCGGCGAGGGGCACGACGTCAGCGGTCCGAACACCGACGAGGCGATGACGCGCTCGGAGGAGGAGCTGCGGGTCGGGACGGCCCGCCGGGAGCGCGGCCGGGCGCGGCTGCGCAAGTACGTGGTGACCGAGCACGTGCAGACCACCGTGCCGGTGCAGCGCGAGGAGGTGCGGATCGAGCGCGAGCCGATCACCGACGCCAACGTCGACCAGGCCACGTCTGGGCCGGAGATCTCCGAGGAGGAGCACGAGGTCGTGCTCCACGAGGAGGAGCCCGTGGTCGAGAAGCGCGTCGTCCCCAGAGAGCGCGTGCGGCTCGCCAAGGACACGGTGACCGAAGAACGCGAGGTCTCCGACGAGGTCCGCAAGGAGCGGATAGAGGGGCCAGAGGGCGGCGACGTCCTCGACCGCGAGACCGACACGCGCTGAGCGCGGGCGCAGGCAAGCGTCGCCCGCCGAGGTGTCCTCGGCGGGCGACGGCGCGGGCCGACAGCGGGGAAGCGCCCCTCACCGGCGGCGTGGGTCACTCGGCTCGCGCAGGAGCGTCACGGTCTCCTCCGGGAACACGGCCCGCACCTCGAGATGACCCCCCAGCGCGGCCACGTACCGGGCCAGCGTCGAGAGGTAGACGTCGTCCTCCTGCTCGATCCGCGAGATGTTCGGCTGGCTCACCTCGAGCGCGTCCGCCATCACGGCCTGGCTGACGCCGCGCCGCCGCCGGACCTCCGCCAGGCCCAGCTCGGCCTCCATCAGCCGCCGGTAGGTGGCGACCCTCCGATCGTTCAGCGGCCGCTGTCCGCGGACCTCGCGCCAGCTCTTCGTGTTTGGGTCCTCCGTGGTGGCTCCCTTCCGAGGGTTCTCAGGTGCTTGTCGTAGAGCCGGTCGGCGGCCGGGATGTTGCGCGCGTACCAGCCCTTCCAGTCGCCCGTCTTCTCGCCGCCGAGCAAGACCACCGCGCGTCGGCAAGGATCGAAGGCGAACAGCGCGCGGAGGTGACCGCCGACCGAGCGCACCTCCTTCATGTTGTGGTGCCGTGAGCCGCGGATGGCTCCGACCAGCGGCCGCCGCACCGCCGGCCCCGCCTCGGCCAGCCGGTCGAACGCCGCCGCGATCGCGTGCGCGTCCTCGGGCTCGAGGCTCATGTACCAGCGCTCGGCTTCGGCGGTGAACTGCACCTCCCACTTCGGCTGTCGGTCGCTATCCGAACCCATAATGTAATCGTTATTGGCGCGTCGTGGTGGCCTGCCTTATCTCTACGGGCACAGCGTCGACCTCTGCCTCGTGACGAAACAAGGCCCGATACGCGCCTTCGCTGTCACAAACCAGCGGCGACCTCGTCACGCGATCATCTGGCTGAGCCGCGATGAGCACGCTCTACACCGTCGGTCATTCCACCCGCTCGCTCGAGGAGCTCGTCGAGCTCCTGCAGGCGCCAGGGGTGGAGGCGCTCGTCGATGTGCGCACCGTCCCGCGCTCGCGGCGCCACCCGCAGTTCGAGCGCGATGCGCTCTCCCGCGACCTTCCCGCCCGCGGCATCGGCTATCACCACGAGAAGGCGCTTGGGGGCTTCCGCCGCCCTCGCAATGATTCGCCCAACCGCGGCTGGCAGCACCCCGCGTTCCGCGGCTACGCCGACCACATGGAGAGCGATGAGTTCGCGCTCGCGCTCTCACGCCTGCAGGCGCAGGCGCGCGAGCAGGCGACATGCGTGATGTGCGCCGAGGCGCAGTGGTGGCGATGTCACCGCCGCCTGATCGCCGACGCCCTCCTGGTCCGCGGCTGGTCGGTGCTGCACCTCGGGCTCTCGGCCCGGCCGGCGGCGCACGAGCAGACGCCGTTCGCGGTGCACGGGCCGGGCCACCGGCTGACCTACCCGCCGGTGCAGGCCGAGCTCCCGCTCGAGGAGCAGGGCACCTAGCCTGGCCGCAGGCGTGACCGGTCCAGACGGGGTCGGACGGTCCCGCGCTGGCCCGCTCGGCGCACAGCCAGCCGGTGCCGGTCCGGACGGGGTCGTATGGCCTCGCGGCTGGGCCCGCTCGGCATCCGGCCTCGCCTGTGCGGGCCCGCCGCGAGTCATCCAGCTGGACGCCGCGCGCCCGCGCGGCCCAACTCACGCGCTCATCGCCAGGTAATCGGTGTGGTACTCGCCGCGGCAAAAGCCGTCGTCCGCGAGCATGCGCCGGTGAAACGGGACCGTCGTGTGGATGCCGCCGATGACGAATTCCTCGAGCGCCCGGCGACCGCGCGCGATCGCCTCCGCGCGGTCGCGGCCCCAGACGATCAGCTTGGCCACCAGCGAGTCGTAGAACGGCGGGACGCTGTAGCCGTCATAGAGCGCGGTGTCGACGCGGACGCCCGGGCCGCCGGGCAGCTCGAGCCCGTCGATCCGCCCCGGAGACGGCTGGAAGTCGGCGTCGGGGTTCTCGGCCGTGATCCTGAACTCGATCGCCGCGCCGCGCTGCGAGACGTCCGCCTGGGCGATCGTCATCGGCTCGCCGGCGGCGATCACCAATTGCTCCTTGACCAGATCGACCCCGGTGATCATCTCGGTGACCGGGTGCTCGACCTGGATGCGGGTGTTCATCTCGATGAAGTAGAACCCGCCGGCGTCGTCGAGCAGGAACTCCACCGTCCCCGCGTTGACGTATCCGGCCGCCTCGGCGAGGCGGACCGCGGACGCCGCCATCGCCGCGCGCGTGCTCGGCTCGAGCGCCGGCGAGGGCGATTCCTCGAGCAGCTTCTGGCGCCGGCGCTGGAGCGAGCATTCGCGCTCGTAGAGGTGGATGGCATTGCCGTGACCATCGGCCAGGACCTGCACCTCGACGTGGCGGGGCGCCTCGATCAGCCGCTCGAGGTAGAGGGCCCGGTTTCCGAACGCGGCCTCGGCTTCGCGGGCGGCCTGCTGCGCGCCGCCCTCGAGCTCCTCGGCACCATGGGCGACCCGGATCCCCCTCCCGCCGCCGCCGCCGGCGGCCTTGATCATCACGGGGTAGCCGATCCGAACGCCCGCGGAAACCGCCTGCTCGGGCGTGACGGTGCCGTGGGTGCCGGGCACCACCGGCACCTCCGCCGCCTCGGCCAGCCTTCGCGCCGCGGCCTTGTCGCCCATCTTCTCGATCGCCGCCGCCGACGGCCCGACCCACACGAGTCCCTCGGCCTCGCAGCGGCGCGCGAACTCGGCGTTCTCGGACAGGAACCCGTATCCGGGATGGACGGCGTCGGCACCGCTGCGGCGGGCGGCGTCGATCAGCGCGTCGTGGTTCAAGTAGCTCTGGCGCGCGGCGGGCTTGCCGATGCAGATCGCCGCGTCGGCCTTGCGCACGTGAAGCGCGGTTTCGTCCGCGCTCGAGTACACCGCCACCGTCTCCAGCTCGAGCTCGCGGCAGGCGCGAATCACGCGAAGCGCGATCTCCCCGCGGTTGGCCACCAGGACGCGGTGCACGTCGCGCCTTCAGTCGCCGAGCACGGCCAGGTCCTGCCCGGCCTCGACGGTGTCCTCGTTCTCGACCAGGAAGCGCTCGACCACCCCGCCCGCGTCCGCCTTGACCTCGTGGAAGCTCTTCATGATCTCGACCAGGCCGACGACGTCGCCGGCCTGCACCGAGTCGCCCTCGGACACGAAGGGGTCGGCCCCCGGGTCGGCCCGGCGGTAGAACGTGCCCGGCAGCGGCGCCTTGATCGTCTTATCGCTCATCGCGTGCTCCTGTTCCGCGGTTCATCCGGCCGGCTCGAGCGCGTCGTCGGTGAGCCGCGCGCTGAGCTCCCGCTCGAGGGCGATCGACTCCTCGAGCGTCACCTCCCGGAAGCGCACGTGGTCGCCGATCGGACGCAGCTGGCCGAGCTTCCACAGCGCGCCGCGGACGACGGTGGCCGCGACGATGAAGCCTCCTGCCGTCGGGCCGTCGGGGCCGAGGAGCACCGGCAGGTCGCCGTTGATGTTGACCGCGCCGACGGGATACGGATTGTCGAGGATGTTCGAAGGGTGACCGCCGGCCACCCCGCCGCTCTTCCGCGCCCACTCGAAGCGGTGGGACTCCAGCCTGACCCCGGTGCGGTCGGAGTTGCGGTCGACCGCCCACGAGCGGGAGAGGAACTCCTCCATGTCACGCTCGGTCAGGTAGTCGGGCGTCGCCTGGGGCCCGCGCATGACCTCGATTTCCCACTCGCGGCCGTAGGCCGGCCGGGCGGCGTCGGGGAGGCGGCGCGCGCGTCCGTCGGAGGCGCCCGTGCCGACGGGAAGCTCATCGCCGGCCGTGAGCGCCCGCCCCTGATAGCCGCCGAGCCCGCCCATCGTGTAGGTGGCGCGCGATCCGAACAGCTCGGGCACGTCGATCGCGCCGGAGACCGCGACGTAGAAGCGGAAGCCCGGTCCGGGCGAGATCGCGATCCGCAGCTCGGCCCCGGCGCCGGCCCGTCGGCTGCTCCACGGCGGGAGCGGCTCGCCGTCGAGCGTCACCTGCCCCTCGGCGCCGCACACGGCGATCGTCGCGTCTCCCTGCAGCCGCATCGCAAAGCCCCCGAGCGTCACCTCGATCCCGGCCGCCTCGCGCGGATTGCCGACGAGCAGGTTGGCGGCCTGCAGCGCGAAGTAGTCCATCGCTCCGGAGGGAAAGAATCCCTGGCGGAGCATTCCGGGGCGCCCGGTGGGGTCCTGGACGGTGGCCTGGATCCCCGGCTCCAGGATCTCGAGCCCGCTCACGGGATTTCCGCCTCGGCCGAGGCTTCCTCGCGGCGGCGCCGTCGCTCGTCGGCTTCCTCGCGGACCTGCTCGCGCAGCTCGAGATAGGCGCCGACGTCGAACGCGTGCTCCTCGATCCGGTAGCGGTAGCGGTCGGCCCTGACGTCTTCGAAGGCCGACAGCAGCTCCTCTTCAGTGGTCCGCCGGAACCTCACGCGGTCGCCGGGGCGCAGCAGGAGCGGGTTCTCCCGGAAGACCTCGTTGCGAGCCTGGAGGTCGTACACGGGCAGGCTCCGGCCGAACAGCTGGTAGCCCCCCGCGGACTCGACCGGGTAGATCGCGTAGCACGGGCCGCCGAGACCGACCGCGCCCTCGGCCGTCCACGTCCGCGTGGGGTTGTACTTCGGCGCCACCACGGTGTGGCGGGGATCGACCGGGAACATGAACGGCAGACCGGGGAAGAACCCGATGAAGCCGGTCCAGTGCTCGGTAGCGAGGACGGCCGCGTAGAACTCCTCGCGGTCGTTGAAGCCGTTGTAGCGGACGATGTAGTCGATGTTGTTGGCGCCCTCGCAATTGGGCGCGTCCTTGCGGATGCTGCGGATGTAGCGCTCGACGGCGGCGCGCGACTGCGAGTCGTCGAAGGCGATCGGCAGCTCGATCACGCGGCTGGGGATCTCGATCTCCTGCTCGGCCGGGAGCGAGTCGTGCAGCCGCGCCAGGTGCTCGACCAGCTCGGCCGGCGAGACCACCCGGGGGTCGTAGCGGACGAGCATCGAGCGAAAGCCGGGCGCGCTCTCGAGCAGCCCGTCGACGGGCCGCTCGCTCAGCGCGGCGTCGACCGCCAGCACGAAGAAGTTGAGCGTGAGGTCCAGCTCCATCTCGCCGTACTCGATCAGCAGCGAGCGGTCGCCGGCCTGGCGATAGGTGATCGCGGGATGCCCGCCCGCCGCCTGCGCTCGTTCGAGGACCGAGGAGGGCGTGGCGCTCATCGCTCGTGCGCTCCGGCCGGTGTCTCGCGGGCGACGATCTCCCGCAGCGCCACGACCTCGATGCCGGCGCCGTCGAGACGCTCCCTGACCGCGCGGGCCACCGCGACGGCATTCGGGGCGTCCCCGTGCAGGCAGACGCTGCGGGCGCTCACCTCGAGCTCGCTCCCGTCGGCGGCGTCGAGCTTACGCTCGCGGGCGATTCGAAGCGCCCGCCTCGCGACCTTCTCCGGATCCCAGGCCTGCTTGACGGCCTCGATCATCAAGGTGCCGTCCGGGTTGTAGTTGAGGTCGGGGAAGGCCTCGGTGGCGAGGCGTACGCCGCGCCCCCGCACCGCCGGGGCGACGTCCTCGCTCAGCAGGAGCACCAGCAGGTCGCGGTCGACCTCGGCGGTGGCCTGCGCCACCGCGCCGGCGAGCTCGGGATCGGCCGAGCACATCGCGTACAGCGCGCCGTGCGGCTTGACGTGGCCGAGCGTCCCGCCTTCGGCGTCGACGAACGCCTTGAGGGCGCCGATCTGATAGAGCGCGTCGTTGCGGACGTCCTCGGGCGACATGGCCATCCGCCGGCGCCCGAACCCGATCAGGTCGGGCACGGCCACGTGAGCTCCGATCTGCAGGCCGTGCGCAACCGCGGCATGGACGGTCCGGCGAATCGTCCCCGGGTCGCCGGCGTGAAAGCCACAGGCGATGCTGACCGAGGAGATGAACGGCATCATTGCCTCGTCGTCGCCGAGCTTCCAGCGCCCGAAGCTCTCACCCATGTCAACGTTGACGTCAAGCACCGCGGCGTCCGCCATCGCGGTTTGGTCTACCCCGGGGCGCCCAGCGAATCACGTGCGTCTCAGGGCCCACTCGAGGGCGCGACGCAGGTACCGTCTCACCGCCCGCGAACAAAGACCTCCTGATGACCGAGTTCTTCGAACACGCCGAGCGCCTCGCCCTCGAGCACGCCGCGCATCTGCTGCCGGCCCGCTGGCGGCGGATCGTCGAGGTGCTGACCGCGCCGATCCCGTCGACGCCCACCCGGATGATCCCCGCCCCGAGCGACGACGCCGCGACGCGACTTGACGGGATCGACCACATCGTGGTCCTGATGATGGAGAACCGCTCGTTCGACCACATGCTCGGGTATCTCTCGCTGCCCGAGGCCGACGGCGGGCGGGGCCGGACGGACGTCGACGGCCTCGAGGGGCCCGAGGTCAACTTCAACGCGATCGACGGCACGCCCTACCCGATTCACCATCTCGACCGCACCCAGTTCAGCGGCGAGCCCGAGGACCCCGACCACGCCTCGGCGTCGGTCGACGAGCAGCTCGCCGATGGCGGCCAGGGGTTTGCGGCCAACTTCGCTCGCATCTCGAGAGCCCGCGCCGCCAAGGCCGGCGTCCCGGTGCCGGACCCAGGTCTCGTGATGGGCTACTACAACGCCGACGATCTCCCCGTCTACGACCACCTCGCCGCCGAATACTGCGTCGTCGACCGCTGGTTCAGCTCGGTGCCGGGGGCGACCTGGCCCAACCGTCTGTATGCGCTCACCGGGCAGGCCGCCGGCTCCCGTGACGACGTCGCGGTGCCGCTCTACTCCCTGCCCAGCTTCGTCCGCTACCTGGACCAGCACGACGTCGACTGGGGCTGGTATTCGTTCGATCCGGGCACGCTGCGGGCGGCCGATCCCGCCTACCGCTTCACGCGCCACGACCGCTTCGCCTACGTCGATCAGCGCAAGCTCAGCACCCGGGAACGCGGCGTCGGGGATCTCACCGAGGAAGGCCCCTCGTTCCTCGACGACGTGGCCGCCGGCCGGCTCCCCGCGGTCTCCTGGATCGACCCGCACTTCAAGGACCTGCGCGTGCTCGGGCCGAACTCGAACGACGACCACCCGCCGTCTGACGTCCTGGCGGGCCAGGACCTCGTGCTCACGCTCTACCACGCGCTGAGCTCGGCCAGGACGTGGCCGAAGACGCTTTTCGTGATCGTCTACGACGAGCACGGCGGCCTCTACGACCACGTCCCGCCGCCGAGCGCGGTCGACGACCATCCGGGCTTCCAGCGTCTCGGCGTCCGCGTCCCCGCGATGCTCGTCTCGCCGCTGGTCGCGCCGGGCTCCTCCTCGACGGCGATTCTGGGGCGCGATCTGCACTTCGACCACACGTCGATCATGAAGACGATCCTCACGCGCTTCTGCCGGTCCGAGAACCAGATCCCGGCGGTGACCGCGCGCGTCGCCGCCGCGCACCACCTCGGGCACCTGCTGGCGGGCGGCGAGCCGCGTCCGGAGCTCCCCGATCACAGCGCGCTGGCAAGCCGCATGACCGGATGGCGGGCCGAATTCGCCCGGGCGCGGTTCGACGATCCGATCGCGGCAGAAGGAAACCCGGCGCGGCTCACCGACTTCCAGACCGGCTTCTACGACATGGCCCGCCGGCTGCGGGAGGCGGGGCTGCCCGCCGGCCATCCATAGCCCGACGGCAGGTGTGAAGGGGGCGCGCGGAGCGCGCCCCGCGGCGTGGCTCTCGCGCCGGCGAGCGCCCGGGCGGCCCGGGGCACTAGGTCCGTACCGGCTCACGGCGGGTCAGCACCTCGCCGGCCGTCGGATGCAGGCGGTACGCGACCGCGGTGGCCGCCGCCCCGACGAGGCTGACGGCCAGGAACGCGACCACGTAGGGCGAGCGCCCGCCGCGATCGCCGAGCAGCTCGCCGAAGCGCAGCGCGACGGTGCTGAGGGCGACCGCCAGGCCGGTGAACAGCTGCTGGCCGGTGGCGTTGAGCGCGTTGGCATTGCGCATCTGCGCGGTCGGCACGTCGCTCATCGCGAGCGTCGAGTAGCCGGTCATCGCCACCGAGCGCGCCGCGCCGCTGATCAGGGCCAGGAGGGCGATCGCGATGACCGGCGTGGCGGCGGTGAGGAGCGCGCATCCGACCGTCGACAGGGTGAGGCACGCCGTCGCGGCCAGGAGCACCCGGCGAAAGCCGTAGGTCGAGTACATCGGCGTGGTCAGGGGCTTGATCGCGATATTGCCCACGAACACGAACAGCACGACCGCGCCCGATTTGATCGCGCTCCATCCGAACACGGTCTGAAACAGGAGCGGAAGCAGGAACGGGATCGACCCGATCACGAGCCACACGAGGACGCTGCCGGACATCGCGTCCGCGAACGTCCCGATCCGCAGGGTCCGCAGGTCGACCAGCGGTGTCGGGGCCCGGAGCAGGTGCCGGGTCGCCGCGGCGAGCAGGACCACCGAGGCCACGAGCAGCGGCGCCGCCAGCGGCCAGTTCACGCGCGCCTCCGTCACCAGGTGGGCGGCGTACGTGAGCGCGGTCAGCCCGCCGCAGGTGAGCAGCACGCCGACGCGATCGAGCGGCGGCGGCGTCTCGGTCGGCCGTCCCTCGATCAGCCGCCACGCCGCCACCACCCCGACGAGGCCGAGCGGGATGTTGATCGCGAACAGCCAGCGCCAGTTGGCGTACGTGGTGATCACCCCGCCGGCCAGCGGAGCAATCACCGGTGCGACCAGCCCGGGCCAGACGATGTAGGACATCAGCCGCATGACCTGCGGCTTCTCGGCCTGCTCGAACACGACCATCCGGCCGACCGGCACCATCATCGCGCCCCCCACGCCCTGCAGCACGCGCATCGCGACCAGCTCGTCGAAGCTCTGGCTGAGCGCGCAGCCGAGCGACGCCAGCGTGAAGATGCCGATCGCCGATACGAACACCCGCCGGTAGCCGAGGCGCAGCGTCATCCAGGCGCTCAGCGGAATCAGCACCGCGACCGTCACCAGGTACGCCGTGATGATCAGCGCGGTCGTGCCGGGCCGGACATGGAGCGAAGCGCTGATCTTCGGCACCGCGGTGACGACGATCGTGGCGTCGAGCAACTCCATGAAGAAGCAGCCGGCGACCAGCAGCGCGACGTTGCGGAGGCGTGGGGCGACCATCAGCTCCCACCAAAGTAGTCAAGGCTCCCGGCGACGGCTTGGAACGACTTGATCCGGGTAGCCCGACGTGGCGAACGGCGGTCGGTTTCACCGGGAGGACCATGCGAATCGAGAGCGACGGAGTCGGCCTGAACGTGGAGGTGAGCGGCCCGGCGGACGGCCCGCCCGTGGTCTTCCTGCACGGGGTCTCGGGGAGTGCCCGGACCTACGAGTGGCTGCCGGCGGAGATCACCGACGGACGGCGGATCATCCTCGTCGACCTGCGCGGGCACGGGCGCTCTGAGCACGCGCCCGGTAGCTACGTCATCGATCGCTACGGCGGCGACGTCGCCGATGTCCTCCGTGAGCTGGCCGGCCGACCGGCGGTGCTCGTCGGCCACTCGCTGGGCGGCGTGACGGCATGGTGGGTCGCCCAGCGCCATCCGGATCTCGTCCGCGCCGCGTTCCTCGAAGACCCGCCGCTGTTCATGGGCGAACCCGACGAGCACGAGAAGAACCCGATGGCCAAGCTGTTCCCGCTCGTGCGCGATCGTGCGATCGGCTGGCAGCGCGATGGCGTCGAGGTCTCGGTCGCCGCCGAGGAGATGGGGGCGGCCCCGTTCGCGCCCGACCCATCGGTGACGATGGGCGACGTCGTCTGCGACGACGCGCTGCTGACCTCCGCCGACGCGCATCTGCGTATGGACCCCGAGGTCCTCACCGGCGCGGCCGACCGCTCGACCCTGGCCCCCACCGACACGACCGCGGCGGTCGCCGTGCCGGTGCTGATCCTGGCGGCCGACGACGCGCTGGGCGCCGCCTTCCCTTCCGCCCACGAACGGCGCCTCGCCCAGACCCATCCGTCCGTCGAGGTCGTGCGCGTGGCCGGCGCCGGGCACGGGATCCACAGCGAGCGCGCCCACCGCTCGGCCTACGTGCAGCATCTGAGCGACTTCCTGCGCCGCCACACCGACCGGCCGGTCAGCGACGCAGGCGGTTCGCGAGCCGAGGGCGCTCGAGCGCCCGCGGATTGATCACGGTTGCCGGCACGCGGCCCTCGGCCACCGCCAGTACGCTCCGACAGGCGCTGCGGCCGACGTCGGTGAGCATCTCCCGAGTAAGCCCGATCGCGTGCGGGGTGACGATGACGTTGTCCATCGTCAACAGCGGATCGGCGGGGTCGACGGGCTCGCGCTCGAAGACGTCGAGTGCGGCGCCGGCAATGCCTCCGCGCTTCAGCGCTTCGGTGAGTGCCGCCTGATCGACCGTCTGACCGCGCCCGATGTTGATGAGGTAGGCGGTGGACTTCATCTGACCAATGCGATCGGCGTCGAGAAGGTGGTGGGTGTCCTCGGTCAGAGGGAGAGTGGCGACGAGGTAGTCCGACTCCCGCAGCAGGGTCTCCAGGTCGACCAGCTCCACCCCGCCACGGGCGGAGCCGGACCGGTTGTGCGCGATCACGCGAAGTCCGAACGGCCGCGCCAGAGTCGCGATATCGCCTCCGATACACGCCGCGCACCGTGCCCGCCTCCACGTCGATCGCGTCGTAGCCGGCTCCGAGCCGGGCCGCGACGAGCGGCGGGTGAGCGCATTCGAGGCTCGCGCTGGTCAAGCTGCGGGCGTTGACGATCAGGCCGTCGAGCCCGTCGATGTCCTCCGCGCGGATCGGCTCGGTGTCGTGAGCGAGAAACCGCCAGCTGACCCCGGCCTCTTCGAGCGCGTCCACCGAGTACTCGGGCCTGCCGTCCGCGCGCCGCTGGTCTCGGGTGAGACCGACCTCAAAGGTCTCCATCGGCCCCCCGCCACCTCCGGACTGCGCTTGGCTCTCGACGCCGCTCGTACGGCCGCCGGCGATCACGCGGGCGCAGTCGTCGCCGCCTCATACCGCTGCAGCATGTCGACGAGGCTCGTCAGGTGCTCATGCATCGCGGCGGCGGCCCTGTCGGGGTCGCGCCGCGCGATCGCTTCGGCGAGACGCTCGTGCTCACGGAGGGAGCCCGTCGGCTGCCGCGAGGTGAACACGGTCGGGAAGTGATGGTTGAGGTTGAGATTGCCTAGCCGCGCCAGCATGCCGGCGGCGGTCCGGTGGCGGGCCATGGCGAAGATCGCCTCGTGGAACTCGCCGTTTGCGCGCATGTAGCCGAGGTAATCGCCGTCGTCCACGGCCTTGCGCATCACCGAGACGAGGCCGAGCAGCTGCTCGCGTTCATCCTCGGTCGCGTGCTCGGCCGCTCGCCGCGCGCACAGCGCCTCGAGCTCCCGGCGAACCTCGACGATCTCGATCGCCTCGCTGACCGACAGGGCGCGAACGCGCGCCCCGCGGTTGTGCTCGCGCTCGATCAGCCCTTCCGAGGCGAGCTCCAGCAGCGCAATCCGCAGGGCTGACCGCGTGACGCCGTATCGCTCGGCCAGCTCGGCCTCGACGAGCCGCTCCCGCGGGTTGTAGACGCCCTCGGCGATGTGCCGCCGAATACGGTCGACGACGGGCGATTCGCCATCCATGAGACTCATGCTCGAAAGCTAAAAGTTGGCGACGTCATTGTCAACCATCTCGCTGTAAATCAGAACACGGCCACGGGGTTGACGGCCGAGCCCGTCCCGCCTTCGATGAACAGCGGGACGACGACGAGCAGGAACTCCTGGCGCGACTGCCGGCGGCACTCATCCGCGAGCGGCTCGAGAACGACCGCATCGACGATTCCGACGCCGTAGGCGTAGAGGATGCCGTGCACGGACCACGCTGCGGCGTCGTAACCGGATGGCGTGAGGTCCTGCATGTCCCACACCAGCAGCGAGCAGTCCCAGTCGCGGATCACCGGCATGCATGACGCATGGAGGCCTGGCCTGAGCTCGGCCCGCATCGGCCCGTTGTCCCGCTCGTAGGCGGCGAGCCCGCAGTGCACGACGAGCGCGTCGCCCGGATGCGGCCGCACCCCGGACGCGCCGGCGATGTCGACGAGCTCCGCGCCGTGCACCGGCCGCTCCTGGGTCACGTAGGGCTCACCCCGGTGATGGGGAACGTCGAGCAGGACTCCGCGGCAGAAGAAGCCATCGCGCCACTGCTCGATCCCGCCCCAGCGCGTGCCGTCGAACCCGATCTGCGCATCTGGGTCGCGGCCGTTCCACATCCCGTGTTCGTCCCACACATGGCAGAGCGCGTCGAGGTGAGTCATGAGCGGCGCGTGCCACGTCGCGGTTACCGTGTCGCCCGACTCACCGGCGCCGCTGGGATGCCCGAGGCTGCGCTTGCGCATCGTGTGGATCACGGGAAAGGCGTTCTTCGGCCCCGGCGCCTTTGGCAGCGGCTGGGCCAGAGAGACCCGGATCCCGGTGCGGACGAGCCGCGCCGCTTCGACGACGGTCTCCGGTGTGATCAGGTTGAACGCGCCGCGCTGGTCGTCCTCGCCCCAGCGACGCCAGTTGCGCCGTTCGGCGAGCCAGGCCCGTACCTCGTCCTCAGATGGAAGTGACGCCATCGATGTTCGCCCCTTTCGCTCACGCGGCCTGCCCGAGAACGTCGGCCAGGAACGCGTCTTCGACTCGGTCGACCACGTCTTCGACGTTTCCGGCGAGCGTCATCCGCCCGCCCGCGACGACGCACACGCGATCCGAGATCCGCAGCGCCTCCTGCACGTGTTGCTCGACCAGAACCACACCCACGCCCTGATCGTCCGCGGCCTGCCGGAGCACCTCCATCAATCGCGCGACCATGATCGGCGCCAGTCCGAGCGACATCTCGTCGACGAGCAGCACCTTGGGGTGGCGCGCCAGCGCCCGTCCGAGCCCGAGCATCTGCTGCTGGCCGCCGGAGAGCAGACCGGCGCGACGGTTCAGGTGGTCCTCGAGCTCCGGAAACAGCCGCAGGACATAACCCGCGTCGCAACGCGCGTCAACCCGGAGATTCTCCGTAACCGTCAGCTGCTGGAAGACCGCCCGCTCGTCGGTCAGGAACCCGAGTCCCTGAGCCGCGCGCCTGTGCAGCGGCACGCGCTTGCTGACCTGCTCCCCGAGCCAGTAGACCTCGCCCGCGAGCGGCTGAATCGCGCCGGCCAGGCCGAGCAGCGTCGTCGTCTTGCCGGCCCGGTTGGCACCGAGCAGCGCCACCACCTCCCCCGGGCGCACCTCGAGATCGATGCCGCGCACGACCGGATGATCGTAGTAGCCGACGGCCATGTCGCGCGCCGCCAGCAGCACCGAGCGCTCACGTCCGGCCCGGCGCGCGTGGCGGCTTCGGGCTGCGGTAACGAGCTCGTGCTCCTCCTCGGCCCGCTCCTCGGCGTCCCCGCGCAGGTACGCCGAGATCACCTCCGGATTCGCACGTACCTCGTCCGGGGTCCCGTCGGCGATCTTCTCTCCGAAGTTGAGCACGACGATCCGGTCGCACAGACCCATCACGAACGGCATGTCGTGATCGACCACGAGCAGCCCCATCCCCCGCTCCCGCGCGAGCGGCGCGATCGCCTCCGCGAGCTCGTGCCGGCGCACATCGCTGAAGCCGCCGGCCGGCTCGTCGAGCAGCAGCACGCTTGGATTCAGCGCGACCGCGCGAGCGGTCGTGACCATCCGGCGCTGGCTGAAGGAAAGCTCGACCGGCAGGCGCTCGAGGTCATCGCCGAGGGCGAACTGGCTGACGGCGGCTGACGCGGTTTCCGCCAGCGCGTGGCGCCGCGGCCACACGACCTCGAGCAGGGCCTGCCCCGCCGGCCGCTCCGACGCGACCTCCATGTTCTCGCGCACGCTGACATCGTCGAACAGGTCAACCGACTGCCACGAGCGGACGAGCCCGGCGTGCACGCGCTGGTGAGGCGCGGTCCTGGTCAGGTCCTTCTCACCCAGCGTGATCGTGCCCGTCGCCAGCGGCACGAAGCCGCTGAGGGCATCGATCAGCGTCGACTTGCCCGCGCCGTTGGGGCCGATCAGCCCCACTATCTCGCCCGGGGCGATCGACAGCGAGACGTCGTTCACC
>JAFAXX010000145.1 GCA_019240655.1 Solirubrobacterales bacterium
CGACGTCGTCGAGGCCGTTCAGGAGCCGGTGCTTGATGTCGGGGTCGATCTCGAAGCTGGAGCTGCCGCCGGGCCAGCGCACCTCCTGCTCGCGGAGGTCGACCTGGGCCTCCCCCGCCTCTGCGATCGCGATGCAGGCCTCCGCCGGCAGCTCGACCGGCAACAGGCCGATCTTGGTGCAGTTCGATCGGAAGATGTCCGCGAAGCTGGGCGCGAGGACCGCCTGGAAGCCGTAGTCCTCGAGCGCCCACGGCGCGTGCTCGCGGCTCGAGCCGCAGCCGAAGTTGCGGCCGGCCACCAGTACGGGATTCTTCGGCAGGTCCCAGTCCGGCTCTTTGGCCCAGTCGTAGAACAGGAACTCGCCGAACCCCGTCCGCTCCACCCGCTTGAGGAACTGCTTCGGGATGATCTGATCGGTGTCGATGTCGTCGCGGTTCAGCACCGACACGCGCCCCGTGATGGTCTCGATCGCCCTCATCGGTCGCTCCAGTCCCGGATGTCGACGAAGTGGCCTTCGATCGCCGCCGCCGCCGCCATCTGCGGGCTGACCAGGTGCGAGCGTGCTCCCCGGCCCTGTCGGCCTTCGAAATTGCGGTTGGAGGTGGAGGCGACCCGCTCTCGCGGCGCGGCGATGTCCGGGTTCATGCCCAGGCACATCGAGCACCCGGCGCCACGCCAATCGAACCCGGCGCGCTTGAACACCTCGTCGAGGCCTTCCCGCTCCGCCTGCAGCTTTACCTGCTGGGAGCCGGGGACGACCATCGCGTAGACCTCCTTGGCCACTCGGCGGCCGTCGATCATCTGGGCGGCGGCGCGCAGATCGCCGATCCGCGAGTTGGTGCACGACCCGATGAACACCCGGTCGAGCTTGATCGCCTCGATCGGCATGCCCGGCTCGAGGCCCATGTACTCGAGCGCCCGCTCGTCCTGCTCGCAGTCGGGATCGGGGACGCGCTCGGTAACCGGCACGACCATCCCCGGCGTGGTCCCCCAGGTGACCATCGGGCTCAGCGCGGCGGCGTCGACGGTGATCTCACGGTCGAAGTGTGCGCCGTCGTCGCTCTTCAGCGTCCGCCACTCGTCCGGGAGCTCGGGCGGCGCAGCCGGGCGGCCCATCACCCACTCGAACGTGGTCTCGTCCGGCGCGATCATCCCGGCGCGGCCGCCGCCCTCGATGGTCATGTTGCAGATCGTCATCCGGCCCTCCATCGAGAGGGTTTCGATCGCCTCGCCGGCGTACTCGACGACGTGGCCGACCGCGCCGGCCACGCCCATCTGGCCGATCGTTGCGAGGATCAGGTCCTTGGCGGTGACTCCGAAGCCCGGCGCGCCCTCGTAGCGGATCCGCATCGACCGCGGCTTGGCCTGGACCAGGCACTGGGTGGCCAGCACATGCTCGACCTCGCTGGTGCCGATCCCGAAGGCGAGGGCGCCGAACGCGCCGTGGGTGGCGGTGTGAGAGTCGCCGCAGACGATCGTCATGCCGGGCTGGGTGACCCCGAGCTCCGGACCGATCACGTGGACGATGCCCTGACGATCGGAGCCGAGCGAGTACAGCGGGATCCCGAACTCGGCGCAGTTGCGCTCGAGGGTCTGGACCTGGACCCGCGAGAGCTCGTCCCGGATCCGCTGTGCGGTCGGCGTGCCGTCGGTGGGCACGTTGTGGTCGGCGGTGGCGAGCGTGCGGTCTGGCCGGCGCACCCGCCGCCCGGCCAGCCGGAGCCCGTCGAACGCCTGCGGGCTCGTCACCTCGTGGACCAGGTGCAGATCGATGTACAGCAGGCCGGGTGCGACCTCGTGGGCGTCCCAGATCTTCTCGAACAGAGATTGCGGCATGTCAGCTCCTCCTCAGACCGGCGCTGACGATCGCGAGCAGCACCGCCTCATCGGGTCCGGGGTTCTCGAAGTGGTGGGGAAGATCGGCGTCGAAGGTCACGCAGTCGCCGCCGCCGAGCTCATGCGCGGCGCCGTCACAGTGCAGCACCACCCGCCCGGCTTCGATCAGCGCGGTCTCCCGGCTGCCGGGCTCGTGCATCGGCGGGTCGCCGGGTCCGCCGGTCGCCGCCCCGGGCGCCAGCGTGTGCCGCGACAGCTCCGCCCGCTGGCCCGGCAGCGGCGGCGTGAGCACCTCGTACCGGTGGCCGGCCACCCGCTCGGGACCTTGCCGGCGCTCGCCCGCGCGGACGATCGTCACCGCGCCCTCCTCATCCAGGCGCAGCAGCTGCGAGAGCCGCAGCTCGAGCCCGGCGGCGATCCGCGACGCCACCTGCAGCGTCGGGCTCGTCTCGCCCCGCTCGACCTGTGAGAGCATCGGCGCGCTGACGCCGGAGCGCTCGGCGAGGTCGCGCAGGGACAGCGACATCGATTCGCGCAGCGCCCGGATCCGCGGGCCGAGTTGCCCGGCCGCGGGCAGTTCTTGCGCGGCCGTCGTCATACGAGCGTACGTTATCACGTACGCGTCGCGGCGCGGGCGACGCTGCGTCGTCGCCTGACAGCTAGCGTCGCCCGGCAGCTAGCCTCGCTCACGTGATCTCACGACCCGACGTCCTCGTCCTCGGAGCCGGCGGCGTCCTGGGCGAAGCCTGGCTGATGGGCGTGCTCGCCGGTGTCGAGGACGCCACCGGCTTCGACCTGCGCGAGTGCGAGAACTTCCTCGGGACCTCCGCGGGTTCGATCGTCTCCGCGCAGTTGGTCGCCGGCGAGCGGCCCCGGCGCCCGGCGACGGTGCCCACGGAGATCGAGGAGGCCTCCGTGCAGCCCGCCGAGGGCCTGGCTGCCGCCGCCCTTGTGGCCGCCCGCCGCGCCGGCGGGTTCGCGCTCGCCGCCGGCGCATCGTTCGCGCCACTGGCCGTGGGGATCGCGGCGCCGGGAGCCGCCGCGCTCCGTGCGGTGATGCTCCGCCGGCTGCCGCACTCCGGCCAGACCCTCGACCGCCTGCGTCATCAGATGGAGCGCTCGCCGGCGCGCTTCGACGGGCGTCTCCGGGTCGCCGCGGTCGACCGGCGCACCGGCCGGCGGGTCGTCTTCGGGAGCCCCGGCGCCCCCGCCGCCACGGTTGCGCAGGCGGTGGTCGCCTCGTGCACCGTTCCGTGGATGTTCGAACCGGTCAAGATCGGTGGGCGCGAATACGTGGACGGCGGCGTCTGGAGCCCGACCAACCTCGATGTCGCGCCGGCAGGCCGCGACACGGTCGTGCTCTGCCTGAATCCCACCGGCAACCTGATCGGCTCGCACGGCGTGCTGCAGACGATCCGCCAGGTCTCGCGCTCGGCCGTATCGGTCGAGGCGCTCGTCCTGCGCCGGCGCGGAGCGCAGGTCCGCATGGTCGCTCCGAACGCCGAGGCGGCGGCGGCCATGGGCAACAACTTCATGGATCGCGAGCCGCGCGACCGCGTCCTCTCGGCCGGCTACCGACAGGGGCTCGCCCTCGCGCGCAGGTGAGCGCCGGCTGACCTAACGGCAAGCCGCGCCGCAGGCGGTCAGCGGGCGACAGCCCCCGGGAGCGGCTATGGCGTCTGCACCGCGACCGCCGCGCCGGCGGTCGCGGCCTCGGCCTCCGCCATGATCCCGCGCCTGCGCCAGGCGGTCGAGAGCGCGCGGACGTATGCCCGGCCGGCGGCCTCGAGGATGTCGGTAGAGACGCCCTGTCCCGCGCCGGTGACGCCGCCGAGCTCGAGCACCACCGAGGTCTCGCCGAGCGCGTCCTGGCCGCCGGTCACGGCGTCGACGCGGAACTCGCGCAGCCGGGCGTCGCTGCCGGTCGCCGCGTTGATCGCGCGGAAGATCGCGTCCACCGGCCCATCGCCGGTGAACGAGCCGGTCACCTCGACCCCGTCCGGGCCGACCACCCCGACGGTCGCATGCGGCGGGCGCCGCGAGGACGCCTCGACGTCGAACCACTGGAGCTGGTAGCCGGTGATCTCGCCCCGGAGCTCGTCCGTCACGAGCGCCTCGAGGTCCATCGCGGTCACCTGCTTCTTCTTGTCGGCGATCTCCTTGAAGCGCCTGAACGCCGTGTTCAGCGCCTGGCCCGAGAGCTCGAAGCCGAGCTCGGCCAGGGCCTGCTGGAGGGCGTGGCGGCCGGAGTGCTTGCCGAGCACGATCGAGTTGGCCTCCAGCCCAACCGTGGTGGCGTCCATGATCTCGTAGGTGGTGCGCTCCTTGAGGACTCCATCCTGGTGAATCCCGGACTCGTGGGCGAACGCGTTACGGCCGACCACCGCCTTGTTCGGCTGGACGGGGTAGCCGGTGAGCCGCGAGACCAGGCGTGAGGTCCGCGCGATTTCCCGGGTCACCACCTGGGTCCGCAGCCCCACGTCGGCCGCTCGCGTGTGGAGGAGCATCACGATCTCCTCGAGCGACGCATTGCCGGCGCGCTCACCAATCCCGTTGACCGCACACTCCACCTGACGCGCGCCGGCCAGGAGGCCCGCGAAGGAGTTGGCCACCGCCAGCCCCAGGTCGTCGTGACAGTGCACCGAGAGCACGACCTCGCTCAGCTCGGGCACCAGCGCGTACAGCCGCTTGAGGTAGGCCGTGAACTCCTCCGGCATCGTGTAACCGACGGTGTCGGGGATGTTGATCGTGGTCGCGCCCTCCTCGATGGCGATCCGGCAAACCTCGGCGGTGAACTCGACGTCGGCCCGCGTGGCGTCCATCGGCGAGAACTCCACGTCGTCCAGATACTGCTTGGCGTGCGCCACCGCCGCCCGCGCCTGGCCTTTCACGTCCTCACGCGTGGTCTGAAGCTGGTAGCGGATGTGGATGTCGGAGGTCGAGATGAAGGTGTGGATCCGCGGGCGCTCCGCGTCGCGGACGGCGTTCCAGGCCGCGTCGATGTCGGCCACATGGGTTCGGGCGAGCGCTGCGATCACCGGCGGCGCCGGCTCGAGCACCTTGCGGGCGATCGCCTGGACCGCCTCGAAGTCGCCCGGCGATGTGATCGGAAACCCGGCCTCGATCACGTCGACGCCGAGCCGGGCCAGCTGCTGGGCGATCTCGAGCTTTTCCTGCGTGTTGAGCGCGATCCCCGGCGACTGCTCGCCGTCGCGCAGCGTGGTGTCGAAGATCAGTACTCGGCTGGGGTCCACTGTGCTGTTCATGTCGCTCCTCTCGTGTCTCGAACTGGACTTCTCTCGGTGCTGATCTCGCGGCTTCGGCGGCCGCCACGCGCTATTCCCCCCGAAGGGGGAGGAGAAGAAGTCGCAGGTCGAGTCGGGACGACATCGCTACCGGCAAGCCTAGCAACCCCGGCGAGAACCTCCCCGCGCGCCATGAAACTGCGTCCGTGCGGCGGTGGCATTCGCTCTGTCCGCATGGAGACCCCGCCGGAGCGTGCCAACGTCTATTCCTCCCGGTGTCCTTCGTGGTGGGATCGCTATTCGTCCCCTCGGTCAGCGACCGCCCGTTAGACTCGGCGCAACGAGCGGCAGGGTGCAGCTGCGGAGGTGGTAGGTGGCCGTCGCGTCGGGCCGGGACGGGACGGAGAAGGGACCGGGGGCGGCAGCACTCGACAGTCGCGCGTGGCTAATGCCCTTACACGCGGCCAGAGAGGACCAACACATGCCAGAATCGACGGACGTCCCGAAGCTCGAGGATGCGCTACGCAAGGCGGGTAGCCCCCATGCCACCCGCCGGAGGCTGTTGGAGTGCGCGGCGGTGGGCGCCGCCGCTGTCGCCGCCGGTGGTGCGCTCGAGCCCGCCGGCGCCGCGCTCGCCAAGGGTGGACACAGCTCGATAAGCGCGTTCGGCACCGTCGCGGTAACCACCGAGGCGCTGACCGTGACGCTGCTCACCGAGGTCCTGCGTCGGGCGAACCGCAACTCGGTGCCGGCCGGCGACTTGGCGGTATTCGAGGGCGCTTTCGCCGCAGAAGTGGATCACTTCCGCTTCACGCGCAAGTACTGGAATCCCACCACGACGAAGTTCTGGATCCCCGATGCGTTCTTCGGCGGCTCCGGGAACACGCTCGACCTGACCGCGCTCGGCAAGGCGCTGGTGGCCGGCGAGACGCTGTTTGTCAACCTCTACCTGATCGGGGTCACGGCGTTTGCGCAGGCCGGAAACGGTCAGTTCGCGCGCTTCTCAGCCGAGATCGCCGGCGTTGAGTCCGAGCACCGGGTCCTGGCCGAAACGCTGATCGGGGCCACGCCGCCCAACAACGTCGGCTTCGAGGCCTTCTCGATTCAGCGCCCTCAGGGCATCGAGACCGCGCTCGAGGGCGCGGGCGTTGGCTTCGGCAAGCAGGGCAACGCGGCGGGAGCGTTCTACCAGCTCCCGCATCCGATCATGGCGCCGCCGATCAAGATCAACTCGAACAAACCCAAGTAAGCGCACGCGCCCCAGGGGGGCTGCTGGTGCCGACCCACAGGCTCTGGAGTCGGCGCATCGTCGCAGTGTCGCCGCGCCGGCCGCTCCAGCCGGCGCGGCGAAAGCGGCTCAGAGGCCCGCAGATGCGGGAGAACGCTGCTTGCGCCTCGACTCGGGCGAGCGCCGCGCCGAGGCAGAAGTGTGGGCCGTGTCCGAAGGCGAGGTGCGCTTGATCTGCCCGACGAAGCGTGAGCTGGTCGGGCTGGGCGTGGCGGAGGGGATCTCGGTTGGCCGCGCCCACGACGATCAGCGCCTGCCTGCCCGCGCTGATCTGGATGCTCCCGAGCCGGTGGTCTTCACGGGCGATGCGAGAGACGACCTGCGTCGGAGCGTCGTAGCGCAGCATTTCCTCGACGGCGGGCCGCGTCAGCTCCGGGTTCCGGTCGAGCGCGTCGAGCTGGTCGGGATGTTCGAGCAGAGCGAGGGAGCCGTTGCCGATCAGATTCGCGGTGGTTTCGTGCCCGGCGGCGAGCAGCAGCAGGCATAGGCCGATGATCTCGTCCGGTTCGAGAGGTTGCTGGCCTCCCGGAGCATCGACGAGTGCGCTGAGCAGGTCCTCCCCGGGGCGACGACGCCGTTCGGCGAGGATCGGGATGAGGAACAGGGTGAGCGTCATGGCGGCGGTCATGGCGGCCTTCAGCGTCGAAGAGCTGGGGGTGACCTCGAGGATGCCGATCAGCGCCGGGGTTTCGCGTTGGAGTAACTGGGCGCCCTCTTCGCCGATGTTGAACAGCTCGGCGATCACCCCAAGGGGGATCGGGTAGGCAACCTCGTTCATCAGCTCCACCGGCGCGCCGTCGGCAAGCGGCGCGACCGCGGCATCGACAATCGCGCGCACCCGCGTCTCGATGCGCTGCACGGCGCGCGGAGTGAAGAACCGCTTCACCGCGCCTCTCAGCCGTGCGTGGGTCGGGGGGTCGCTCATCAGCAGCGACCGGCTCCACAACTCGGCGACCGTCTCCCCGAGCGCCTGCACGAGCGCCGGGCTGGTGCGTGGGTCGGAGCTCCACTGCGCTGGA
>JAFAXX010000103.1 GCA_019240655.1 Solirubrobacterales bacterium
CCTCGAGCACCCAGGGCATCGTGATCAGCGACGGTCCGGTGTCCCAGGTGAAGCCGTCAGTGCGCAGCCGAGACGCACGCCCGCCGGGGGACGAGCGACGCTCGAGCACCTCGACCTCGAAGCCGAGCGCCTGCAGTCGCAGTGCAACTGCCAATCCGCCCAGGCCGGCTCCGATGACCACCACCTTCATCCCATGTCACCACCCATGCGAGTCGGTTCCACAAAGATCGAGCGCCGCGTCCCGGCCCTCGGCGACACGACGCCGCCCGGGCATTCGTCCTTCGCAGGCTGAGGCCCGGGCGCCGACACGGGGAGGCGTCGCGCAGGGCACCGAAATCGTGCCTGGCGCTTCCAGCCGGCCGCTCCGGCGCCGGCCGCGGCCACCAGGACGCCGGCGACGACGTCCACCCACAGGTGGTTGCCGGTGGCCAGCACGACGAACGTCACGAGGGGCGGATAGCCAAGCGCGATGAGACGTAAGATCCGGGACCGCGCCAGGCAGGCCACGGTCCCGGCCGCGACCACGGCGAACACCACATGGCCGCTGGGCATCGCCGCGAAACGACTTTGTAACCGGTAGACGAGCCTCCCGGCGAGTAGTTCCGGAGTGTGATGAGCCGTCACGGCCCACGGAGGGGCGGTTGGCATCAGCAAGTAAACGGCGGCGGTCAGGCACTGGGCGAACACAAAGGTGTCGCGGGCGAAGGAGAATGACGCCGGCCGCTCGAGGGCAACCCAGACGAGCACGCCGATCAGCACCGGCAGATGGACCCACATATAGAAGTTCTCGAGCGCGGCGCGCAGGAACTGATGTCGCGAGACGATCCGCGCCAGGCTGCCCTCGAAGTGCGCTCCAGCGACCCGCTCAAAGGAGGCCAGCTCGCGGGCGTGGGCGATCGGGATGGCAGGGCCGCGAGGCGCCAGCGCGGCCACCACCGGACACAGGCCCAAGGCGCAGACCACCGGCGACCACGAGAGGGCTAGGAATCGCCATCTCAGCGGCCGACGAGGGCGCGCGGCGGCCGCCCGGGGTGCGCTCACGGCTCGACTGCCGGCCATACAGCCCTCACGCCACCACCCGTCGCATCGAAGTCGTCCCCCCCTCGTCCACCAGCAGGTCTTGAACTCGAACGGCGCCCGTGCCGAGCATCGCGATCGCGTTCCTGTCTGTCGACCTCACGTCGGATAGATGGGTGATCAGATCCCTGTCCAAGTTGGTGTTGCGCCATGTGTCGGCTCCGGTCGTCGCGTAAAGCCCAGCGACCCGGGTACCCGGCGCCCAAACGTATACACCAACTGCAAGAAAACCTAGTCGTCTTGTTTTGTCGCGCAACCCAGGCTGGTACCGATGCTTGATCGGCGGCCGCGGTCGAGGCTGGCGTGCGCCACGACGCCACGGCGGTGGCCGAATGGGCGAGATCGCCATGTCGTTGATGAAGGTCTGGTGCGGGGGTGCTGCACCGTGAACTCCGTGCCTCACAGCGAACGTCGAGCCAGCTGGGCGGCCCTGCTCGGGGGCGAGAGCCAAGACGCCGACTCAACGGCGAACCGCTCAGGCAGTTGGCTACACCGGACTTGTCCATGGTGTCGGGGCCCCTGACCGGGCGCGTGGCTGGTTCTGCATCCTCTCGCTCAGCAGCAGCACAGCCGTCCCCGCCGATTGCTGCTGCCTGGTTTTGAGCGATGGCGCCGCTGCCGTGACGTTGGCGCGTCTGCAATGTGCCGCCAGGCCGGCTGGTTTGGCACGGTTAGGCAGACTGAGGTCAATCGCGGCCGATCGGTGGGGATGTCGTGGACCGTCTCGGGCACGGCGCGTGACTGCGTGCCAATGGCCAGGACTGAGGTCTGGTCTTCTCGCAGCGACCGAGTACCTGGCCGGTTCGTGGTCGGCTCGAACGCGAGAACTCGTTGCTGCGGCCCCGGCGCGGCGGCCGCGTAGCGATGCCCGGATCCAGCGCGAACTCGCGGCGGTCGACTTGCTGAACCCGCGCGCGTCAGCGAACGGCTTCGCTTCGCGCTGGTGGCGCTGCAGGCCGCAGTGCTCGAGGAACTGCTGTTGCGCGGACGATCGTCGGGGCTGGTCGCCCGCGTGCTCGCCCAGTTTGCTCGATCGGAGTGCTCGCCCCGCCCGGTCATCGCGCTGCCCGCGGTGCTCAACCTCCAGCTGCGCTCGCTCGGCGAGCACCCGCCGGGCCCGGCCGCTGAGCGCCCCCACTCGCCGTCTGACAGGCCGAGGTGAATGAGTGGCGGACTGGATCCGAGGAGAGCGCAGCGCGACGATCGCCGCCCCGCCGGCCACCTGCTTTGCCGTCCTGGCCGACGTCGAGGCGTATCCCGAGTGGCAATCGATGGTCGGCGAGATCCGCGTCCACGACCGCGACGAGCATTCGCGCCCGCAGGTCGTCGAGACGGTGGCTATCACTCAGGTCCGCACCGTCCGCTACGTCATGCGCTACGCCTTCGAGCCGCCGCGCCGGATCGCGTGGCGACAGCTCGAAGGTGACCTGCGCGATCTCGAGGGCGAGTACACGTTTGCAGACGGGCCGCAAGGCGGCACGCATGCCACCTACCGGCTGGGCATCCTGCCCGGTCGGCGCCTCGGGCTGCTCACGCGCGCGCCGCTCTTCCCTCAGGTGGCCGGCTGGTTCATGCACCAGGCGCTCGACGAGCTGCGGGCACGCTGCGAAGCCGTTGGCGCCCGTTAGCGCGACGCCGGCGCGCTACGGGATAAACCGCGCCGGCTCCCGGGTCCGTGACACCCCATCGGTCCGCGACGCCACCAACGAGTAAGACGTCCCTCGCCCGAGAACAAGCGGCTGCTGGTGCTGCAATCGGAGCTCGCGCAGGTGATGAAGGCCCGGGGCTTGGGGTTTCGGCCGACCAGATCAGGCCGCGCCTTGGCGACGCGGGAGAAGCTCAGGTCGCGAGCCATCGGAACGAACGCCTCGAGCACGAGTGTGGTGGCTGCCTTGCCGCCGGCGGCGGGCCGGACTGGATGTCCACGCTCGCCGACGGTGGCGCGTGCGCCCCCGTCTTGCCGTGGGATGAGGCGGCGAGCGTTACGTCGCGGCCGATCGCTCGAATCTACAGTCTCTACTGCCGGCCGTTGGGAGCCGCCACGCCTCAACGGTCTCCGCGGGCCACTGATAAACAAACGTGACGCACCTGACACCCAGGCGTCGAAACCGCCGACATCCAAGCGGGCTCACCATATAGCTGGAGACCGAGCGCCGAGGAGCGCGGACCGATCACATCTGCGGGCATGCGCCACGCGTGCGTTCATCTGTAGCTCGCGCGCAGACACTCCGTACCGCTCACGGAACAGGCGGCTGAAGAACGACATGTTGCGGAAGCCCCATCGGTAGGCGATCGCGGTGACCGACTCGTCTGGGCCGCGCAGCAGATCGGCACGGCAGCGGCTGAGCCTGCGCTCGCGAATGACCGCGCCGACGCTGTCGTCCGTGGCCTCGAACAACCGGTGCAGGGTGCGGAGCGAGATGGCGTTCGCCTTCGCGATAGTTGCCGGGGAGAGGCCTGGGTTGCTGAGGTTCGCGTCGATGTACAGCCGCACGGCGATGAGCCGCGCCGCGGTCTGCTGTCGCGGTTGAGGGTCGTCGCGTGTTGCGACGACCGCTCGCGCGATATCCAACGCGGCATCGGCCACCGCGTCGCGCGCCGCTGCGTCGAGGCGGCTGACGACCGGCATGAGGGCGCCCATGAAGCTTCCCATCAGCCTGGCGGCGGGATGGTCGGGGCGGAACGGCCGGCCGAACATCGCCTCGTAGCCTGGAGCCGCCATCGCCAGGCGCTCCCGCGGGACAACGAGAGTTTGGTTGTCCACCCGGGCGAACGTCGTGAAGCCTCCGCGGCGCGCGGTGTCCCACATCACGAGCTCGCCGGGGCGGAGCGCGACCGGCCTGCCCTCGAAGTCCAGACCGATCGTGCCGTGGCGCATGTACAGAAACCCGACGAGGTCAGGATCGCTGGCAGCGATCTCGGATGGGCCTCTGTGGCCGTCGCCGCGGTCGTGCACGGTATGGACGAGCGCAAGGCTGCCGAGCTGCCACCGCGACGTGCTGGCGGAGAACGTCTCGCCGGACGCCGGGGCCGCCCGGACCGCGAATCCGAAGGTGTAGGTCCGCGCCAGTACCTCGCGCCAGCCCTCAGTGGGGTTTGCAGTCTCGACGGTGCGCAGGTCGCAGGAGACATCGCCTAAAGCCGGCTGCATGGCTAACCACTCCTCCTTGGTGCGGGGCATCTTAGACTCGACGCTTACGGCAGACAAGGCGACGGCCGCGCGGCGGAGCCGAGCATCAGCGTGGACGGGCGACCGGCGCTGGAAAGAGCTCGGCGCGTGAAGGTTGGCCGGTCTTTGGAGGCGGCGCAACCCTGCTGCACGGTCCGAGGTCCATCTTCTGTCGTAGGACGCCGGGCGCGCAAGTCGGCGCACTTTGTTCGCTGCGTGCCAATCCGTTTCCCACCCGTGCCAGATGCCTCCCGCAGCCCTAGGTGCCGATTCGGGTTCGATGTATACAAGGGGTCACGCTACCCCCGGCAGGGGGCTTCGCTGGAGAGGAGATACGGCGCGTGTCTGGACCACGTCGACAGACTGTCTCTGCGCGCTGCTGTGCTTGGCGCGATCGCGTGCTTATCGCCGACCGCCGCGGCTGTGCCGATGCCGACCGTCACGAGATGATTTGACACCGGAGGCCGCGTGTGGAACGCCTGGGGGCACGACCTGTTGGGGTTCCCGCCGGTTCTCTTCCGCTGAGCATCCTTGTGAACCAACGCGACCGACTGCTGGTGGCGCACGTGGACGATCAACCCTGCACGCTCGCCCACGGCGCGCGTCTGAGCAGAGCACCGCTCTCGTCCCCTCGAGTGGACTTGAGACAGTGCCGACGCCGACGACCTTCCGAGCCGATTCATCTCCGCAGCTTCGTGCGACGGCCAAGGCCGGCGAGGTGGGCGCGGCGTGATCTCGGCGTGGTGTCTGAATGCGCGGTCGGGCGTCCTGCGGGACCTTGCCCCGGCGGTGTCACGGAATCGGCTTACCTCGAGTACGCATGCCGGGGGCCGCCAAGGTGCGCGGACTGACCGGGCGTTGTGTTGCCCGCTCGGGACAAGGGCGACAGGTTGATTCGATCGGAGGAACCATGAAACTTCATCACGTGAAGATCGCGGTGGCCGCGGGAGTCCTCGTGGGTTCGCTCGCCGCCGCCTCCACTGGCCAGGCGCGCTCGAGTTGGGTGGACGCGTGGACCACTGGGGAGCAGGCCGCCTATCCAGCTGGCTATGAGGTGGGCCAGCCGGGGATCAATGGACCCCTGGGGCCGAACGCGACCGGGCCGCTGCTGACGTTCGCGTTCCCGGAAAACGTGGCCAACAACCAGACCTTGCGGATGATCATCCACCCGAGCATCGGCGGCGGGGTCTGGCGCCTGAAGCTGACCAATGTATTCGGAACGCGGGCGGTGAAGTTCGCGGATGTGAGAATCGCCCTGCAGGCTCTGGGCGCCACGATCATGCCGGGCACCAGCCGGAGGTTGACATTCTCCGGGCGGGGCTCTGTCACAGTGGCAGCGGGCCACGACACGCTGAGCGATCCAGTCCGGTTCACACTTCCCACGCGGCCTACGACGAATCTCGCCGTGAGCCTGTACGTGAGCGGGACGACCGGGCCGATGACCTGGCACGCCGCGTCATTTACGACCTCCTACATAACGAATCCGGGCACCGGAGATCACACTGCGGACCGCTACGACGACGCCTTCCCCAACTCGACCACGTCGTGGTTCTTCCTCGCGGGGCTCGAGGTGCAACGCTCGGACGCGGCGACCGTGATCGCGTTCGGCGACTCCATCACCGATGGGTTCTACTCCACGATCAATGGCAATGACCGTTGGCCGGACCAGCTGCAACGCCGCCTGGTCGAGCGCGAATCGCTAGGTGGGCTAGAGCTCTCGGTTGTTAACCAGGGGATCGCGGGCAACATGATCACGCCGATCGGGCGCCTCCCGGGTGGATGCACCCCGTGCGATGGGCCGCCCGCGCTCGACCGCCTGGATCGCGACATCTTCAGCCAGCCGAACGTCCGCGCCGTGGTCTTCCTCGAGGGCATCAACGACCTGGGTGGCGGCGGCGCCACCGCGGACCAGGTCATCGCCGGCCTCAAGGGAGTCGTCGCACGCGTCCACGCTCACGGCATCAAGATCATCTGCGCCACGCTCACCCCCTCGGGCGGGACCAACGCCGACGGTCTGGCGAACTACGGGACCGCGGAGACCAACGCCCGTCGGGTGGCGGTCAACCAGTTCATCCGCACGAGCGGAACGTGTGATGGAGTCGCTGACTTCTCGGCCGTGACGGAGGATCCAGCCAACCCCGGTCACCTGCTCCCGGCCTACGACCTCAACTCCAGCGTCGGGGGCCCAGGCGATCATCTGCACCCGGATCGGGCAGGCTTCCTGGCCATGGCCCGCGCCGTCAATCTCAACCAGTTGGAGCGGTTCGCGCGCACCGCCAGAAGCCGTCGAGCCGGCTGACCGCGCAACGGGCCGGCCCTCCTCGGGCCGGCCCGCGCTCCGGCGGCACCAGCCTCCGCGGCCACCGCCCGGTGACAAAGTCATCGCTGGAGAGACGACGATGTCGGCCGGGAACGGCCGACGGAGCGCGTCGATGGGCTCGTACGGACCGTGCCACGACGCGCTGCCCCGCCGTAGTCGCAGCTGCCCCAGCGCCGCGTCGAGCTCAGCGACAGCGCGACTGGCGGTTCGCCTGACGACCTTTGGGCGCCTGCAAGACGGCTCCCGCGCCGCAAGCATCCGCACCTTATCGAAGGCGACCTCGTCGGCCACGCTGAAAGAACGACACCGAGCAAGGGTTTGCTTTGATCGATCGCGCGACCGCTTTCATCGCTCGCCGGTCGCGGAGCCCACGAGCGCAACGGCGACATACCGATTGGGCCCGCCACGGGACGGACTCATGTCCAATCGAAGCGTCGCTGGCGTTACGATCGCAACGTGCCCGACGACGCGCCACACGTCCTGGTGGTTGCCCATCGTACGGCGGCGACGCCGGGGCTCATGAAAGCGGTGCGCCGCAGGGCACAGGTCGGGCCGTGCACGGTCACGCTGCTGGTCCCGAAGCCGTACTGGGACCCGGACACGGAGGAGGCCGAGCTGGTCGTTGAGTTGGCTGTGCCCCTCCTCGAGCAGGCGGCCGGTCGCCGCGTCGAAGCGGTGATCGGCGACTCCGATCCGGTCGAGGCGGTACGCCAGCTCGTGTCAGCGACCGCCGTAGACGAGGTAATCGTCTCGACGCTACCTGAGCGCGTCTCGCGTTGGCTTCGCCGAGACGTTCCCTCCCGCCTGCGGGCGCTCGGTCTGCCTGTGACGGTCGTGACCGCCGAACAGTCCTCTCGCAGCCTCCTCGCCAACGCAGAGCGCTGACGCGTCAACCTCGATGCTGGGCGACGCGCACGAGCGGCAGGCGCTGTCGTCGTCGCACAACATCACCGGCCGGCGCCTCCTCGAGATTGGCCAACACGCCTGGATCGGCAGCGGCAGCCGCGGACCTGCACCTCTCTAGGATTACACGGTCGGGCCTCTACAGGAGTTGTGCCCACCGACGCAGCGTCCACGCCGCCAAAGCGAGTCACGCCGCCGGCGATATTTGGGGACGCCCCGAGTTCAGTCTGCCCCACGAAATGGCCGCAATCCGGCGCGATAATCCGAATACCGCTATTCGGCACCCGCTGGAAGGTGGGTACTTGCAGCGAATCTCCTCGGAGTATTTCCACAACAGACGCCCGTGGTAACAGCAGAACGCGTTACACGTCTATTTCTGAGGCGCGGGCACCCTAAGCAAGTTGCAGGGGATTTAGTAGCGGGGGCGGGATTCGAACCCGCGACCTTCGGGTTATGAGCCCACGAGCTACCAGACTGCTCCACCCCGCGGCGGATTTCCAATACTAGCGCAGCAGGCAAGCCTCGAGCGCGTGACGCTTGACCGACCGGACGGCGTCGACCCGGCGCCAATGAGGGGATCTGCCACCGGCCGCCGAGACAGGGCCCGCGGCCGCCAAGGCCGCGGATCGCGGCGTCGGAGGCGCTCGCCGGGGCGCGCGGGCGGGACCACGCGCGGGCGGCTGGAGGACGTGATCGCCAGCGCTCCGCGCGAGGCCCGGGACTGCGGTGGCGATCACGTCATTTCGCCGTGGGCAGCGTCGCCGCCGTCGGCGCCAGCAGCTGCTCGCCGAACGTCGCCCCGATGACCCGCCGTCCGGCCGTAGAGGTGTAGGAGGCGGTCGCGGTGAGCGCGGCGGTGGCCGCCGGCGGACCGACCGACGGCGCGAGTGCCAGGACGGCGACCCGGAACGTGCGACCGGGCCGCAGCGCGGCGCGGTAGTTGCGGCTCGTGCGCCCGTGCCACCCCTTCGGCGCGCGAAAGCCGAGCGTGAGCCGGTTGATAGTCGATGTGCCCTGGTTGGTGAACGACACGATGACCGTGATCAGCTCGCCGAAGTGAATCTGGCCGGGGTGGGGACTCAACGACAGGACGGAGTGGGGCGCGAGCGTCTCGGTGTCGCGACTGGGGAGCGGCGTGATCCTGAACATGGCCACACCGTGCGCCGGCACAAAGGCGGCGATCCCACCGCCGCTCTCGCTCGACTGTCGGTTCCACAGGTTGGTCAGGCGATACCTGGGAGCGCCTGGCAGTCCGACCGCTCGCGCGCTGGTGGCGATCCTCGTCGCAGCGCCGGTGGAGTTGAACAGCACGACGGCGTGATCCCCGCCTCTGAGTTGCTTCGAGAGCGCCCACAGCCCGCCGGCGCCCCGGACGGGGACGCCGGGCTTGCCGAGCGGGTCCTGATCGACCGCGATCACGTTGCGGTTCTCATAAATGGCCAGATCGGCCGCCGAGAGCGTGGCGAGGTTGGTGCTGGCGATCAGCGGCGCCGCCATCTCAGCCCACAGGCTGAACTCGGTCTGGTACTCGAGCGTCGTGCTGCCGCCGTTGCCGATCTGGAGCATGTCAGGATCGTTCCACGCTCCCGGGCGGGCGCTGCGGAACAATCCGACCGTGCCCTCGAAGTTGGCCAGCATCGACCCGAAGTTGTCCGCGATGTCGGGTGTCGTTCGCCACAGGTTGGCCACCGCAGCGCCCCACGCCCACGGGTCGTCGCCGGGGTCGGGATTGCAAATGGAGAAGACGATCGGGCGCCCGGTCGCCTTCAGCGCAGCGCTCATCCGGGCGTACAGCGTCTGCTGGACCTGCTCGGGGGACTCGCCGGGGAACTCGCCATAGGGGATGTTGCAGCGGTCGTACTTCACGTAGTCGACGCCCCACGAAGCGAACGTGGCGGCGTCCTGCGCCTCGTGGCCGTAGCTGCCCGGCAGGCCGGCGCAGGTGGCGGTGCCGGCGTCCTCGTAGATCCCAAGCCTGAGCCCCAGGCTGTGGAGGTAATCCGCCACCGGCTTGATGCCGCTCGGGAACCTCGTTGGGTCGGCGACCAGATTGCCGGCGCTGTCGCGGCTCGGGGTCATCCAGCAGTCGTCGATGTTGACGTACCGGTAGCCGGCGGTCCTCAGGCCGTCGCTCGCCATCGTCTGTGCCGTCTGCTCGACGAGCTGGGCGCTCACGCCGCAGAAGGCCGAGTACCAGTCGTTCCAGCCCATCGGCGGCGTCAGGGCGAGGCGGTTTGCTTCGGCCGATGCGGCCGGCACGGCGGCGGCCACGGCCAACAGCGCCGCGCACAGGCACGCTATAAGCAACTTTCCTCGGCGCATGCGTTGAGGGTGCCACGCCAAGCGGCGACGCGCCGCGAGCACACGATCCCGTGCGCTTCCGAGGCATCCACGTCCAACCGGGACAGCGCAGCCGCCGCGGCTCGAGCCGACTGCCCCGCCCCGCCGCCGCCCGAGCCGAGCGCCGACCCCCTCGACGAGAGTCGAGGGAGTCCGCAGTGCCTCACGAGGATCCCACGGCTCACACACGGCGCCGCTTGGCCACGACGATGTAGGCCATGCTCACGCTCTCCTCTCGTTCATTCGTGTTCTCGGCAGGATGCCGACTCGTGAGCTGTGGCGCGCCGCTTGGGCGCAAACGGCTCGGCGTCCGCTGGTCAGGGCGATTACGACCCCGCCGGTGATGGCTACGACGCCCCGATCTCCTCTGCCTCAAGCCGAGCGAGCAGACGCCGGTATACCGAATCGTCGAACGACCCGGCCAGCGGCGCGCACACCGCCGCCGCCGAGACGGCGACGGCGTCGCACAGGCGCTCGGGCCACGACCGGCCCTCGACCAGCCCGACCGCCAGCGCCGCCGTGGCGGCGTCGCCAGCGCCGATCGGGTTGCCGCTCAGGCGCTCGGGCGGCGCTGCGCGCCATGATCCCTCCTCGGTGACGCAGACGATCCCGTCCGGACCAGATGAGACGACCACCGCGCTTACGCCGTGGCGCCGCAACCGCTCGGCGCCTGCCACGACCGACACCTCGTCGGAGCCGAGCACCCCGGAGAGCTCCTCGGCGTTGATCGCCACAACTGCCGGCCCCGCCGCGACGCCATGAACCAGCGCATCTCCGTGAGAGTCGAGGACGACGGGCACGCCGACGGCTCCGGCCAAGCCGATCAGCCGCGCGTAGGCGTCGACCGGGACCCCGGGCGGCACGCTCCCGGACAGGACGACGACGGAGGCGCCGTCGACGAGGTCGGGAAAGTCGTCCGCGAACCCGTCCCATTCCAGCCCGGACACCTCTGGACCGGGCTCCGAGAACCCCGTCACCTCGCCGCCCGCCTCCACCACGACCAGGGTGCTGCGGGACTCGCCGCTCACTTCGACCATCGCGTCGGTCATGCCGCTGGTCGTAAGTTCCTCTCGGGCCACCGCGCCGGTGGTCCCGCCGGCAAGCCCGGTGACCGTTACCGCGTGTCCGAGCTGGTGGAGCGTCCGCGCCACGTTCACGCCCTTGCCACCGGCCCGGCGACCGACCGGCCGCACGGCGTTGGTCCGCCCCCACTCCACGCGGTCGAGCTCGTAGGTGATGTCGAGCGCGAAGTTGAGCGTAACGGTGAGGATCATCGCTTCGACCCTACCTCGACAGGCCGCTCGTGCGATGTGCCGGAGCCGAGGACGGTTCGCCGAAGGAAAGGCCGGGAGCGCAGCCAGCGCTCGCGGATCAGCCCGGCAAGTCGATGGTCGATCTCGGGCCGACGGCCGAACGCCCGAACGGTGCGGGGACCCGCCGAGCGCCCCAACCGGTGCGGGAACCCGCCACCTCAGGTAGCGTCGCCATCGCAGCCGCATGTCAACCGCCGCCTACACCCTCGCCGCCTGGGCGACGGCTTTCGAGCCCGCCCAGGACGACCTCGCGCTCGCCGAGCGGGCACTTCGAGACACGCTGGCGGTGCTTTACGCCTCGCGCCGGCACCCGCTGCGCTACCTGTTCGAGCAGCTGCCGGACGTTGGGCGCTGGGCGGCGCACGCCCATGTCCTCGACTTCGACGACCTGCACCTGCCCTCGACCACGCACATCAGCGCGGTCTGCGTGCCGGTGGCCCTGGCCAGCGGGGGCGACGCGCGGGCGTACCTCGCCGGCGCGGGCGTGATGGCGCGGCTCGGCACCGCGCTCGGGTGGGGTCACTACACCGCCGGCTGGCACGCCACCTGCACGGCCGGCGCGCCGGCGGCCGCAGTCACCGCGGCGGTCGCGGGCGAGCTCGACGCGGTGCCGACGGCGGCGGCGATCGCGCTCGCCGTTCCGGCCGCCGGCGGGGTACAGCGGGCCTTCGGCACCTCCGCCAAGGCGCTGCAGGTCGGCTTCGCGGCCGACGCCGGGATGCGGGCGGCCAGGCTCGCCGCCGAGGGCGCGACGGCCGACCCCGGCGCGCTCGACGACTGGATCGGACTTGTCGGCGGCGACCGGAGCGCCTTGCCCGCCTCGGACGACGGGGAGACAATTCCCGGTGGCCTCGCGATCAAGCTCTACCCCTGCTGCTACGCCCTGCAGAGGCCGATCGCCGCCCTCCTCGACCTGAATCCGCTTCCCCCCGCCGACCAGGTCACCGCGATACGGGTGGCCACTCCGGAGAGCGGGCTGAAGCCGCTGATCCACGCGCGGCCGCGCACCGGCCTCGAGGGCAAGTTCAGCCTCGAGTACGCGATCGCCGCGACGCTACTCGACGGCCGTCCCAATCAGGTCAGCTTCACCGACGCGGCGGTGCAGCGCCCGGCGGCGCAGCGGCTCGTCGATCTCGTCGAGGTCACGCCAACCGCACAGGGAAACGGACTGCTCGACGGCAAGGTCGAAATCGAGATCTCGCTCCACGACCGCGAACCGGCGATCGCGCGGATCGACCTACCGCCCGGCGCGCCGCAGAGGCCGCCCAGCGACCGCGAGCTCCGCCGCAAGCTCGAGGCATGCGCCGGTCCGGCCGCGGCCGAGCTCGCCGAGGTCACGTGGGCGACCGCCCGGTCGTTCCTCGAAGAGCACGGGCTCTGACGCCGCCCAGACGCGCCCGCACCCAGCTCACAGATTCGGCGCCCGCACCCAGCTCACAGATCCGGCTCGAGCACCCAGCGCCCGCCGATCATCGTTCCCCGCACATACAGCGAGTCGTCGAGCACGACGAGGTCCGCGTCGGTGCCCACCGCGATCGCGCCTTTTCGCCCGGCCAGTCCGAGTAACGCGGCCGGGTTGGTCGAGGCCATCGCCACCGCCTCCTCGACACCCGCGCCGAGGAAGCGGACGGCGCCGCGGACCGCGGCGTCCATCGTCAGCGTGCTGCCCGCGATCGTCTCGTGCCCCGGAAGCCGCGCGCGCCCGCGCCTCACGGACACCATCGCGGCGCCGAGCCGGTAGTCGCCGTCCGGCATGCCGGCCGCCGCGATCGCATCGGTAACCAGCCGCACCCCCGCCGGCCCGCAGCAGCGATGGGCGAGGCGAAGCGCCGCCGGGGCAACATGCACCCCGTCGCAGATCAGCTCGGCGCTGACCCCGAGGTCGAGCACCGCGCCGATCACCCCCGGCTCGCGGTGGTGAAACGGCCGCATGGCGTTGAACAGGTGGGTGGCGGCGCCGGCGCCGGCCCGGATCGCGGCCTCGCTCTCAGCGTAGGTGGCGTCCGTGTGGCCGAGCGAGGCGACGACGCCCACGTCGCGCAGGCGTTCGATCAGCGCGAGCGCCGCAGGCAACTCGGGCGCCAGCGTGACCATCCGCACGCGTCCCGCCCCCGCGGAGAGCAGCCGATCGAGGACACGAACATCCGGCGCCACAAATGTCTCCGGGTCCATCGCCCCGGGACGCGCGCGGCTCACGAAGGGCCCCTCCAGATGCGCCCCGAGGACGAGCGGGCAGCGGGCGATCGCCGCCAGCGACCGGCAGAGCTCCTCGATCGGCGCGGCCACCGTCGTGGCGAAGAGGCCGGTGGTCCCGTGCGCGGCGTGAAAGCGCGCCACCGCGGCGATCTCGGAGGCGTCGGCGGAATTGCACTGAGCTCCGCCGCCGCCGTGCACGTGGCCGTCGATGAACCCGGGCACGAGCCACGCGTCGCCGAGATCGACCCCGTCCTCGCCGGCGGGCGCGGAGCGGCCCGCCGCACCGGCCGCCGAGCGCTCCACGGCCGCGATCCGGCCGTCGCGCAAGATCACCTCACCCTCGACGGTCCCCTCAGGGCAGACGATCCGGGCGCTCCGCAGGCGCATGAACCGCCGCTAGGTCGGGGTGACCTTGGTCAGGCCCTCCGGACGGTCGGGGTCGTAGCCGAGGCGCAGGGCGAGCGCCCGGGCCAGCTGCTGACCCCGGACCACGGCGAGGCCCGGCGCGAGGGCCTCGGGGACCTCCGCGGGCAGCGAAACATCGCCGCCCGCGCCGACCGTTACGACCTGCGCGCCGCGCCGGCGCAGCTCCGACGTGAGCTCGGAGACGTCCGCGTGGGCGGGGCCGTCGGCGTTCAGGTCGATCACCGGAGGACCGTGCGTCACCGCGGCGATCGGGCCGTGACGCAGATCGGCCGACGAGTAGCCGTCGGCCAGCAGCGAGCACGTCTCCTTGATCTTGAGCGCGGTCTCGAGCGCCGCCCCGTACAGGTAGCCCCGCGCCACCACGATCAGCTGCGCGGCGTCGTCCAGCGCCGCGACCGCGTCGTCCGCGCACCCGCCGTCGGCCAACACCTCGTCGACCGCCGAGGGCAGCGCCGTCAGCGCCGCGGAGGAGAACGGCAGCTTCCCGAGCGCGCCGGCCAGCAGGACGAACGCGACCATCTGCCCGGTCACCGTCTTCGTCGCCGGCACCGCCTCTTCCTCGCCGAGCCGGAGCGCCACGACCGCTTCGGCGCGCGCGGCCAGCTCGCTTGCCTCGTCGTTGGTGATCGCCAGCCCGAAGCCACCGGCCCCGGACAGCGCCTCTAGCGTCCGGACGATTTCCGGCGTGCGCCCGGACTGGCTCACCGCGACAACCAGCTGACCTCGGTAGTCGGCCTCGATCCCGTACAGCGTGTGGAGGCTCGGCGCCGCCATGCTGACCGGCCGCCCAGTGGCCGCCTCGAGCAGGTAGCGCCCGTAGGTCGCGGCATGGTCCGGGGAGCCTCGGGCGACGATCGTCACGCCGTCGAAGCGCCGGCCGCCAACCAGCCGGGCGACCTCGCCGGCGCGCACCACCAGCGACGCGAGCCTGGCCGGCTGCTCGGCCATCTCGGCCGCCATCCGCGTGCCGGTCATGAGGCGACACCGGTCGGCGGCGATCCTCGGACTCGACCCCGGACGTGGCCCGCGCCTCGGCGCCCGCGCGGGCGCGTCCGGCCAGCGACCGCCGTTCTCCCAGTAGACCCGGATCGCCTCGAGCGGCCGGCCCTTGGTCTCGGGCGCCATCGCGAAGATGAACAGGAACGAGAAGGCGGCCAGCCCGAGGAACAGCGCGAACGTCGCCGTGCCGCCCATGTCCTGCAGCACGGTGAGGTAGAACCGAGAGATCAGCAGGTTGGCGACCAGGTCGGCGGTCAGCATGGTCGACGCCCCGGCGGTCCGCAGCCGGGCCGGGAAGCTCTATGAGGCGTACACCCACACCATCGCGCCAAAGCCGAAGTTGAAGCCGGCGGTGAAGAACAGGATGCCGACGAACCCGAGCGCCGAGGCGAGGCCGCTGAAGTGGCTGCCCTGCGCGTAGAGGACGACGAGCAGCGCGGTCGAGGCGATCATCACCCCGACGCCGGTCAAGAGCGTCACCCGCCGCCCGATGCGGTCCACCACCAGCACCGCGCTCACGGTGGCGAACACCGAGAACACCTCGACCAGCGCCTGCGCCAGCAGCACCTCGTGGCCGTGCCACCCCATGTCATGGAAGATGAACGGGCTGTAGTAGGTGACCGCGTTGATGCCGGTGATCTGGACGAGGCAGCCGAGCAAGAGCACGAAGATCGTCGGCCGGAGGTAGGGCAGGCGGAGCATCTCCCTCAGATTCCCGCCGAGCTCGGCGCTCAAGTCGGCCTCGATCTCCCGCAGGCTCTCCTCCGCGTCGCCAGCAGTATCGACCCGTTGCAGTGTCGCCAGTGTGTCCTCGCGGCGGCGGCGCATGACGTACCAGCGCGGCGTGTCGGGCAAGCGCAGGAGCACGAACAGCACGAGCCCGCTCGCCACCGCCGAGAGCCCGAGCATGATCCGCCACGAGCCGCTGCCGGCCAGCAGCCAGTCGGGCGAAGTAGGCGATCATGATCCCCACCACGGTGACGACCTGATAGCCGACGATCAGCGCGCCCCGGATCGCCACCGGCGCCGACTCGGCGATGAACACCGGCGCGGCGATCGAGATGCCGATGCTGACGCCGAGGAAGAATCGCGTGACGTCGAGCCACACGATGTCCTGCGCCGCGCCCTGCAGGATCGCGAACACGGTGAAGCCGATCGCGATCATGATCATCGCCACCTTCCGCCCGTAACGGTCGGCGATCGGGGTTGGCGATCAGCGCGCCGAGGATCAAGCCGAGCCCGGTGAACGTGGTGATCCACTCGACCGCGGTGGTCGAGAGCTTGAAATGCGCCGGGACGAACAGCAGGGCCCCGGCGATGCTGCCGGTGTCGTAGCCGTAGACCACGCCCACCGTCGCGGCGGTGAGACCGATCGTGATCGCCAAGCCGCGCGCACCCAGGCCGCGCCACCCAGGCGGCGCCCCTTCGGAGGTCCCGGCCGCTTCTCACCCTGCCCGCTTTCGGCGCCCTGCCCGGTTCCGGGCCCCTGCCCGGTTCCGCTCTGTGTCGATGCCATCGCGCCTCCCTCGTGACGGTCCCGCTCGCGAGTATCCCCGCCCGGCGGGCCGCGAAACGCTGGGAGCGCTCCGCCCGCCCGCGAACCGAGGACCGCAGCGATTAGTCTCTGCTTGGCCGATGGCAATCGTTCCGATGAGGCCGGACTCCGGCGAGCTCCTGGCGCCGGTGGCGGGAGAATGGCGGAGATGACTGCTGCAGCAGATACCCGGGTCGGATTCCTCGGGACCGGGCTGATGGGAGCGGCGATGGCTCATCGCCTGCTGAACCAGGGCTTCGCGGTGATCGCTTGGGACCGTGAGCCCGAGCACGTGCAGCCCCTCGCAGAGCGCGGAGCCGAGGTTGCCGGCACGGCCGCCGAGGTGCTGCACAGCGCTCGAGCCGTGATCACGATGCTGCCGACGGCCGAGGTCGTCCTCGCGGTGGTCGAGCCATTGCTCGACGAGTGGCCCGAGGCGACGGTCTGGCTGCAGATGAGCAGCGTCGGGGCGGCGGAGGCGGACCGACTCACGGAGGTCGCCACCACCCGTGGTGTGACGCTCTTCGATGCGCCCGTGTCGGGAAGCACCCACCCCGCGGAGGAAGGCCAACTGACGATCCTCGCCTCGGGGCCGGACGCGGCGCGCGGGCAGGTTGAGCCGGTGTTCGCCGCACTCGGCTCGCGGGTCCAATGGGTCGGGGAGGCCGGCATGGGCTCGCGCCTCAAGCTGGCGGCCAACCATTGGATGATCGCGATGGTGGCTGCACTCGCCGAGACGATGCACCTATGCGAACTGATGGGGCTCGGTCAGCAAGCGTTCGTGACCCTGCTCGATGGCGGACCGCTGGGCTCCTCCTACGGTGTCGAGAAGCTCGGCGAGATGCAGCGCCACGAGTACCCGGCCGGCTTTCCCGTGCGGCTCGCGGTCAAAGATCTCGAGCTCGTCAGGGAGGTTGCGAGCAGCTCGGGCGTCGAGCTGCCTCTGCTCGACGCCGTCCTCGAGCGGATGGGCGACGCCGAGGACAGCCACGCCGATGACGATCTCGCCGCCGTGTACGAGCTGAAGCTTCCGCGCCGCGCGAAGCACTGAAGACCACGAGCCCGGTAGACCGCTGGGTGCTGGCGGGGCGAGGTCTCGCGGTCCCGCCCCGAACTCACCCGCGCACCGGGACCGCACATACGCACCGGGACCGCACATACGCACCGCGACCTGACCTACATCGGAACCTCAGCTACGCAACGTCATCCTCGACATAGACCGGCCGGACCGCAGCCAGTCCCGCGAGCACGGCCACGATACCCGTGCCGGCAACGAACACCATCGGTGCGCGCCAGCCGCCGGTGGCGGTGTGGAGATAGCCCACGAGAATCGGCCCCGCGCCGGCGATCAGGTACCCGACGCCTTGCACGAAGCCGCTCAGACGCGTCGCACCTTCCTCCGTCCGTGTGCGCAGGTTCACGAGCGTCAGGCCGATCGGCAGGAACATCGCGCCCAGCGCCGCCGGGAATATCCATATCCATGCGGCGTGGGGAGCGAATGCCAGCCCGAGCGGACCACCGATTGCACATAGCGCGGCGAAGGCGGTCACCCATTCAGGCCTGCGCGTGCGGGCCAGGATGATCGGGACGAGCAGGCTGTGCGGCAGGCCGATCAGCGTGTACATCGACAGCATGGTGCCGGCGGTAGCCGCACTGACCGCTGCCGCGCCGGTGAGCAGCGGCGGCAGCCATTGGATCAGCGTGAAGGTCTGGACGGCCCCGACGCTGAACAGCGCGGTGACCGCCCAGCTCGTCGGCGACCGCCAGAGGGGGCAGGTGAGTCGCGGATTTGTCGGACGGCGCCCCGGCGATGTGCTCCTGGACCAGAGCAACCCATGGCACCGCGGCGACCAGACCCAGCAGGCCCCACATGCCCACCGATGTCCGCCAGCCAAGCGAGTCCGCGGCCGGGACCGCGACGAGCGACGGGACGGAGGCCCCGATCGAGGTGAGCACCAGATAGACGCTCGTCAACGCGCCAATGTGACGCGGGAAGTAGTGCATGATGGCGGGTGGCAGGAGCACGTTCCCGAACCCCATCCCGCCGGCGAGAGCACCGACAGCAGGCCGAAGACGACCATCGAATGGCTGACATAGGCGCGGCCTAGCGCTCCGGCGCAGACCATCGCCATCGCGACCGCGAGGCTGCACTCGAGTCCGACCCGCCGCGCCAGCGACGGCGCCAGCGTCCCGAACAGGGCGAAGCACAGGACCGGAAGCGTGCCCATCATGCTGCGGCCGGCGGTGCTGACCGGGAAGCTCCTGGCGATCTGGGTGTAGATCGGCGGCACCGACACCACCGCGGGGCGCAGATTGAACCCCACCAGCACGATCCCGGCCAGCGCGAGCCCGGCACCGAGCCGGTGCCCCGGTCGCGTCGAGGTGACCGTCACGCGGCGTTCCCCCGGGATCGTGACCACGCCGGCCGGTGAGCGAATCACGGCCATATCACGATCCCGGTCTCACCCTCGCCGTGGGGAGGCCTTGCCTGGCATCGTCCGTCACCGCTTCGGCAACGTCACCGTCGAGTGCTCGTCGCCAGGGTGCTCAGGCGGCTGCTGAGGTTGCGTGTGCTCGCCGTCGTCGCTCACGGCGCGGCCGCGGCGAACGCCCGGTATGCCGGTGAGCGCGACGTCGGCCGCGCGGGGCAGTCCGATGCCGTAGCGCAGACCGGCCATACGCATCAGGAAGCACGCCGAGGCGCCGACGATCGGGAACACGATCGTACGGTCCCCGGCGTGGTAGGCAACGACGACGATTCCAGCCCCGACCAGGGCGGGGATCGCGTAAAGCCCCCCGCGTAGGACGGCGGGGATCTCGCCCACGAGGATGTCGCGCAGTATGCCGCCGCCGATCCCGGTGATCGCGCCGAGGATCACCGCGTCGACGGCGCCGAGGCGATGGGCCAGCGCGGTGGCCGCGCCCGTCACGCAGAACAGCGCGAGCCCTGCGGCGTCAAGTGCTTCGATCGGGCGCTGGAGGCGGTCGATCGCCGGATGCGCGAGGCTCGTCACGAGACCAGCGCCACCGGCCACGGCCAGGTAGCGCCAGTCGCGGAACGTGGCCGGCGGGGTGCCGATCAGCAAGTCGCGGATCGTGCCGCCCGCGATGCCCACCCCCACGGCGAGCACGACTGCCCCAAATAGATCGAGCTGCGCGCGGATCCCGGCCATGCCGCCGCTGAGGCCGAACACGAACGTTCCGGTCAGATTGAGGACGAGGAGCAGGGTCGGGTTGAACCCGTGCAGCAAGGGCGGCGACGCCATCGCGATGTGCGCAGGCTAGTGGGCCGCCTGCGAACGTTCACCCTAGGCGGCGAGCCAGGCGCACGTCGCCGCGACGAGCGTCTCCACGCCGGTCTCGAGCGTGGGATGGATGACCGGGGCGAACTTCGGGTTGTGATTGGTGGGGATCTCACTCAGACGGCCCTCGCGCTCGGCCTTCGCGTAGGTCTCGGGATCGACGCCACCGATGAACCAGAACACCGACGGCGCATGCCATTCGGCCCCGAAGGAGCCGAAGTCCTCGCTGGCCGAGGCAGGACCGGTGTGCGTGACCCGCTCATCGCCGAAGTGGGCACGAAGCGCGTCGCGCACCCGCCCGGTGGCCTGATCGTCGTTGCGCACGAGGTCGTAGCGATCAAGTGGAGTGATCTCCGGTGGCCGGGGCGCGCCGGAGGCCTCGGACTCGGCGTTGACGATCCGCTCGATCGCGCCGAGCACCCGCTGACGGACGGTCTCATCGAAGGTGCGCACGTTGAGCTTGATCACGGCCTCGTCCGGAATCACGTTCTCCTTGGTGCCGGCTTGCAGCGCGCCGACCGTGACGACGGCCGCATCCGACGGGCCGACCTCGCGTGAGACGACCGTCTGCAACCGCAAGACCGTTGAGGCGGCCATCACCACCGGGTCGATGCTGGCCTGCGGCATCGAGCCGTGCGCACCTCGGCCGAACATCCGAATGTGAAAGCTGTCGCCGGCGGAGGTGATCACCCCGGATCGGCTGGCGATCGCTCCCGCCGACATCGGCATCACATGCTGGCCGAGGATCACGTCAGGTTTCCGAAAGCGGTCAAACAGCCCGTCGTCGATCATCGCCCGGGCGCCCGCCGCGACCTCCTCCGCAGGCTGGAACACAGCCATCACCCTCCCCCGCCAGGCATCCCTGGCTCCCGCCAGCAGCGCGCTTGCGCCGGCCAGCCAGGTCACATGCATGTCATGGCCGCAGGCGTGCATCACCGGCGTCTCGTTGCCGTCGCCGTCGGTCGCGGTCACCGTGCTGGCATACGGCAATCCGGTGTCCTCCTTGACCGGCAGCGCATCCATGTCGGCACGCAGCATCACCGTCGGCCCGTCGCCGTTCTCGAGCAGCCCCACCACGCCGGTGCCCCCGATGCCGTCGGTCACCGCAAACCCCGCCGCCTTCAGCCGCTCCGCGGCCAACCCGGCCGTGCGCTGTTCCTGCAGCGAGAGCTCCGGGTGGCTGTGGATGTCCTTGTACAGCGCCTCGAGGTCATCGACGACGTCGCGGAGCCCCCGAAGAACCGAGTCGCTCGCCGATCCATCACTCATGGCCACCCCTCGTGTAGCGAAGTGCAGTGCGGCGTGCAGGCCGATCGAGGCCGCCGCCGTACGACCGGTACTACCCGCGCCGCCCCGATTGCTATATGCGTGAGCTTGGACCCCGATCCGTGCATGTTGCGGGTCGCCGACGCTCAAGCCGGCATAGGTGCCGACCCGCATATGTCCCCAGTCTCGATCGTGGTCACCTGGCTCGTGGTCGCGCGGAGGCGCCGATCACGCCCCCGGGCCGCGCCGCGCAGGCTGCGCGATCCGAACAGCGCAACCGCAACCGCGGCCCCGCCGGCAGCGGCGACGACCGCGCACGCGACGGCAGGGCCGGCGGCCTGCGCGAGCCCGCCCGCCGCCGCGCTGCCCAGCGAGGCACCGACCAGCGAGGCAGCGAGCAGCCACGAGAACGCCTCCGTGTGCGTCCCCGCGGGCGCGGCCGAGTCGACCGTCGCATATACGCTCGAGACGGTCGGCGCGATCGTCGCGCCGGCCAGCGTTATCACGATGCCGATCGCCACCACGCTGCCGGTGGCCAGCATGAGTGCTCCGTGACCGACCGCGAGAGCGCTCAGCAGGAGAATCAGGCCCCGCGCGCTCCGAGCGCCGCCTCCCGACCGGGTGGCCACGATGCCGCCGAGCAGCGAACCCACTCCCCATAGCCCGAGCAGCGGTCCGGCTGCCGCGCCGGCCCCGAGGGAGTGAGCCGCGGCGGTGACGCCGACCTCGGTCGCGCCGAACGCTGAGCCGGTGAAGAGCACGATTGCCACCAGGACCCTGATCGTCGGTGAGCGCAGCGAGCCGCCACGCTCACGCGGCGCGCCGCGCTCGGGACGCCAGCGGCGTGACGCCGGCTGCACGGCGAAGGCGAGCGTGCCGACGAGCATCACGGAGCCGCTGATCATCAGCGCGACACCCGGCGACCACAACGAGCCTAGTCCGAGCGCGAGCGGCGGACCTGCGACGAAGGTCAATTCGAGGACCGTCGACTCCAGCGCGAACAGCGCCGGCAGCTGAACCGGATCGGCAACGATCTCCGGCAGCAGCGTGCGCACGCACGCGGCGAGCGGCGGGGTGCAAAAGCCGCTGGCGGCGCCGAGCCCGACCAGAACCGAGGCCGGTGTGCCGTCCCGAAGCAGACCGTCAGCCAGCAGCACGAGCGCGGCCGCGACCCCTCCACAGACGAGCACCCTCGTCTGGCCGCAGCGGTCGACCAGGCCGCCCAGCAGTGGCGCGGCGGCCGCGCTCGCGATCGCGTACGCGCCGCTCACCAGACCCGCGACAGCGAACGAACCCGTCAGCCGCTGAGCCTGCACGAGCAGCGCGATGCTGAACATCGCCAGCGGCAGCCGCGCCAGAATCGAGGTGGCCAACAGGGCGGTCGCTCCGGGTCCTGCGAGGGTCGGATGCCGGTCCATCCGCACCTTCATGGCGCGCTCGCTCCGAGTCCCGCGAGGGTCGGGTTCCGGTCCATTCGCGTCTTCATGGCCGCTCACGCTATGCCACAAGCGGCCTATGCGTAAGAGCCAATTTCGGCTCGGAAGAATGGGCCGCTTTCGCGGTGGCCGCGTCGGCGCCGATTGCTCCCCGTCGCTAGAGCAGGTCGGCAACCGCGCCGATGCCGCGTTCGATCGCCGCCTCGCTCAGGTTTCCGAATCCGAGTACGAGTTGCGGCGATCCGCTGGACCCGCTCGGACGAAACGCACTCATCGCGTATAGCCCGACCGAACGCGCGCGCGCCTGCTCGACGATCGCCCGCTCATCCGCGTCGGCGGCCAGGTGCGCAACCGCGTGAAACCCCGCCATCAGCCCGTCGAGGACGATCGCCGGCGACTGCTCGGAGAGCGCCCCAACGAGCGTGTCGCGCCGCGAGCCATAAACCTGACGCATGCGGCGCACGTGACGGTCAAAGCGGCCGGATTCGATCAGTGTGGCCAGTGCGAGCTGTTCGAGCGCCGGTGAACCGCGATCGTTCAGCCGCTTGTCCTCGACCAGCGGCTCGAGGAGATCCGGCGGGCACACCACCCATCCCAGCCGAAGCCCAGGAGCCAGGGACTTGCTCACGGTGCCGATCAGAGCCACCCGGTCAGGAGCAAGTCCCTGCAGCGCGCCGACCGGATCGCGGTCGTAGCGGAACTCGGCGTCATAGTCGTCCTCGATGATCGTCGCCCGGCATGACTGCGCCCACGCCACCAACGCCTGGCGGCGCTCAGATGCCAGCGCAGTCCCGGTCGGGAACTGATGCGTCGGGGTGAGAATCACCGCGCGCACACGCGCGGCGGCCAGCGCGTCGAGGTCGATGCCTCGTTCATCGACCCTCACCGGAACGGCCCGGATCCCGAGCCGCTCGCAGATTGCGAGGTAGTCCGTGTCGCCGGGATCCTCGATCGCAACCCGGCCGATGCCGCGCCTCGACAGCGAGCCCAGCACCAGGTTGATCCCCTGAGCGAACCCGCCGCAGACAACCACACGCTCGGCGTCGGCTACCGCGCCGCGGACCCGGCGCAGGTATCCGGCCAGCACGACGCGCAGAAACTCGTTGCCCCGGGGGTCGCCATAGCCGAGCTCCAGAGGCGTCGCGTTGCGACAGCCCTCACGCAACGCCCATGCCCAGTCTCGTCGCGGGAAGCTCGTCAAGTCCGGAACCCCGGGCCGGAAATCGACCGCCAGCCGCGCCGAGGACGCCCGCCGCGCCGAGGACGCCAGCCGTACCGAAGACCCCCGCCTCACCGGCAGTCCCGAGGGCGCGAGCGCACCCGACGCCACGCGCGTCACCGAACCAGACCTCGAGGTCAGGAAGCCCTCGGCCTGCAGCTGGCTGTAGCACTCGAGCACCAACCCCCGCGAGATCCCCAGCTCCGCCGCCATCACACGCGACGACGGAAGGCGCTCCCCCGCTTCCAACCGGCCGGAACGGATCGCCTCCCGCAGCCCACGCTCCAGCTGGACTCGGAGCGGCTCACCGGCAGAACGATCGAGCGTCAGCAGAACGTCCGGGCCCTGACCGGCCCACTCAATCGACATCCAAACGGATCGTATCGTCGGGCCGATACCCGCGGAGCCAGGCCTGGACGGCGATCCCTGTCGATGTCCTCGACACCCGCTGCGCACATCTATCGGTGCCGCGACGTCACGCCACGGCCAGCAGCACGATCCCCACCAGGATGGCCGTCGCGGCCAGCATTCGCTGAACGGCTTGGCCCTCGCCGAGAACGTTCGCGCCGAGCAGCACACCGAACACGATCGAGACCTCACGAGCCGGGGCAACGAAGATCACCGGGGCGAGCGTGAGCGCCACCAGGACGAGGATGTACGCCGCCGGGCTCAGGGCCCCGACGCCCAGCACCAGGCGGTGTTGGGCGTTCCACACACCACGGAGCTTGGCTCGCTGGCGCCAGATCAGCGGCGTCAGCACCACGACCTGAGTCGCCTCGGCTCCCCAGTAGTAGACGATGGCGGGCTGGTGGAGCGCGGTGACAGCGTGGGCGTCCCAGATCGTGTATGCGGCGGTGAAGGCACCGGTGAGGATGCCGAAGGTGATTGCCAGAGCCGCGCCCTCCTCACGGGCGCCCCGCACCAGCGAGAGGACGGCGGCGATGATCAGGGCGGCCCCGAGGAGCCCCGGCGGCGACGCCCGCTCGCGGAGGATGACGAGCGCGGCGATGACCGACAGGAGCGGTCCGGTGCCGCGCGCGAGCGGATAGACGAGAGACAGGTCACCCTCTGCGTATCCGCGTTGCAGCGCGGTGAAGTAACCCGCGTGCAGGATGCCGCTGCCGGCCATGAAGCCGAGGCCGGCCCAGCTGAAGCGCTGCCAGCGCAGCGTAACCTGGATCAGCGCGGCCGGCGCATACAGCGTGAGGCCTGCGATCGCATACAGCCACACGAATGTCACCCCGCCGCCCGAGCGCTTGGCGAGAAAGTTCCAGGTGGCGTGCGCGCTGGCCGCGGAGAGGACGAGGACGAGCGGGACGAGACCCATTTGGCTCCTTCTGACGGCAGGTCACCGGAGCCCTCAAGGCTTTTGTCCTTTCAGGTGTGGGCAACGATGCCCTGGCGCCGCTCGGTCACAGTCGCCGCAGCTCTCATTGTCCGGGGCCTCTGAAGGCGCGGGCGCGGCCGGAACCCTAGGCGCAAGCGCGTGCTGGCCGACATCCTAGCGCTGAGCCGGCGATCGCCCCGCGCATACCGGCCGCGTGCCCGGAGCCGCATGCACGAGCGAGTGCGTCAGCGGCCCGCCGCCCGCCGATACCGGGCCACCGCCAGCGGCGCGAACACGACGACGATCACCAGCGACCACGCGAACGCCCCCCACACGTAGTTGCCGGCCGGGGTCCCAATCCACAGCGAGCGCATCGCGTTGACCACAATCGTGAACGGATTGACGTTCGCGAAGGCGCGCAGGACGGCCGGCATCGACGACGGCGGCACGAACGCCGAGGAGATGAAGGTCAGCGGGAAGACCGCGATGAAGCCGACCGAGTTCGCCGACTCGGTCGAGTTGACCAGGAGGCCAACGAGGGCGAAGAACCACGAGAACCCGTAGCCGAACAGCAGTAGCAGGACCACTCCGGCCGCCGCCTGCCCGAGGCTGGTGTGGAACGAGAATCCGATGATCACCCCGGTGACGAGCAGGATGGTCAGCGACAGGGCGTTCGTCGCGACGTCGGCCAGGGTGCGTCCGGCCAGCACGGCGGGGCGCGCCATGGGCAGCGAGCGGAAGCGGTCGACCAGCCCTTTGTGAACGTCCTCGTTCAGCCCGATGGCGGTGACGAACCCGCCGAAGGCGATGTTCTGCACGATGATCCCCGGGATCAGGAACTCGACGTAGGGAATGCCATCGGTGTTGATCGCGCCGCCGAACACGTAGCGGAACAGCAGCACGAACATGATCGGCTGGACCGTGAACGCCAGCAGCAGGTCCGGCGCACGCGGCAGCCGGATCAGGTTGCGCTCGGCGATCACGAGGGTGTCGGTGACCAGCCGCCTCACCGCGCGACCGCCCCGCAGACCCCCAGCCGCCTCACCGCGCGACCGCCTCGCGCTCCTCGGTGTCGCCCGCGCCGAGCTCCTCCGGCTCGGCGGCGTGGCCGGTCAGGGACAGGAACACGTCATCGAGCGTCGGTCGCCGCAGCGCGAGGTCGTCGACCCCGACACCGGCCTCGCTCAGCCGGCGGACGGCCTCCACGATCGTGCCGCGGCGCTGGCGGACGCTCAGCTTGATCAACCCGTCCTCGAGCGTCGGCGGCTCGTCGGACATCGGGGCGAGCGCGGCGGCGGCGGACTCGGCCGAGGCTCCGTCGTCGAGGCGGACCTCGAGGCGCTCGCCTCCGACCCGGTCCTTGAGCTCGTCAGAGGTCCCTTCGGCGATCACGCGCCCGTGGTCGATCACCGCGATCGTGTCGGCGAGGCGATCGGCCTCGTCGAGGTACTGGGTGGTCAGCAGCACGGTGGCGCCCTCCCCCACCAGCTGCCCGATCACCTCCCACAGGCTGAGCCGGCTGCGGGGATCGAGGCCGGACGTCGGCTCGTCGAGGAACAGCACCGGAGGCTTGGCGACCAGCGCCGCCGCGAGGTCGAGCCGCCGCCGCATCCCGCCTGAATACGTCTTCACCGGCCGGTTGCCCGCGTCGAGCAGCTCGAAGCGCTCGAGCAGCTCGCCACCGCGGGTGGTCGCCCTGCGCCGGCTGAAGCCGTAGAGCTGGCCGACCATGCGCAGGTTCTCGAGGCCGGTGAGGTTCTCGTCCACGGCCGCGTACTGGCCGGCCAGCCCGATTCGCCGGCGCAGCTCGCCGGCCTGGCGGCGGACGTCGAGCCCGACCACACTCGCGCTTCCGCCGTCCGCGTGCAGGAGCGTGGCCAGGATCCGCACCAGCGTGGTCTTGCCGGCGCCGTTGGGCCCCAGCAATCCGAGCACGGTGCCGTGCGCGACCTCGAGGTCGACTCCGTCGAGCGCCCGCACATCGCCGAACCGCTTTCTGACGCCCCTGACGACGATGGCTCGATCACGATTGTCGCCGGACATGCTCATCGCCGTCGCACACTACCGGCCGCTGTGCCTGCGCCTTGACCGGCCGAAGGCCGATCTGATCATATATACGCAATGACCGCTTCCCGCGCCGCGGCGGTGCCGCCGTCGGACGCTCGCCTGGCCGAGGACGTCGAGCGCCGCCATCGCCTGATCCGCGAGGCCGCCGAGCGCGACGGGCTCGACGCGGTGCTGGTCTGCGCCACCGAATACACCGGCTTTGAAGGGGCGATGTTCTACCTGTCGGGCTTTCGCCTCCTCCACCGTTACGCCTACGTCCTGCTGCCGGTGCACGAGCCCCCGACCAACATCTTCCCGGGCGAGGGGCGTTGGGTCGGGGATCACGCCGAGGGATGGGTCGAGGACCGGGTCTTCGCCGAGACGCCCGGGAAGTGGATCGCCCAACGACTGAAGGACCGCGGCTGGAAGCGGCTCGGCGTGTACGGCCTTGACCTCGTGATGCCGGTGCGCGACTTCGTCGAGCTGCCCGAGGAGCGGGTGGTCCGCTGGGATGCCGAGTTCGACCTCGCGCGCGCCGTCAAGTCCGAGTTCGAGCTCGAGTCCGTGCGGGAGTCGATGCGGATCAACGAGGCGGGCGTCTTCGCCGTGATGGCGGCGTGGGAGCCGGGAATGACCGAGGCCGAGTTGATGGCGGTCGCCGAGCGGGAGTTCGTCGGCCGCGGGACTCGGCGGCTGACCATGGACATGGTGCTCACCGGCCCCGAGGGAGCGGCTTGGCCGGAGATGCGCCTGCCCGACGAAAAGCGGCGCGTGCGCGAGGACGACATGCTGATCTACGGGCTCGAGGTCGCCGGCCCGGGGGGTCACTGGGTCGAGTTCTCGCGCCCGATGTGCGCCGGCGAGCCCTCGACGGAGTCAGAGCAGATGATGCAGGCCTACCGCGAGTACCACGAGATCTGCCGCGGCGCGATGCACGCGGGCGCCACCGCCCGCGAGGTCCACCGGGCCGTCTCACGGCCGTTCCTCGAGCGCGGCTGGAAGCTCGGGCACGTGACCGGACACTCGATAGGGATGACGATGATCGAGCATCCGCGTATCGGCGAGGCCTTCGACGTACCGCTCCGCGAGGACATGGTCTGCTCGATGCACCCACACGTGATCTCCGCCGACGAGCGGACCTGCCTGTATTTCCAGGACACCTGGCACGTGCGCGCCGACGGTGCGGCGCCGCTCAGCGACGCCCCGCTCGAGTTCTACGACCCGCGCCACGTCCGAGACCACGACGGCCGTCTACCGAGCGCGCAATCGGGGTAGCCCAGCCGGTATGGAAATCGACCCTTCAGAGTTCACAGAGGAGCCCAGGGAGGTGCCTGAGCCCCCGCCGGACACGAGCGATCACCCCTCGCACGAGGAGCAGGTCGGTGGCCGCGGCGCCGAGGACCCGGACGAGCTCGCCGACGAGGACCGTTACCGCAAGGGCCCGGGCTGGTAGCGCCTCCCACGCCCGCCCAGATCCCGCCAGCCCCCAGGTCCGCAGCGATCGCCGCCGATCGCCGGCCGCGCCTAGCGCCGGCGCCGGCCCACCAGCCACCCGACGATCACACCGAGTAGCGCCGCGCCGGCATACCTGACCGCCGGCATCCCCGCGACCAGCGCCCCGACGTCCAGCTCGTCCGCCACCGGCGCTGCGGCACGCGGCGGCCCCCCCGCTCCCACGCCGCCGCCCACGCCGCCCGCGCCGGCGAGCGCGCCCGCCTCCGCCCCTGAGCCACCGGCGACCCCGCCAACCCCAACCTGCGCGCCGTCCGCTCCGCCGGCCTGCCCTCCGCCAACCCCCGCGACCCCGGCCATCCCCGCCCCACCATCGGGCGGCTTGGCGATCCGCTGCTCGAGGCACCGCGAGAACTCCCCCAGCACGCGCTTGCCGACGTCCTCGATCACCCCCCGCCCGAACTGGGCCTGTGGACCGGTGATCTGCAGCTCGGTCAGCGCGCTCACGCGCGTGCCGCCGTCCAAGGACTCGAGCTGGTTGCGGATCGTCGCCATCGCCGACCCCTGTCCCTTCGCCTCGCGCGCGCTCAACACGATGACCGCGGTATGCGTTGCCTCGTCGACCTCCGAGAGCGTCGCCGTGCCGCGGTACTCGACGCGCATCGGTCCGACCTTCAGTCGCATCGAGCCGTCGTAGACGTTCTCGGTGTCGGTGGCCTGGATCGTCGCTCCCGGCAGGCAGCTGGCCACGCCCTCCATGTCGAGCAGCTCGCGCCAGACGGTCTCCACCTCGGCCCCGACCCGGAACTCGTTCTCGATGATCATGACTCGCCTTCCGCCGAGGCCGCGGCCTGCGCCGACACCCGGACTCCGCGCGGCTCGCCGCGCTCGCCGCTGTGGACCAGCCACCACACCCGCTCCCACGGGTTGTGGCTGTCGGAGACGATCGCGTCCTGGTCACCCAGCGCGTCCTGGATCGCGCTGCAGATGGCGTGCAGCGGCGCCCCGCCGCCCTCGCCCATGCCCTTGGCGCCGTTCGGCGTGAACGGGCTCGGGGACTCGATGTCGGCGGTCTTGATGTCCGGGGCATCGAGCGCGGTGATCGCGTGGTAGTCGTAGAACGAGGCCTGCTGCAGCTGGCCGTCCCCGTCGTATTCGAAGCTCTCGTACAGAGCGGCCCCGATGCCGAGTGCGGTCGCGCCGTGAACCTGGCCCTCGACGATGCGCGGGTTTATCCGCTTGCCACAGTCGTCGACCGCGGCGTATTCGAGGATCTCGACGTGGCCGGTGTCCTCGTCGATCTCCACCACGCAGGCGTGGATCTGCGAGGCGTAGGTCAGCGTCAGGTTGCCGCGCTTCTTGTCCGGATCGGGCACCTCGAACGGGGGCACGTACACGTGCCGGCAGTTCAGGCTGATGCGCTCGCGCAGCTCGGTCGGCAGGGCGGCGTTGTTGGCGTAGATCAGGTTCGCCACGCCGATGAACGGGATCGCCCGCTCCTGGTCGCCGCGCACCGAGCACATGCCGTCGGCCAGCTCGATGTCCTCGGCATCGGCCTCGAGCGCGAACGCCGCCACCTCGATGATCTCGGCCCGTAGCTTCTCCGCCGCGCCCTTGGCCGCCCCCAGCCCGGTCACCGCGAACTGGCTCGCATAGGTGCCAGAGAACGCCACGTAGGTGTTCTGCTGCTGGTTGAACCCGGCGGTCACGTGCACCTGCTCGGGACCCATCCCGAGCACGTCGCCGACCACCTGGGCGGCCGTCGTCTCGTGCGACTGGCCCTGCGGCGTCGTCCCGAGGTTGACGTTGACCTCGCCGTACAGGTCGAGCTTCACGTAGGCCGCCTCGCCGTTGCCGGAGAACGGCAGCTCGGGGTTGATGATCCGGGCCTGGCCGAAGTTGTTGGTGCCCGAGTCGAGCGTCGAGCCGATCCCGATCCCGATCCGCTTGCCCGAGCCGCGCCCGAGCTCGCGCTGGCGCGCCCGCCACTTATCGTGATCGATCAGCTCGAGCGCGATGTCGAGCGACCGCGGCAGGTCGCCCGAGTCGTACACGCAGCCATTCGGCGTCTCGTAGGGGTAGTCGTCGGGTTGCACGTAGTTGCGCTTGCGCAGCTCCACCGGGTCGAAGCCGAGCTCGTGGGCGACGATGTCGATGATCCGCTCGATCAGCCACAGGTGCTGCAGGCGGGAGTAGCCGCGATTGGGAATCGTCGGGCACTTGTTGGTGAGCGTCTCGGTGTAGTCGACGTGCAGGTGCTTCAGGCGGTAGCAGCCGCAGCTCACCTGCGACCAGATCACCGCGCCGAGTGGCTCGTAGTGCAGATAGGCGCCGGCGTCGTCGAAGGCGCGGGTCTTGAAGCCGAGGATCGTGCCGTCCTTCATCACCGCGACCCTGGTGTCGAGGAACGTGCGCTCGTTGCCGTGTCCACAGGAGAGCATGTGCTCGGTGCGGTACTCGGTCCACTTGGCCGGCCGCCCGGCCTTGCGGGAGAGCAGGGCCAGGGCCGCGATCTGGGGGTAGCTGCCGATCTTGTTGCCGAACGCGCCGCCGATGTCCTGGGAGGCGAACAGCAGGCGGTTGCTGGCCACCCCTAGCGTCGGCCCGATCACCATCGACGCGAACATCGGCATCTGGTTGTTGGACTTCACCTGCACCGTGTCGGTGCCCGGGTCCCAGTGCACTACGGCGGCGTTGCACTCGAGCGGCGTCGAGGAGAAGCGGTGGAAGTGCAGATGGTCGATCTCGACCACGTGGTCGGCGTTCTCGAGCGCCCAGTCGACGTCGCCCCAGTCGAACACCCCGTGCCACGCCACGTTTGTGCCGACCTGCTCGTGCAGCAGCGGCGCGTCGGCCTCGGCGGCGGCGACTCCGTCGACCACGACCGGGAGCAGCTCGTACTCGACGTCGACCAGGCCGGCGGCGTCGCGCGCCAGCTCGCGCGTCTCCGCCAACACCACCGCGACCGCGTCACCGTGGTAGCGGACCTTGTCGACGGCAAGCGGATACTCCGCGATCTTCGCCGCCGGCTCGGGCGCGATCTGGAAGAACGGCGACTCGCACAGCTCCTTGACCTCTTCCCCGGTCAGCGCCGCGTAGACGCCGTCGAGCGCCAGCGCGCGCCGCGTGTCGACCGAGACGATGCGGGCGTGGGCGTGGGGCGAGCGGACGAAGTGCGCGTACCCCTGGCGGTGCATCCACACGTCGTCGGCGAACTCTCCCTGACCCTGCAGCAGCCGGCGGTCCTCGCGCCGTGGCACGCTCACGCCGATCGAGCGGCCGATCTCGACGGCGGTATCTGCGGGGGTCGTGCTCATGCTGCCTCCTCGGCTCCGTTGCGCGCCGCACGCTCGATCGAGCGGATGATGTTCACGTAGCCGGTGCAGCGGCAGATGTTGCCGCGCACTGCGCGGCGGATCTCGTCTTCGCTGGGCTGCGGGTTTCGCCGCAGCAGGAACGTGGCCGCCATTACCAGTCCCGGCGTGCAGTAGCCGCACTGCAGCCCGTGCTCCTCGTGGAACGCCCGCTGGACCGCGGTCAGCTCGCCGTCCTTCGCGATGCCCTCGATCGTCTCGATCTCGCAGCCGTCGGCCTGCGGCGCCAGCATCATGCAGCTCTTGACCAGGCGGCCGTCGACGATCACCGAGCAGGCGCCGCAGCTGCCGGTGTCACAGCCGATGTGGGTTCCCTTCATGCCCAGCGAATCGCGCAGGAAGTGCACCAGCAGCTGACGTGAGGCAACCGTGGCCTCGCGCCGCTCGCCGTTGACGGTGAACTCGATCGCCTGCACGTTGCCTGCCTCAACCATGCTGCGGACCTCCGTTGCCGATCGCTTGACACACCGCTCGCCGCGCCACCACCCGCGCCATCGCGCGCCGGTACTCGGCGCTCCCGTGGGCGTCGCCCAGCGGCTCGAGGTCCGCGCCGATCCGCTCCGCCGCCGCGGCGACGGCGGCCGGCTCGGCGGCGCGGCCGCGCAGCGCCTCCTCCATCCCCGCGTGGCGGGCGGGGATCGGCGATACGCACGCGAGGACGACCCGGGCCTCCTCGATCGTCCCGTTGGCGCGGACGAGGGCGGCGGCGCGCGCGATCGCCTTCGAGTCCGCCCCGACCGCGACCGTGCTGTACCCGGCGCTTGCGCCGGCGGCCAGCGGCGGGACCCGCACGCTCGTGAGCAGTTCGCCCTCGCCCACCGCGGTCGCGAAGTAGCCGTGGAAGAAATCGCTCGCCGCCACCTCCCGCGGCCCGCCGGAGGACGCGATCACCATCGTGGCGCCGAGCGCGACGAGCAGCGGCGGCAGGTTGTTGGTCGGGTCGCTGAGGCAGCAGTTGCCGCCAATCGTGCCGGCGTCGCGGATCTGCTGATCCTCGATGTGGCCGGCCACGTCGGCCAGCATTGGCTGCGCGGAGCGTACCTCCGGCGAGTGATCGAGCTCGTCGTAGGTGACGCAGGCACCGATCTCGAGGCCCCCGTCTGGCGCCGCCGCGATCCCGCGCAGCTCTTCGAGCCGGCTGATGTCGACGAGCAGCTCGAGCGAGGCGACCCGGTGCTTGAGCACGTTGATCAGGCTCTGGCCGCCGGCCAGCGGCGCCGCGTCTTCGTTCTCGGCCAGCAGTTGGAGCGCCTCCGCAACCGTATCCGGACGGGCGTAGGCGACCGATTCAAGGAGCATCTCTCTCCACCCCCGTGGTCTCGTGGTTCCGCTTCGCGAACATTGCAGATATTTGATCAATCGTCAAGGAGCTGTGCGGTGCGCCCGGGGGCAGTGCCCGTGACGGTGAGGTCGCGAGTCCAGCAGGGCTCGTGGCGGTGAGGTCGCGGGTCCAGTGCTCGTCGCGGTGAGGTCGTGAGTGCAGTGCTCGTGGCGGTGAGGTGCTGATGCTGATGGGCTGCGCGCCGGAGGGTCAGCGCGGGCCGAGGGACGTGGGGCGCGCAGCGTCCATGGGGCCGGGCATTCCGGGCCTCGGTCGGCCGCCGCGATCGCGCCTACGACGCCACCACGGTCTCCGGCTCGTCGAGCAGCTCGAACAGCTCCCCGCCGCCCATCTGGGTGGCGATCAGATTGGCCGTGCGCGCCAGGTGGTTGTGGAGCTCGCGCGCGGCGGCGTCGGGATCGTGGTCGATGCAGGCCTGGAGGATCCGTTCGTGCTCGGGCTGGCGCTTGTCCAGGTTCATCCGCACCGGCAGCACGGCGAAGCGGTAGCGCTCGCTCGACTCCCACAGGGGATGGATCAGCCGTGACATCCAGCGCGAATTCGCGGCGTCGTAGAGGGCGAAGTGAAACGCCGTGTGGGTGGCCCACAGCGGCGCCGGCCGGCGCTGCCTGAAGGCTCTCACGTGCTCGGCCAGGCGCTCGCCGGCGCGCTGGGCGTCGGCCTCGGTGAAGTTTTCGGCCGCGTGGCGCACGGCCAGAGGCTCGAGGGCCAGCCGGGCCTCGTAGACCTCGCGCAGGTCGTCGATCGACAGCTCGGTGACCCGCGCGCCCCGGTGCGGCACGTTCTCGACCAGCCCCACCGAGTCGAGCTGGCGCAGAGCCTCGCGGATCGGCATCGGGCTCATCTCGAGCACCTCGGCCAGGTCCTCGATCGGGAGCCGCTCTCCGGCCGGCAGCACGCCGGTGATGATTGCCTCGTGCAGCGTCGCGAAGGCACGCTCGGCGAGCGTGCGGTGGCCGCCGGTGGGACGGAGCGCGGAGAGTTGTTCAGCGGCGCGCACGGCCCCGTCCAAGATAGCTCATGGCCGACGCGGATCTGATCTTTGATACACGCGGCCGCCCCAGCTGCCACTCGCGGCCCCCGGTGAGGCCGCGCGGGCGCAGTACCAGCATCGCTGTCAGCAGCACGCCGAGGATCAGGTCGGCGGCGCCCGACGGCAGCGTCAGCTTGAACAGCCCCAGGTGCAGGCCGTTCTCGGCCTGGTTCAGGTAGGAGTCGAGGAGGCTGACCAGCACGGCGCCGACGGTCGCGCCCCACAGGCTCCCGGTGCCGCCGACCACGAGCATCGCCAGCGTGAGGAAGGTCAGCTCGAGGTAGACCTGCGACGGCGTGATCGAGCCGATCTGATGGACCAGCAGCCCACCGGCCAGCCCGGACACCGCGCCGGACAGCGTGAACGCGATCAAACGCTCGCGGTGGATGTCGACACCGATGGCGAGGGCCGCGGACTGGTCCTCGCGTGAGGCGCGCAGCAGGCGCCCGCGACGGCTGCGCTGGTAGGCGAAGGCCACGACGGCGGCGACGATCGCGCCCGCTGCCGCCTGAGTGAGGCCGGTGGTGGTCGGCACGAGCGACAGCGTCTGACCGCTCTGTGGCGCGATCTTGGGCCAGAAGGTGAGCAGGTTGTAGGTGATCTCGAGCACCGCGAACGTGGCGATGCCGGCGCTCAGCCCGGACAGGCGCATGAGCGGCAGGCCCACGACCAGCGCGTAGAGCGCGCCGAGCCCGGCCGCGATCGCCAGCGAGGGAAGGTTGCCGACCGAGTGCTCGGCGATGAACGACCACAGTCCCGGCAGCACGTAGTGCTTGGGTCCGGTGGGAATCGTCAGCTCTCCCGCGGCGTAGGCGCCGATCGCCACGAAGCTGACCTGCCCGAACGAGATCACCCCCGAGTTGCCCATGAACACGTAGAGCCCGATGACGATCGTCACCGAGACCAGCGCGGTGATGAAGTTCTGCTGCGTCGCGGTCGAAGTCAGGCTGCCGACCAGCGTCACCAGCACGATCAGAAGCACGGGCGCGAGCAGCGGCCGGATCGGCGCGAGCCGGCTCATACGCGGTCGACTCCCGACTGGCCGAGCGGCGCGAGCAGGCCCGCCGGCCGGATCAGCAGCACGAGAATCACGACGAGGAAGGTGAACGACGGCGCGAAGTTGCTCAGCGAGGCGGGCAGCTCGTCACCGAGAATCGAGGAGATGAAGCCGATCAGGAACCCGCCCGCGGTCGCCGTGGCCAGGCGGTCGATGCCGCCAAGCACCGCGCCGACCAGCGCGAGGATCGTGACGTCGAGGCCAAAGGTCGGAGTGACGAGCGGCTGCTGCACGGTCAACAGCAGCGAGACCACCGCGGCGAGGAACCCCGACATCGCGAAGGCCGCGCGGATCACGCGGTCGGCCCGCACGCCAAGCAGCCGAGCGGCGCGGAAGTCGCTCGCCGCCGCGCGCATGTGAAGGCCGATCGTCGTCCGGTTCAGCACCAGCACCGTCCCGCCCAGCAGCACCACCCCGGCCACGAGCTCGGTGATCGTCACCCACCGCAGATGCAGGCTGCCGTGGGTTGCCGTCCGGTTGAGCGCCGACAGCAGATCGGCGGTCTTGCCCTGCGGTGTGAAGGCGATCAGCCACACCGCCTCGAGCGCGAATGCCACGGCGAAGGTGGCCACGAGCGTCGTCGCCGGGCTGGCGCCGCGGAGCGGGCGGAAGGCGACCCGCTCGATCGCCACGGCCAGTGCGACGCAGACCACGAAGCAGACGACGATGCTCACGACCAGCGGTAGATTGCGCGTGAGGTAGAGCGAGTATGCCCCAGCGGTGATCAGCTCCCCCTGGGCGAAGTTGATCAGCCGCATGACGCCGAACACGAGGGCCAGCCCGACCGCCACCAGCGCATACAGCGCGCCGACCGCGATCGCGTCGATGATCGCCTGGATCGTCTGCATCAGGCCAGATACGCGGCGATCATCCGATCGGTGTCCTGCGCCTCGTCGGGGGTGAGAGACATCCGGATCCGCCCGTTGCTGAGCACGTGTGTGCGGTCGGCGAACCCGGCGATCAGCTGGGCCCGCTGCTCCACCAGGAGGATCGCCACTCCCCGCGCGCGGATGTCCGACAGCGCGCCGAGCACGGTGTCGATCACCGACGGCGCCAGCCCGAGCGACGGCTCGTCGAGCAGCAGCACAGTGGGCGCGGCGATCATCGCGCGTGCGATCGCGAGCTGTTGTTGCTGGCCTCCGGAGAGCGCTCCGGCCGGCCGCTCGCGGAACTGCCCAACGACCGGAAACAGGCCGTGGATCCAGTCCATGTCCGCGTCCAGGCCGTCTCGCGATTGCCGCCCGGCCAGGCCGAGGCGCAGGTTCTCCGCCACCGTGAGGTTGGCGAAGATGTGACGGCCCTCGGGAACCAGCGCGATCCCTCGCCTCACCGTTGCCTCCGTGGGCAGGCCCGAGATCGCTTTGCCGCGCAGACGCACGACACCGCCGGCACAAGGCACCTCGCCCATGATGGTCAAAAGCGTGGTCGTCTTGCCGGCGCCGTTGGGGCCGATCAGACCGACGATCTCTCCTCCGGCGACGGTCAGAGAGACGCCGCGAACCACCGAGATCGCCCCGTAGCGGGCCTCCACGCGGTCGAGCTCGAGCATGGGCTCAGCCACGCTCCCGCTCCGCGGTGACGCCGCTGGCGCCGAGGTAGGCGGCGGCGACGTCGATGTTGCGCCTGATCTCCTCCGGCGTTCCGCTGGCCAGCGAGCGGCCCTGGTCGAGCACCTCGATCCGGTCGCTCACCGCCATGATCAGCGCCATGTTGTGGTCGACGATCAGGACGCCGGCGTCGTAACCGTCGCGCACCGAGCGGATGACCTCGGCGAACGCGCTGATGTCGCTCTCGAACAGCCCCGCGGCCGGCTCATCCATCAGCACGTAGCGGGGCCTCGAGGCGAGCGCTCGCGCCACCGCGACCTTGCGCTGCTCGCCGTGCGCAAGCAGGCTCGCGGGAAGCTTCGCGTGGTCGGCCAGCTGCATGATCGAGAGCAGCTCGTCGGCCCGAGCGCGCGCCTGGTGCGCGCCCGCGCCGACCCCGAGCGCCCCGAGCTCGACGTTCTCTTGCACCGTAAGCTCGCCGAACACCCGCCCCTGCTGAAACGTGCGGGCGAGGCCGGCCCGTGCCCGGCGCGAGGCCGGCCAGCCCGTGACGTCCACCCCGTCGAGCTCGATCGCCCCCGCGGTGGGCCGGTCGAAGCCGGTGATCACATTGATCAGCGTGGTCTTGCCGGCGCCGTTGGGACCGATCAGCCCCACCACTTCGTGGCGGCCGAGCTCAAAGTTCAGCCCCTCCAGCGCCTGCACGCCCTTGAATGCGCGGGCGACGTCGGTCGCCCGAAGCCTGGCTCCGGACGACCCGCCGTCACGCGAAGCGCCGCTCGTGCCCACCTCGGTCGGTCAACCGATGCTGGCCGGCGTCGTCGCCTTCATCTCCTCGATGTACTTCGGCTTTCCGTTGACCACATGCATCACCCGGTACTGCCGGCCGTACACCGAATGCAGCGAGGGGGAGAAGCTCACGGCGCCCGAGACCGTGGGCAGGTTGTGGAAGCTCTCCATGGCCGCCGCGAGCTTGCTGCCGTCGGTCGAGCCGCCGGATTGCTTGATCGCGGCCACGATCCCGTCGATCGCCGCCGCCCCGGTCACGAAGCCGCCGGTCGCCGGCGGGTTGCCGGACGAGGTCAGCTGCTGCTCGAGCGCCTTGACGGCGGGGTCGGGGTCGTCTCCGAAGACCGACGCGTAGGTCACGTACCAGATGTTGTTGGAGACCTTCGGATCCTTGGGCAGCCAGAAGGTGCCGTCGATCGACCACGGGCCGAGGATCGGCGTCTGGTTTCCGAGGCTGCGCAGGTCCGAGACGAACGCCGGCAGGTCGCCGGCCGGCGTCGGGTAGGTGCAGAGCGTGACGACCGCGGCCTTCTGGCCGTTCACCTTGGACGCCACCGAGCCGACGGTGTGATCGCCCTGCGTGAACTGGTCCTGCGCCACCACCTTGCCGCCGAGCTCCGTGAAGCGCTTGGTGAACGCCTGGCAGTCGTTGACCTCGTAGACGATCGACTTGTCGGTGACCACGTCGGCCGTCTTCCAGCCTTGCTTGATCGCCAGCTGGGCGAGCGCGGCGCCTTCGTCCTGGGCGACGTTGCCATAGCTAAACGCGAGCTTGCCCTGCGAGCCGAAGCGCTTGGGGCCCATCTGGTCGGTCCCGATGCAGGGAGCGACCGTGAGCAGGCTCTTGCTCAACCCGACCTCAGTCGACGGTGTGGCGAAGTCGACGTCGCAGGTCACCCATAGGACGTTCGCGCCCTTGCCGACGACATCGAGCGCGTCGGCCCGTGTGCGGCTCGGGTTCAGCTGGTCGTTCTCGACGATGAACTCGAGCTTGCGGCCGTCGACTCCGCCCTGGGCGTTGATCTTGTTGACCTCGAGCTGAGCCGCCGCGGCCGCCGGGCTGTCGAAGGGCTTCATCGTCGAGCTCTGGTCGATGGCCGCTCCGATGACGATCGGCTTCTTGCTCGCCGATTGGCCGGACGAGCCGCCGCCGCTGGTGGTGCCGGCGCCGCCGCTGGCGCTGGTGGTTTTGCTGCTGCTCGACCCACACGCGGCGAGCACGACGGCGGTCAGCACGGCGCCCAGCCACGCCGCCGACGCTTTGGTCCCTCTCATGGCACACCTCTCCTTATCTTGTGACGACGCCCTCACTGGGCCGCCGCGCCGACGGTCTCGGCCGCCCGCGCCGGCGCGGCCTGGAAGTGGGGCATCACCAGGTCGGCGAACATCTCCTGCGTCTTGATCGCCTTCCAGTGCTCGATGCCGCCGGGGTTCACTGTGATCGCGACCTCGGTCAGCCCCGCGCATACCTCCCGCGTCTGCTCGATCCGCTCGATCACGTCGGCCGGCGTGCCGACCCAAACGATGTCGCCGGCGATCATCTCGTCGTAAGGCGTCGCGGCCAGCTGCTCCATGATCCCCGAGGCGTAGAACCCGTAGCCGGCCGCCTGCAGCTCGGCGTCGGAGGCCCGCTCGGCCAGCGGCGATGCGTTGCCTTCGAGGAAGCCGCGCATCCCCCGCTCGGCGTCGCGCTTGGCCACGTCTCGGTCCTCGTCCATGTAGCAGGCGTGGATCCAGACGATGTCCGGCTCGTTGCCGTGCGCGGCACAGGTCTCGCGGTAGATGTCGAGCTGGGCCTCGAGCGCCTTGTAGGGCAGCAGCGGCGGCACCGCGACCGAATAACCCTTGCGCCCGGCCAGTTCATAGGTGGAGTCGCTCGTCCCTCCCACGAACACGCGCAGCTTTCGCGTGGGGGGTGGCGGCACGATGTGCGAGTCGCTCACGCTGTAGAACCTGCCCTCGTGCGAGAAGCGCTCGTTCTCGAGCGCTTTGAAGAACAGCTCCATCGACTCCTCGTAGAGCTCTTTGACGTCCTCGAACCGCACGCCCGCCTTCGGCGGGATCCAGCCGTGCCCGCGGCCGACGCCGAACTCGTAGCGGCCGTCGAGCAGGATCTCGGCCTCCGCGACGCGCGAGGCCAGCATCGTCGGGTTGTGGTAGGGCAGGACGTGGAGCATCGTCCGGAAGTTGATCTGCCTGGTCTTCGGCGCCAGCTGGGCGAAGAACGACAGCGGGTCGGGCGAGATCGAGAACCTCGGGAAGAACAGGTGCTCGATGATCGCGTAGCTCGAGTAGCCGAGCCGGTCGGCGTGGATGATCTGCTCGGCGACTTCGGCGTACAGGCGCTCCGCCGACTTGCCGGGCCAGTGCTGCATCTCGGAGTAGATGCTGAACCTCATGATCCTCCTCGTGCCCTCGTTTTACGCCCCGGCTTCGCCCCGGGTCACGCCCCGGCTTCGCCCCGGGGTCACACGCCCCGGCGTGGTTGGTCCCGCGGGCCTCACGGCCCGCTGTTGGATTGGGCGACAGTATCCCCGAGTTAGATCAAATGTCAAACATCATCCGGCTCTGGGACGTTCGCTTAGCGCTACGAAAACATGTGCCAAGCTTGCGGCGCGATGGCCGGCGAGTACGACGCGATCCTGATCGGCGCCGGGCACAACGCGCTGGTCTGCGCCCTCTACTTGGCGCGGGCGGGGTGGCGCGCGCTCGTGCTCGAGCGCTCGGACCGGCCCGGCGGCGCGGTGCAGAGCGGTGAATTGACTCGCCCGGGATTC
>JAFAXX010000171.1 GCA_019240655.1 Solirubrobacterales bacterium
CGGGCCGGCGCCGAGGTCGTGCGCGAGTTGACCGACACCGACTACGGCTCGCGGGAGTTCAGCGTTCGCGATCCCGAGGGCAACCTGTGGTCGTTCGGCACGTATGACCCGTACGGCGGCGGGTAATCGGAAGCCGTGACGCGGAGGGCCAGGATCCGCGGCTATGGGAGCGCGGCGCTGCTGGTGCTCGCCGGGGCGGTCGGCGCCGCGGTGATCGGCGGGGGCCTCGGCCAGATCCTCGCGCTGGCTCTGATCGGGCTCGGCTTCGTGACCGCGACCAGCCTGATCTTCCTAGAGGTCGGGCTGAGCGAGGATCGCGACCGCGCCCGGGAGGAGGCGGCGGCTCGGGCCCGCGCTGGGCGGGAGGGCGCCGCGCGCGGCGCCGCGCGCGTGACGCGCCCGCGTCCGGGCCGGCCGAGGCTCGACCGCAGCCGCGGCCGGCGCCGGCGGCTCGATTGAGGGCGGCGACCTCCGATCGGCGAGCCGACGTAGCGCAGCCTCGGAATCCGTCGATCGCGTGGCGCCCGCGTGGGCGAGACGCCGCCGCGTCGGAGCTCGCGCAGGTGAATGCCCAACACCCGCTCGATGCGCGGCTCGGTGCTCCGCGTCGCGGCTCATTTGAGAAGCTCAGAGGTGAGGAACTGGCTGGCGACCGTGGCGGGGCTGCGGTGGTCTAACACCACCTCGGCGTTCATGTGCTGCATCGTTGAGGTGGTGAGGCGGCTGCTGACCGCGTTGAGCGTCTGGGCGAAAGCGGGACCTTCGCGGCTGAGCACGTCCTTTGAGACGACCGGCGCGACGTTCTGGTAGCCGAAGATGTTCTTCGGGTCGCTGAGGATGGCGTAGCGGCGTGCCAGCAGCTGGCCGTCGGTGGTGAAGATCGCGATCGTGTCGACGCGGTGCTGGTTCAGTGCCTGGTATTGGTCGCCGATCGGGAACGGGACGAAGGTCGCGTTGGTCAGCCCGTAGGCTTGGCGCATGCCGACGACGCCTTCATAGCGGGTCTGGTTCTCGGGCGGCCCGCCGTAGGTAAACGGCCTGAGCTTGGCGAGGTCGCTCATCGTGTGCAGTCCGTGCGCCTCGGCGTACGCCGGCAGCGTCGCGACCCGGTCGGCGTCTTGGAACGGCGTGGGCTGAAGCAGCGTGAAGCCCCGATGGTCCTCGAAGCGAGCCGCTTCCTCATAGGCCTGCGCGGCCGACTTGGGCGGCGACGTGGCGCTCGCCGCCCCGCCGCCCCCGGGGGCGCCCGCGTTGATGTTGGCCAGTGTGGAGAGGATGACGCCGGTGTACTCGGGGTAGAGGTCGATCTGGCCGGAGATGAGCTCGGGGTCGACCGTTTCGGTCGGCCCGATGTTCTCGACGAGGTGGACGGTGTACCCCTTCGCCTCGAGCGCCTGGGCGTAGAGCTGGCCGAGGATGAATTCCTCGGTGAAGTTCTTGGTGCCAAGCGTCACCGCGGGCTTGCCGTGGCCCGGCTCGCCGCTGGGAAAGCTGGCCAGCGTCGTGCTCGGCGCGAAGCTTTTGCCACCACACCCGGCCAGCACTACGGGGATCAGGAGCGCGAGGGCGATGAGCGCCGGGAGACGGGATCGGGGACCCGCGCCGGCCGCCGAGTGCGCCGCGCCGCGGCCACCGCGATGCCGACTCGACCCCTGTGGGCGGACGGGGGACCGCGCTTTTGCCGGCGCCGGCGGCGAAGCCAGACTCGCCGGCGTCATCGATGCAAAGCCAGGGTGATCGTCGATGGCTGATCTTGACTTGTGGTGGCGAATCTGCAAAGTATGCCAGACGTATATCACAGCCGGGGTGGTTCGCCAATGACCAACGGGACGGATAAGCCGAGCAGCTCCGATACGCCTGAAGGCAGCGCACCGGGCGTGTTCATACACGTGCCGCCGACGGTCAAGTCCAACAAGGGCTTTCTGCGGCGCGTGACTGCGGCGACGGCGCTCGGTGAGGGGCTGGACGGATATGACCTCGGGATCATCAGCGTGGTGCTACCGCAGATCACCCACGAGCTCGGTCTCTCGGCCGCGATGGTCGGGCTCATCGGCGCCTCGACATTGATCGGGATCTTCTTCGGCAGTCCGGTCGTCGGTTATCTAACCGACCGCTTTGGCCGCCGCAAGCTGTTCACGGTCGACATCGTGTCGTTCGTGATCCTCGGTGTCGCGCAGCTGTTTGTCGCCACCGGGTGGCAGCTTCTGATTGTCCGGCTGCTGTTGGGGATGGCGATCGGTGCCGAGTATGCGATCGGGTCAGCGATGCTGGCTGAGCTGTCGCCGTCGCACGGGCGCGGCGGGCGCCTGTCCTGGCTCCAGACGATGTGGTATGTGGGCTTCTTGGCGGCGGTGGTACTCGCCTACGTGCTTACCAGCGCCAATGTGTCCTGGCGCTGGATCCTGGCCACCAGCGCGGTTCCCGCGATCTTCACGCTGATCCTGCGCTACGGCCTGCCGGAGTCCCCCCGCTGGCTGATGAGCCGCGACCGGATCGAGGAGGCGCGCCGGATCGTCAACCAGTACCTCGGCGGCGAGGCCTACTTCACCAGCGAACAGCTCGCGGGCGAAAGCGTCAAGCCCGGGAGGCTGGCCGACCTGTTCGCGCCGGGGATGCGCTCGCGGACCGCGTTTGCCTGCATCTTCTGGTTCTGCCTGGTCGCACCGTATTTCGCGATCTTCACCTTCGCGCCGCTGGTGTTCTCCACGCTGAACATCTCAAACGAGCGCGTCAGCACGATTGCCGCCAACGGCGTCGCCGCGCTGGGAGCGCTCGCAGGGACGCTGGTCATCGAACGGACCGGACGGCGCCCGTTGCTGATCGTGTCCTTCTGGGTGATGACGATCACGCTCGCGGTGATCGGCGGCTGGACGGGCGCCCCGGGGATGATCATCGTCATCTGCTTCGCCTTCTTCTCGTTCTTCAACGCGATCTCGGGCGATTTGTGCGGCGTGTACCCCAGCGAGCTGTTTCCCTCGGAGTTGCGCGCCAGCGGGATTGGGCTTGCCGCCGCGTTCAGCCGCATCGGCGCCGCCGGCGGCACCTTCCTGCTCCCACTCGGCATCACCCACATCGGTATCGGCGCGAGCGTGCTGATCGGAGCGGCGCTATGCGCGATAGGCCTGTTCGTGACCTACATCTGGGCGCCCGAGACGACGGGCGTCTCGCTCACCAGAACCAGCGCGGTCGGGGAGCTCGCGACTCCCGCCGTGCTCCCGGCTTCCTCATAGACGAGAACAACGGATGCCCGCGGACCCTGTCCGTCGACCGCAGTGCAGTGGCGTTTGACTGAGCGGCACTGCCGGGCTTCCGGCAACGGGAATCGAGAGCTTCCTGTGTCCGCGACGGCCGCGGCGGCGGTGGTGCCGAAGACCGCCCTGGTCGCGGTGAGCTGAATGTCGCCCACCGCGCAGGCCCGAACGTCGCTCGAGGAGCTCCGGCGCATCCACGCGGCCGCCGGCGCGATCGTCCGGCATACGCCGGTGTTCAGCCTCAACAGCGTCAGCGAGCGCTGCGGGGGACACATCGTGCTCAAGGCCGAGAACCTCCAGCGCACCGGCTCGTTCAAGCTGCGCGGCGCACTCTCCAAGCTCGCCACGCTCGCCGAGCGCACGCATGGCGTGGTGGCCGGCAGCGCCGGCAACCACGCCCAGGCGCTCGCCTACGCGGCCCGCGCCCGCGGTATTCGCTGCACCGTCCATATGCCGGCCGGCGCCGCGATTTCCAAGATCGCCGCCGTTCGCGCCTACGGTGCGCGCGTCGAGCAAGGCGGGGAGTCGGTCGACGACTGCGTCGAGCGCGCCCGCGCGGACGCCGAGGCGCACGGGTGGGTGTTCGTGCACCCCTTCGACGACGAGCACATCGTCCGCGGCCAGGCCGGCGTGGGCGTCGAGCTGCTCGGCGACGTCCCCGACCTCGCCCATGTGATCGTGCCGATCGGCGGCGGAGGACTGGCCGCGGGCGTCGCGATGGCCATCAAGCTGGCGCGCCCGGAGGTCCGGATCACCGGAGTACAGGCCGCCGCCTGCGCTCCGTTTCTCGCTTCCTTGCGTGAGCATCGCCCGATCCCCGCGCCCGCGGTCGCGACGATCGCCGACGGCATCGCGATCAAGCGCCCAGGCCAGCTCACGCTCGGCCTGATCGAGCGCTGGGTCGACGATCTCGTCACCGTTGACGACGACGGCATCGCGGAGGCCATGATCGTGCTGCTCGAGCGCGGCAAGCTGCTCGCCGAGGGCGCCGGCGCGGCCACCACCGCGGCCCTGCTCACCGGCGCGGTCACGCCCGCGCCCCGAGGCGTGACGGTCGCGATCGTCTCGGGCGGAAACGTCGACGCCAACGTCCTGGCCCGGCTGATCACGCGCCGCGAGACCCGCGTCGGCCGGCGCCTGCGGCTGCACGCCCGCGTGCCCGATCGCCCCGGCGGCCTCGCGGGCCTGCTGGATACCGTCGCGGCGGCCGGCGCGAACGTGATCGAGCTCGTCCACGTGCGCGACGACCCGGACCTGCCGCTCGCGCAGACCGGCGTCGAGCTGCTGCTCGAGGTCCGTGGCGACGAACATGCCGACGCCCTCGCCGAGCGGCTTCAAGCCGCCGGATACTCGACGCGGGGGCTCCAGCCTTAGGGTTCGCCGTGATGCCCGCACGCCGACAGCCGCAAAGCGGCGGGCGATGGCGTCCTCGCGCGTGCGGCCGGACGTCGCGATAGGATCGCGGGTGAATTCCGATTCACAACCGATCCGGAGCGCACGTGGACCTGAACGACACCCCCGAGCAGGCCGCCTACCGCCAGAAGGTGCGGGAGTGGCTAGAGGCCAATCGCCAGTCGGCCCCTTCGAAATCCGGCTCCTATGAGGATCCGCGCTACGTCGACGCGCGGCGAGCGTGGCAGCGCCGCCTCGCCGAGGCCGGCCTGGCCGGCGTGACGTGGCCGCGCGAGTACGGCGGCCAGGGCCTCGGGCCGATCGAGCAGGTCACGCTGAACCAGGAGATCTCCCGCGCCGACGTCCCCGGGATCCTCGACGTGATCGGGATCGGCATGCTCGGGCCGTGCCTGATCGCCCACGGCAGCGAGGAGCAGAAGGCTAGGTATCTCGGGCCGATGCTGCACGGCGATGAGGTCTGGTGCCAGCTGTTCTCCGAGCCGGCCGCCGGCTCAGACCTGGCCGCCGTGCAAACCCGCGCCCGCCCCCAGGAGGACGGGTCGTGGCTGCTCAGCGGTCAAAAGGTGTGGACGACCAACGCCCAGTTCGCCGCCTACGGTCTGCTGCTGGCGCGGACCGATCCGGACGTGCCCAAGCACAAGGGCCTGACGATGTTCGTCGTGCCGATGGACGCGCGCGGCGTGGTCGTACGGGGGTTGCGCCAGATCTCGGGTGAGGCCGAGTTCAACGAGGTCTTCTTCGACGATGTCCGGCTCGACGCCGACACCGTCGTGGGCGGCGTCGGCAATGGCTGGGGGACCGCGCTGACGGTGCTGATGTTCGAGCGGCTGACGATCGGCTTCGGCTCGGAGACCTACGGCTCGCCGAGCCGGCTCTCGGCCGCGATCGGCGCCGATCCGGACGCCCGCGGCGACCTGGTCGTCCGCCGGCGGCTCGGCGAGATCGTCGGCGAGTTGCTCGCCGTGCGCTTCAACGGCTACCGCGCGCTCACGGCGCTCTCCCGCGGACAGATCCCGGGCCCGGAGGCCGGTCTCGCGAAGGTGACGATGGTCAACGCGGCGATCGCCGCGGCCGACCTGGCCACGGACGTGATCGGCCCGGACGCGCTGGCGGAGAGCAATCGGTGGAGCTATCTGACCTCGTTCCTGCCCGGCCTGAAGTCAGCCGGCGGGACCGAGCAGATCCTGCGCAACACGATCGGCGAGCGGGTGCTCGGCCTGCCGCCCGAGCCGCGGCTCGACAAGGGAATTCCGTTCAGCGAGCTCCGCGCGCGGGAGAAGGAGGCGTCGGTTTCATGAACTTCGCCCTATCCGACGAGCAACGGTTCCTGCGCGAGGCGGCTCAGGGAACGCTCTCGCGCTTCAAGACGATCGAGGCCGCGCGCGGGGCGCTCGAGGACGGACCTGCGGCGCTGCCCGACCTGTGGCCGGTGGCGGTCGACGCCGGGTGGCCGGGGCTGCTGATCGGCGAGGCGCACGGCGGCGCCGGCCTCGGGGTCTTCGAGTCCCTGCTCGTCGCCGAGGAGTGTGGCCGTGTGCTCGCCTCGGTTCCCCTGCTCGGGCTATGGCCCGCCAGCGCCGTGCTCGACGCCGCCGGCGACGGCGGCGCCCTGGCCGCGGTGGCCGCCGGCGAGCTGCGGCCGGCCTACGTGCCGGCGCGGCCGCCCGGTGACCTCGACCCGGGCTGGACCGTCGAGCCGCGGGCGGGGACGCGTCGCGCCGAGGCCCCGCGGGCGAGCGTCGACGGAGACGAGGTCGAGCTCGAAGGGTCGGCGTGTTTCGTGCCCGACGCGCCCGGCGCGGGGCTGCTCGTGGTGGTCGGCGAGTCGCAGGACGGCCGTCCCGTCGCCGCCGCGCTGGCCGCCGACGCTCCGGGCGTGTCGATCGAGGCGGTGATGCGCTACGACGCCACCCGTTCGCTCGGCCACGTCAGCCTGGCCTCGGCCCGCGGCCGCCGGCTGGCCGTCCCGCCCGGCGTGCTCGCTGACGCCTGGTATCTGGCGCACGCGCTGATCGCCGCCGAGTCGCTCGGGGCCGCCGAGACGTGCCTCGAGCTCAGCGTCGCATACGTCAAACAACGGTTCACCTTCGGCCGGGCGATCGGGTCCTACCAGGCGATCAAGCACGAGCTCACCGAGGTGCTCCGGCAGCTCGAGAACGCGCGCGGTCTGCAGTACTACGCCGGCTGGGCCGGTTCAGATCGACGGGCCGAGTTTCCGCTGGCGGCGAGTGCCGCCCGCGCCGTGGCGGGGCACGCGCTCGACTTCGCGGCCCGCTCGATGATCAACGTGCACGGCGGCATCGGCGCCACCTGGGAGCACGACGCGCCGCTGTTCTTCCGGCGGGCGCAGCTGTCCCGGCGACTGCTCGGCGGCACCGAGGACGCCACCGACCGGCTGGCGGAGCGGTCGCTGGCCGAGGTGGCGTAACGCCGTGGAGGGGAGAGCGCCGTGAGCACCACGCAGGTGGGCGACCCGGCCCGGGAGGTGCTGAATCAGCCGGAGCCGCTGCAACCGGTCAACCTGTTCGACGTCGACCTCGCCATGAGCGAGGCGCTGGCCCGGGAAGGCGGAGGCTGGGGCGTGGATCGTGCGCGCGAGGCCGGGGCGGTGGCCGGCGGCGCCGAGGCGCTCGAGCACGGACGGCGGGCCGAGCGCAACCTGCCGATCCTCCGCACCCACGACCGATTCGGCCGACGGGTCGACGAGGTGGAGCTCGATCCCTCTTGGCACTGGTTGCTGCGGGGAGCGGTGGAGCGGGAGATCCACTCGCTGCCGTGGCGGGATCCGCGCCGCGGCGCCCACGTTGTCCGCGCCGCGCTGTTCATGCTCTGGAGCAACGCCAACGACGGCGTCATGTGCCCGGTCTCGATGACCTACGCCGCGGTGCCGGCGTTGCGCGACGGCGCGCCGGAGATCGCCTCGGATTGGGAGCCGCGCCTGACCCGGCCGGACTACGAGACCGGCGCGCTGGCCGGCATGGCGATGACCGAGCGCCAGGGCGGCTCGGATGTCCGCGCCAACATCTCGCGGGCCGAGCCGGCGGGCGACGGCCGCTACGAGCTTCACGGCCACAAATGGTTCTGCTCGTATCCGCCCTGCGATGTCTTCCTGGTGCTCGCCCAGGCACCCGGCGGCCTCTCGTGCTTCTTCGTCGAGCGCGGCCCGGGCATGGAGTTCCAGCGTCTCAAGGACAAGCTCGGCACGCGCTCGCTTCCGTCCTCGGAGGTCGAGTTCCGGGGAGTCCCCGGCCGCCTGGTGGGAGAGGAGGGGAGGGGCGTGCCGGCGATCATCAGGATGGTCAACCACACCCGCCTGGACTGCCTGCTCGGCTCGACCGCGACGCTGCGGCGGGGCACGCTGGAGGCGATCCACCACGCCCGCAGCCGCGTCGCGTTCGGGGCGCGGCTGGTCGAGCAGCCGGTGATGCTCAACGTGCTGGCCGACCTCGCGCTCGAATCGGAGGCCGCGACCGCGGCCGCGCTGCGGGTGGCGCGCAGCTACGACTCGCCCTCGGAGGCTGGGTTTCGCCGCTTCGCGACCGCGGTGATGAAGTACTGGGTGTGCAAGCGCGCGCCCGGCCACGCCGCCGAGGCGCTCGAGTGTCTCGGCGGGAATGGCTTCGTCGAGGACTCCGGGATGCCGTTGCTGTATCGCGACGCGCCGCTCAACTCGATCTGGGAGGGCTCTGGGAACGTGCTCGCCCTCGACGTTCTGCGGGCGATGGTGCGCGAGCCGAGCGGCCTCCCGGCGTTCATGGCCGAGTGCGAGCTGGCGGCCGGAGCTGACCCGCGCCTCGATGCCCACCTCGAGCGGGTGCGGGCCGACGTGCAGGCGCTGTTCTCCGGCTCGGGCGACAGGCTGTACCAGAGCCAGTTCGGCGCGCGGCGTATCGTCGGCGGCCTGGCGCTGGCCCTGCAGGGATCGCTGCTCGTCCGCCACGCCCCGCCGGAGGTCGCCGATGCCTTCTGCGCCGCGCGGCTCGACGGCCACGCGGCCGGCCGGGTGTACGGGACGCTGCCCGCCGGCGTCGCCGCCCGGCCGATCGTCGAGCGCGCCCACCCGGTATGAGCGCGGTCGCGGGCGAGGCGGTCGGGACCCGCGAGAGGTTGCTCGACGCGGCGCGGGCCGTGATCGAGGAGCGTGGCTACGGCGCTGCTTCGGTGGTCGCGATCGTCGCACGGGCGGGCGTGGCGGCGGGCACGCTATACCGCCACTTCGCCTCCAAGGAGGAGCTGTTCGTCGAGGTCTTCCGCTCGGTGTGCGCGGGCGAGGAGCGTGCGATGCGGCTGGCCGCCGCGCGGGCGGCGCCGGAAGCGAGCCGGGTCGCGGTGCTCGAGGCGGTGCTGGCCACCTTCGCCGAGCGCGCCCTGCGCAACCCGCGGCTGGCCTGGGCGCTGATCGCCGAACCGGTCGACCGGCGGGTCGATGCCGAGCGCCTGCGCCACCGCGAACGGTACGCGAGGACGGTAGCCGAGATGCTGCGCGCCGCCGTCGCCGCCGGCGAGGTGCCGCCTCAGCGCGTCGAGTTCACGGCAGCGGCGCTCATCGGCGGCTGCGGCGAGGCGCTGGTGGGGCCGCTCTCACCGGTGGCCGGCGCCCGTCCGGCGCCGGCGGAGGTCGCGGCGGCGCTACGGATGTTCGTACGCCGAGCGGTCGGCGCTCGGGTGGAGGGTGGTGACGGGCGGTGCGAGTGAACGCGACCGTTCGGTGAACGGCTAGTGGCGTCGCCGGTGCGAATCGAGCGCGACGGTTCGGTGAACGGCTAGTGGCGTCGCCGGTGCGAATCGAGCGCGACGGTCCGGTGTTCACCGTGCTGCTGTCCCGGCCGGAGCGGCGCAATGCGGTGGACGGGCCGACCGCGGCGGCGCTGTCCGAGGCCTTCGACCAGTTCGATGGCGATGACGCCGCGTCCGTGGCGGTGCTGCACGGCGAAGGTGGCGTGTTCTGCGCCGGCGCCGATCTCCGCGCCGTGGGGTCGGCGTCGGGCAACCGCGTGGCCGCGGACGGCGACGGCCCCATGGGCCCGACGCGAATGCGGCTCTCGAAGCCGGTGATTGCCGCGGTGGCCGGGGCGGCGGTGGCGGGCGGGCTGGAGCTCGCGCTCTGGTGCGACCTCCGAGTGGTGGAGGCTGGAGCGGTGTTCGGAGTGTTCTGCCGGCGCTGGGGCGTGCCGCTGATCGACGGCGGGACCGTCCGCCTGCCCCGGCTGATCGGCGCCAGCCGCGCCATGGACCTGGTGCTGACCGGCCGGCCGGTAGACGCGGAGGAGGCGCTCGCCATCGGCTTGGCCAACCGGCTGGTGGCCGACGGCACCTCTCGGGCAGAAGCCGAGTCGCTGGCGCGATCGCTGGCGGCGTTCCCGCAGACCTGCCTGCGGGAGGACCGGCTGTCCCTGCTCGAGCAGGAGGGCCTCAGCGAGGAGGCGGCGATGGCGGGTGAGTTTCACCGCGGGGTGCGCTCGCTGGCCCAGGCAGAGACCGGAGTCGCGCGGTTCCGCGCCGGCGAGGGCAGACACGGCGGCTTTTCGCCGGCGTGAACGGCCCGTCTTTGCGCGGCGCGCCGTCAGACCAGACCGGGCGCGCGGCGCGCCGTTAGACCAGACCGGTACGGACCGGTGCGCGCGCGGCGCGCCGTCAGACCAGACCGGTGCGGACCGCCCGCACCGCGGCCTGAAGGCGGTTTTCGACCTGGAGCTTGATCAGGATGCTCGAGACGTGGTTCTTCACCGTGTGCTGGCTCAGATACAGCGCCTCGCCGATCGCGGCATTGTCGAGCCCGCGACACAGAAGCGCGAGCACCTCGAGCTCACGCGGCGTCATTCCCTCGCTCCAGTGGATCGGCTCGATGTGCGCGGGCTCGCGCAGACGGGTGACCAGCCGGCTCGCGACGCGCGGGGAGATCAGCGACTCCCCGCGGGCGGCGGCCCGCACGCCTTCGGTGATCTGATCTATCGGAGCGTCCTTGACGAGGTACCCGCATGCGCCCGCCAGGAGCGCATTCATGACGTACTCGTCGTCGGTCATCATGGTCAGGACGACCACGCGGGCCAGCGGCGCGGCGGTGGTGAGCCGCTGGGTGGCCTCGATCCCGGACATGCCCGGCATGTTGAGGTCCATGAGCACGACTCCGGGACCCATCCTGGCCGCCAGAGGGATCGCGTCGGCGGCCATGGCCGCCTCGCCGAACACTTCGATGCCACGTTCGGCCAGCAGCCCCGACAGGCCGCGGCGGTACAGCTCGTGGTCATCCACCACGATGACTTTGACGTCGCCCAACTTCGCCCCAATTCTCCGTATTCCGTTACGTTGAGAGACCGCGGCCGCGTCCTGCGGCCAAGTCCCTATTCCTTTCTACAGCTCATCATACCGGACGCCGCCGCCGTCGTGAAGCCCTGGTTACGAGCTCACGAATGAGCCACCATCTGGGCCGGCGGGTCGACGCCGGGCAGGTAGCCCGCCGCACACGGTGAGCTGTCGAACTCCTCGGCGGCCGGCCCCTCTCCGAAGTAGTGCGCGATCGCGGCGACCGACCGCTGAGCGGCGAGGCCGTCGCCGTAGGGATTGACCGCGTTGGCCATCGCCGCATAGGCATCGGCATCGGTCAGCAGGCGGCCGACCATTGCGGCGATCAGGTCCTCGTCGGTTCCGACCAGGCGGACGGTGCCCGCGTGCACCGCCTCGGGTCGCTCGGTCGTCTCGCGCATCACCAGCACCGGCTTGCCAAGGCTCGGGCCTTCCTCCTGGACGCCGCCGCTGTCGGTGAGGATGACCGTGGCCCGGTTCATCAGCCGGGAGAATCCACCGTAGGGCAGCGGCTCGGTCACGGTCACGTTCGCGAGCCGGCCGATCGCCGGCAGCACCGCATCCCGGACGAGTGGGTTGCGGTGGATCGGGAAGACGATGCGCAGGTCGGGGTGCGAGCGTGCGATCCGGGCCAGCGCGCGGCCAACCGCGCGCAACGGGGCACCCCAGGACTCGCGCCGGTGTGCGGTGACCAGCAGCACCGGTCCAGGCGCCGCGTCCAGCGCTGCGAGCGCCGGATCGCCGTAGTCGAGTCGACAGGCGACCGCCCACAGCAGCGCGTCGATGACCGTGTTCCCGGTCACCACCACCGAGCTCGGGTCAACGTTTTCGGCCAGCAGGTTCGCGCGGCTGGTGGCGGTCGGAGCCAGGTGCAGCGCCGCCAGGCGCGTGGCCAGGCGCCGGTTTATCTCCTCCGGATAGGGCGCGTAGACGTCCCCGGTGCGCAGGCCGGCCTCGAGATGGAACACCGGGATCTTCTCGTAGAAAGCGGCCAGAGCGGCGGCGAAGACCGTCGTCGTATCACCTTGGACGACGACGGCGTCCGGGGCCTGATCTGCCAGCAGCCTCCGCACGCCGGTGAGCGCGCGGGTCGTGATATCGGTGAGCGTCTGGCCGGGCTCGTGGATGTCGAGGTCGTAGTGGGGCGTGATTCCGAATACCTCATTGACCTGATCGAGCATGCTGCGGTGCTGGGCGGTGACCGCGACCAGCGGCGTGAACAGCGGTGAGTCGTCCAGGGCCCGGATCAGCGGTGCGACCTTGACCGCCTCCGGTCGTGTTCCGTACACGACCATGATGCGGCGCGGAGGCCCGGGTCTGACCGGCTCGGGCGCGGCGACCAGGTGGGGCTTCGACGGATTGCGGTGGCGGTCGGCGGCAGGCATTACTTGCTCCTCATGGTTTGGGGTTGGCGGCGGCGGCCGACCCGGCGGGCAGCGCCTGAACGTGGATGTCGTCGAAGCGCGCGACCGAGTCCTCGGCGTAGACGCCGAAGCCGCCGGTCAGATACGGCCGCTCGGTGTCGACGAACTTGGTCAGCACACGGCCTTCGGCCGAGACCGTGATCTGATTGCCGCTCTGAACCACTCCCACGCGGTGCTCGGCGCCGATCGGGAACTGCGGAAGCTTGCCCGAGGCCAGGAATCGCTCACCGCCGGGATACGCCGGATCCTGCTTGGAGAGCAGCCAACCGGTCGGTTCGAGCGTCAACGCGTAGAAACGCTGCGGCGAGCTGTAGTGCCACACCACCCAGCCGACCTCCCACGGGTTGGGGGTACCGGCCGCCCCGTGACGCAGCTGGCGCGTCGTGCGAACCTGCGCGCCGGCGACGAAGTCCTGATACCAAGTCCGGCTCAGCACCAGGGCCGCGTGCGTCACCCGCGGGGATTGGGTGGTCGCGACCGAGAGGGTGATGGCCTGGCTCGGCCCGGATCCGGTGAGCGACGTGTGGCCGTAGCCGCTGAACACCTGATACCAGTCGCTCCGCACGGGGCGGCTGTGGCCGCCGAACGACAGGAGGGCCACCCCGAGCGCCGCGAAGCCGACCGCGGCCGCCACCGACACCGTGCGGACGGACTTCTGCAACGGCGCACGCCGGCGCCCCGGCGGCCGAGGAGCACCCGAGGGCGAAGGCGCGGGTGCAGGGATGACGGCGAGGCGTCGATCGCCGTTTTGAGCGAACCGCGCCTGCGAGCTGTCCGGGCCTCGCTCGAGCGCCACCAGCGGAGCCTCAGCCACCCGATCGGTCTTAGACCAGTTGGTGCGGCGGCGCAGCGTGCGGCCGACCGCCCACCAGCCGGCGGCGTACCACATCAGGCAGTAGCCGACGTACAGATGGGCGAGCCCCGCAGTGCGGGCCAGCGACATACCGCGGTCGCGCTCGCGCAGCCAGTAGGTGTAGCTGTAGAGCACGGCCGGTCCGAAGGCCAGCGCGTAGGTCGAGAGCACCCACCAGCCGAGCGGGTTGCCCCCGTCGGCTGCGACGACTCCACTGCCGAGCAGCGAGCAGGCGAACGATGCGGTCAGTAGCGAGCCGATCAGCAGCAGCGCCGGGCTCGACAGGTGATAGAGGAGATCGACCCGCGCCGGCCGCGGCGCACCGCGCAGGATCCGCGGGATGAGCTTCCACGACTGCAGGTGGCCCTGGAACCAGCGCGAGCGTTGCCGGATCAGCCTTCGCAGCTCGATCACGCCCTGCTGATGGACAGCCGCCGTGTGGCAGTACTCGTTGCGCCAGCCCGCGGTGAGCAGGCGGATGCCGAGGTCGAGGTCCTCGGTCAGGCTGCGGGTCCACGGCGCCTCGCCGAGCGAGCGGAGCGCCGAGAGCCGCATGAACTGGCCGTTTCCACCCAGCCCGACACTGCCGAGATGACGCCGGCCGCGCTGGAAGACCTCGGTGTAGATGACGAACTCCATGTCCTGCATCCGGGCCAACCGGCTCATCTCGCGGTTGTTGATGCGGACGCCGATCTGCACCGCGCCCACGGTCGGGTCGGCGAAGTACGGCGCGACCGCCGACAGGCTGTGCGGATCGACGCGGCCGTCGGCGTCGACGACCACGACGACGATCCGGTCGGGATCGCGACCCTCGAGCCACGAGCTCTCCGACAGCCGGGCGATGGCGGCATTCAGCGCCTCGCCCTTGCCCTGCCGGGCGTTCGGAGGCGTGCGCTGCATCAGCCGGACGCGCTCGTCCGCCACCCCCCTGACCGCTGCCGCGGTCCCGTCGTCGGAGCCGTCGTCGATCACCATCACCCCGAAGTTCTCGCCCGGCAACGAGAGCAGGCGCCGAAGGCTGTTGAGGATCACCTTCTCCTCGTTCAGGCACGGCAGCAGGAAGACGAAGAACAGCTCGTGCGCAGCGGCCGGCGGCGAGGCGCTCGCCATCGGCGCTCGGCGCCGGCGCCGGCGGCCGCGGGGCTCACGCCGCGAGGCGCCGAGCATCGTCAGTCCGTAGACGATCAGCAGTCCCACCGCGACGAGTGCCGCGATGGCCAGCGGCACCACCGCAGCGGCCCGTGAAGCCGACGCGACCGGCGCGAGCGGCGGCGCGGTCGGGTTGGCGGCGGGCAGGGTGGCGACTGCGGTGGCCGTCCCGGCGGGTGTCCGGACGTTGATGCGCGCCTGCGCCGGCAGCGGGGCCGTGTCGGTGAAGCGCACGTAGTACTGACGGTTCAAGTCGGCACCGATTCGGCGCAGCGCGCCGGGCCAGTCGCCGGCCGTGCGGATGCGGGTGACGAAGCCGCCGTTTCCGGCGACGAGCGCCGTGTAGGCGGGCGCGCCCGTAGGGGAGGCGTCGAGCAGGTACAGCGAGGTGCCGCTGGCGGCCAGTTGCCGGCGCAGCCGCGCGCTCGCTGCCGCGCCGAGCGGTTCGTTCGCGCTCAGCACGAGAACCACCGTGCGCCGCACCGAGGCGCCCGGCGAGAACGCCGACAGCGCCTCGGTGAGCCGGAGCGCCGCTGGCTCGCGCGGTCCGCGCGCGAGCGCGAGGTCGCTGGTCACCGCCGCGGCGGGATCGCCAGTCAGCTGGCCGGTGGCGGAGACCGCGGCCTCCGCGCCGGCGGGCAGCCCGGCGAGAAAGCCGGCGCCGGCGGAGCGCTCGAGCCCGAGCTCCGAGCTCCGCACGTGCAGGTCGGGCGAGAAGACGATCTGCAGATCGCCCGGGGAGAGCTGGCGGACGCTCGGGTGCTGCGACGCGCCCCCGACCTGGACAGTGATGTCCTTGCCGGTCAACGGTCGCGAGGCCTGCGGCACGGTGATCACCATCCCGATCTCGGGCCGGCGCGAGACGTCGACCCGGAACGGCATGAGCGCAGTCGACAGTGCGCTCGCCGGCGAGGGCACCGGATTCATGGAGGCGTTGGTGGGGGGCCGGGCGGGCGGCGTCGAGCCGCCATGGGGTGCGCTGCTCTGACGTGCACTCGTGTGACGAGCGCTGGTGTGGCGGGGGGTGCTCTGGCGTGGGCTTCCCTGACGTCGGCCGCTGTGACGCGGGCTGCTCTGGCCGGGGCCGCCGTGGGCCGAGACGGCGGCCGCCGCCGTGACCGTCGCCAAGGCGGCGATCGCCAGAGCTGCGATCGCTAGAGCGGCGATCGCCAGGATCCCCGCGATCCGTCGGTGAAACCGCCTCATCGCGCTCGGCGGCGGTCGTTGAAGCGTCCCACGCTGCCAGCGACGAGCAGCCCGACGACGATCAGGAAATAGAGCGCGAACAGCGCCCCCGCCGCGTCGAGCAGCACCCAGGCTCCGCTCCAGAAGACCGCCGCGTGGCGAAGCTCGGTCGCCGAGGCGACCATGGTCAAGCTCGCTGGCCCAGCTGAGTAATGCATAGTTGCCCCGCGCCCGCCGGCGGTGAGCCGTCCGTGGATTTGGCCGTCTCCGGCGAGCGTTCTGCGTCGTTGGTCGAAATTCGACCGGGCGGAGCGGTCGTTGCGACCGGGCACGGAGGTGCCAGGTGCGGGTGACCGCGCCAACCCAATCGGCGGAAGCTTGGCAGCCGAGGTGTGACACCTGAAGGGGTCGGCCCGGCGAGTTTGCGTTCACGCTTGAACATCACCCTGCGATGCCCGAGGTGATGCCGGTGACTCGGGCCTTCGACGGCCTGGTGGAAGGGGTCGGCGTGCCCGGCGGCCGCTAGATTGGCGGCGGTGAAGTTCAAGCGTGTTCGTGGCTCGGCCGCAGCCGTGACCTTGGGGGTCGCGGGATTGGCGACACTGGCGCTGAGCGGCCCGGCCGTTACGTCGAGTATTAAGTCGCAAGCCGCTCCTCCGCCGGCCAGCGCCGTGTCGCCGCAACGACTCCCCGGTCCGCTATACGGGGTCACGGTCGACGGCATCGACAACCTCGGTCAGGTGCTCGATGCCCTGCGGGCAATGCCGCAGCGGCCGACCACGCGGATCGTCTTCGACCGTCAGCAGTCGCCCGGGTACTACGCCTCCGCCGTGGGAGCCATGCACCCGGTTAGTTACGTGATGGGCGAGCTGCTCGACTCCTCCGACGCATCACGGGTCAGCACCACGGCGTTGCGGCGGCGCGTGGACGCGTATCTCGCGGCACTCGGCGGCCGGATCGACGTCTGGGAGATCGGAAACGAGGTCAACGGAAACTGGCTCGGCCCGTACCCAGAGGTGGAAGCCAAGCTGGTGACCGCCTACGACGCGGTCTCGGCCGCCCGCCGGCGGACCGCGCTCACGCTCTACTACAACGTCGGCTGCGGCGACGGCGCGAGCGAGCTCGATCCGCTCAGCTTCAGCCGGCGGTTCGTGCCGGCTCGGGTCCGCGACGGGCTGAACTTCGTCCTGCTGAGCTACTACGAGCAGAACTGTCGCGGGCTACGTCCGAGCGCCTCGGCGTGGACAAGTTACTTCGCCGCGCTGCACCGGCTGTATCCGAACGCGAGGCTTGGCTTCGGCGAGGTCGGGTTGACCGAACCGGCACGCTGGTCCACCCTGGGCTACGCAGAGGGAATGATCCGCTATTACTACGGGCTGGCGATCCGCCTGCCGTACTACGTCGGCGGTTACTTCTGGTGGTACTGCGACGAGGACTGCGTGCCTTACCGCTCCGCGCCGCTGTTTGCCGCGGTGCGCCGCGCGTTGCGCTCCGAGGCCGCAACTCTGCGCCCCGAACGGTGATCGGTCTCGTCGCGGGTGTAGCTGCACGGGATCCGAGGGCACCGCTGCGCTGCTGTGTGCGCTCGTACTGGTACGGGTCAGCGCCCTGATACACAGCAGCTCGCCGACCGTCTCGCTTCCAACCTCGTCTCGCTCGCCACGGGACTCGAGACCAGCAAGGCCGGGATGCTGTTCGCCAGCTTCATGGTCACCGGTTACACCGACGCCTACCCAGCCCAGCCGCCGGTCGTGGCGGCTTTTGTCGGGATGGCCGGACTTTTTCGCCACGCCCAGGCCGGACGCGGCGGCCTCGACCACGTCCCCCTCGTGCGACCGAACTCGGCGCTCATTCCCTACCTCAGGCGGGACCGAGGCCGCGATTCCAAGGCAGCGCCCTCGAACAACTGCTCGACGCTCCCGAGCGGGGGAGTCGCTGCCCGTACGGACGGAAAAACACGGATCGGCGCCCGCGCCTGGCCGGGCGCGAGCGCCGAGTCCGCGTCTGATCAGCCCCCGGTTACGGTGGGATCAGTTGGTCCGACGAATGTGTAGCCGAGGTTCTTGATCCCGGTCACGATCGTCTGGAGATTGGCCAGCGGGTTGTCGTTAGCGTCGTAGAAGAAGCTCGCGAAACCCTGCCGGACGGCGAGGTTCACCTTCGCCTCGTTGATGATGTCGGACTCCACTCGCGGCGGATTGCCGTTCTGGGCCGTGGGCTCGTAGTCACCCAGGTTCTCCGGGAGGATTTCCTCGCCGTACGCGTCGTGAACCACGTAGGGGAAGAACTGCCCGAAGGTGTGGCTGTAGTCGAGCGCGGCGCCCGGCGTGATCAGTCCGCTCGGGAACGTCTCGCGCTCGTAACGGACTGGGAACTGGCTGTCGATGGCCGCGTAGTCGGGGGCCGAGGCGAAGTAGTGCGGCGTGATCCACACCGACGGCACCGTCAGCCCCGCCTGCTGGAACAGAGCTTTCCCGGTGGTGACCCGCTCGGTCGCCCAGGCCTGTGAGTCTCCGTCGACCGGGCCCGTCCAAACGACGTAGTCGGTGGTCGGGCACGGGCTGGTTGCCGTGACGGTCACCGGCGTCGCTGTGTTTTGTGTGCTGGAGCACACCGCCTTGTAGAACTCCGCGTCATCGCCGCTGATCCCGGTGTACGGGTTCGGGACGTTGGAGTACTGGTGGGTGTAGCCCTCCTCGTTCAGCGTCCCGCCTTTGGACTCGATGTACTTGAGGGCGGCGACGACCCCGGGCTCGTCCGCGAGCGTCTTGGTGCACGGCGCTCCCGCCGGGATTCCCGCGCAGGCCGCGACGTTGGCGTTGTCGACCCCCAGCGGGTCGGTGTACTCCGGGATCACGTTGACGCTGAACGGCACGTTCTGCGAAGCCATGTAGTCCGCAAACGACTGCAGCGTGGCGGGGTTGGAGGCCGGCGAAACGTCCTCGAGCCGGACCATCGCCTGGTGCGACGGCGTCGCCGACGGATCGAGGGCATCGAACAGCAGGTCCGAGAAGATCAGGTAACGATCGGTCTCGGAAATGTACGAGAACGGGTCCTCGCCGACGTAGGTCAGGTTGGACGACCGGATCGCCCACGGGAACGTCGATCCGACGCTGGCGCCCGGTGCCTGCGAGGCGCAGTTGGCGGGCGGCGTAGCGGTGCTGCAGTTGGCCTCCGCCAGCACCTTCACGGTCGCCGAGTTAGTGATGTGCGGCTGGAGCATCTGGCCGGTGCCATTCAGGGCGTTCCGGGTGAACGTCTGGCCGTTGTAGGTGACCGTGGTCGGGTTGTCCAGTGTGTCGAAGTAGGACGAGGACGGGTCCCAGCCGTACTTGGCGATGAAGGCGGAGTTCGCGCTGCCGCCCGCGGTCCCGGACAGCTGCCAGATGTTTTGTCCCGCCCAGATCACCGGGTGGCTGGTGGCGAGCACGTCGTTCAGGAATGCGGTCGGGATCGGCTCGTTGTACGTCGAGCCGACGTAGACGGTCGCGGTGTACTGGTCGATCTGGCCGGACTGGTAGTCCGCGACCGGCTCGGCGGTGATCTTGCCGAAGTGGGTGGCCAGGTTGCCCGCGGCGATGGCGTCGAGCTCGCCGATCCAGCCGTACTGGCCGGTGGTGTCGTAGACGACCAGCGTGGTCGCCTTGCCGCTCGCACCCCACGTCTTAGCCTGGGGAGGTGTGACCGGCGTCGGCGTCGGAGTGGTCGTCGTGGGGGTTGGCGTGGTCGTGGTGGTAGTCGGTGTCGTCGGGCTCGGGCTCGGGCTCGGAGTCGGATTCGTGTAGTGGGGCGGCGGCGCCGGCACCTTCGGCGCCGCGGGCGGCGCCGGAATCGGCTTGTTGGCGACCGGAGGCGTGGGCGTCTTCGGCGCGCTCGTCAGCTTGAACCTCAGCGTGTGGCGCGCGGAGTTGCGTCTCGCATTCTGGGCCACCACGGTGGCGAGGTACTGACCCGCCGGCAACCCGGCGAGGGTCACCTTGAAGTGGTTCTTGCCGCGAGCGCCCTGGTAGACGTGCATCGCGACCTGGACGGTGACGCTGCACGGCTTGCCCTTACCGGGCCGCGTCTGACAACGGCCGTGCGCTCGGTGGCCTGCCAGTGTGCGTCCAATCGCCACGGTGACCCGGGCCCGGCCTGACAGCGTCATGTTCAGAGTGCGGGTGACGCCCGACCCGGAGAGGTTCAGATGCGTGATCACGGGCGGCGCGGGATGCTTGGCCGCGACCGAAGCCGAGGGCCACAGCAGCGCTGACGGCGCGAGCGCGGCGAGCGCGAGAAGCGCGCGGACGCACCCGGTTCGCGTCGCGGACCCGCGAAACGAGGAGAGAAAACTGCCCACTGGAGACCTTCCTTGTCTTGAGGAGCGCGACGTCCACGCCCGGATTCGGGGAGCCATGTGCTCGGCGCCCCATTGCTGGCGCGCAGTGTGGACGAGACGACACGACGCCGCCAATGGCCTCAGCCGGCCGTTCCGCGTTCAGGTCTGAACGCTTATCGCGTTCAACCTCTGAACGGCGATCCCGCCATGCGACCCCTCGACACCGTCGCGCGGCGGGCTACGGTGTACCGACGGATTCGGTCCAGGGCGGGACCGATCAAGGGGCAAGACGAGCGAAGTAGGCAGACCCGACATGGAACAGTTGAGCGTGCTCCTGGCCGATGACCACGTGCCCGCACGGGTGGGCATCCGGCAGGCGATTGAGCCTCACGGACTGCGCGTCGTCGCCGAGGCGGCCAGCGCGGCAGAGGCAGTTCACCGAGCGCTGGAGTCCCGGCCACAGGTCGCCGTGGTGGCGGTCGCCATGGCCGGCAGCGGCATCGAGGCGGCGCGTCTGATCTTCCGTGCCTTGCCGGAGACGAAGATCGTGATGACGACCACCTCCGTGTGCGAGGACGAGTTCTTTGCCGCACTCAGAGCCGGCGCCGAGGGATATGTGCCGATGAGCACCTCCGCCGCGCGGCTGCCCTACGCCATCCGCGGAGTAGTGGCCGGCGAGGCGGCCATCCCCCGGACCCTGACCGCTCGCCTGATCGGGGAGTTCCGTGAGCGGGGTACGCCGCGGCGTCTGGCCCTGCCGGCCGGCGGCGAGGCGAAGCTGACCGCACGCGAGTTCGAGGTCCTCGCCCGGATGCGCCAGCACGAGCGCACCGCGCAGATCGCCGCTCGCTTGGGGATCTCGGAGGTGACCGTACGGCGGCACGTGTCCTCGGCGGTGCAGAAGCTGGGGACGCGCAGCCGCCGAGAGGCGATCGAGCTGATCGAGCGGACCGAACAGGCGGAGCTACAGGCCGGCGCGCCGGCCAACGATGTGATCAACCCACGTAGCCAGGCTGAACAGCAAGGAAAGGAAGTTCACGGATGTGCGGAATCATCGGCTATGTAGGCGGCCGGCCCTGTCAGCGGCTGCTCCTCGATGGCCTGAGGAAACTGGAGTACCGGGGCTACGACTCCGCCGGGATGGCCTGGCGTGAAGGTGAGATGGCGCGGTGCATCAGGGCGGTAGGAAACCTCGACTCGCTCGAGTCGGTGCTCGCCTGCGCAGTTGGTGATGGCGGTGTGGCGACGGCGACGGCAACCGTCTCGGCCGGCATCGCGCACACGCGGTGGGCCACCCACGGAGGAGTAACCGAGATCAACGCACATCCGCACGAGGACGCCAGCGGCCGCTTCCGCATCGTCCTCAACGGGATCATCGAGAACCACCTGGAACTGCGCGACCGTCTCGCCGCCGACCTGGTCACGCTCCGCTCGGACACCGACGCCGAAGTGGTGGCGCATCTTCTGGCGCTGCACTATGACGGCAACCTGGCCGAAGCCGTCCGCCGCTCGCTCGATGAGCTCGAAGGCCATTACGCGCTGGTGGCGATGTGCGACGAGGAGCCCGACACCTTGGTCGGGGTCCGGCGCGAGTGCCCTCTCGTCGTCGGCCTCGGCGACGGCGAGCAGTTCATCGCCTCTTCGATCTCCGCTTTCCTCGCCCACACGCGCGAGGCGGCGGTGCTGAGCGACGAGGAGATCGCTGTGCTGCGGCCCCACGAAGTCGAGGTGTTTGACGTCAAGGGGCTTCGACACCGGCCGGCTTCGACGCAGGTTGAGTGGGATGAGGATCGCTGCGAGAAGGACGGCTTTGAGACGTTCATGCTCAAGGAGATCCACGAGCAGGGCAGCGCGGTGCGGGAGACGCTCTCTCAGTGGCGCGCCAATCCTGAGCTGAGTGAGGACGGCGCGCTCGCCGCCGAGCGCCTGGCTGCGGTCAAGCGAATCGTCATCGTGGCGTGCGGCACCTCGTACCACGCCGGCCTGGCCGCGCGGAACGCGATCGAGCGATGGGCTCGGATTCCGGTCGAGGTCGAGGTGGCCTCCGAGTTTCGCTATCGAGAGCCGATCGTCGCGGACGGCGCCCTGGTGCTGGGAATCTCGCAATCCGGCGAGACTGCCGACACCCTGGCCGCCATGCGTCTCGCCAAGGCGCAGGGGGCTACCGTGCTGGCGGTTACCAATACTCCCGCGAGCCAGGCGACCCGCGAGGCCGATGGAGTGCTTTTCACCCGGGCCGGGCTCGAGATCGGCGTCGCCGCGACCAAGACCTTCGTCGCTCAGGTGGTGCTGCTATACGAGCTCGCGCTCCGGCTCGCCGCCGTAACCGGAGCGCAGTCGCCCGCCACGATGGCCGAGCTGCACGATCAGCTCGAGCAGCTCCCGCAGCTGATCGACCAGGTGCTGAGCTCGGTGGATGAGCCGATCCGTGGGCTCGCCGGGCGCCTGGCGCTCAGCCCCTTCTTCCTCTACCTCGGCCGGCTGGCCGGGCTGCCAGTCGCGCTCGAAGGCGCGCTCAAGCTCAAGGAGATCTCCTACGTGCCAACCGACGCCTACGCGGCCGGTGAGATGAAGCATGGCCCGATTGCCCTGCTCAGCCGGGAGACGCCCGTGATCTGCGTGGCCACCGATGAGCGCGTGCTCCCGAAGCTGCTCTCGAACCTGTCCGAGGTCAGGGCCCGGGGCGCCCGGGTCCTGGCAATCGCCACGGAAGGCTCGAGGGAGATCGCCGAGCACGCCGAACACGTCGTCTACATCCCGCGCGCCGACCCGCTCATGCAGTGCGTGCTGGCGATCGTGCCGCTGCAGCTTTTCGCATATCACCTCGCGCGAGCCCGCGGCCTCAACGTAGATCAGCCTCGGAACCTGGCCAAGACCGTCACCGTCGAGTAGCCGCAGGGCGAGATGGAGCCACAACCTGGCCGGGACCTCGTCCGCGACCGGGTTCGCGCGCGCGAGTAACAGGTCGTTCTCGCGCGCGAGTCACGCGGGCCGTTCTCGCGCTAACGGGGGTCGTTCTCGCGCGCGCGAGTAACCGGGGTCAGCGGCCGTTCCTTAACCGCATGGGCGCTGAGCTCGTAGGGATCATGGTTGTCCTGGACAGCGATGCGGAAGCCTCGGGCCGCATCCCAGCCCTGGAGCAGGTCGCGAACCGGCCGATCGCCGACCACGTGCTGAGCGCGCTCGACGCGGCCGGCGTGACCGAGGTCCTCGTGCTCTGCCCGGCCGCGCGCGCGGCGGAGATTCGCGACTGTCTTGGCTGTGAGCGGGCGGGCGGCGCGCCGCTCCGCTATGTCGAGGATCCGGGCCCATTCGAGCTCCGACGCGCTCTCCAGCTGGCGGCCGACTCGATCGGCAGCGCACCCTGCATCGTCCATCTGGCCGGCGGCCTGCTCAGCGAGCCCCTGTCGCCGTTTGTCGAGCGTGTCGTGCGTGGCGCGGCTGATGTGGTGCTGTTCGTCCATCAGAGCGAAGCGGCGGACGGGCACCTGAGTCCGGCCACCCAAGAGATGCTGCACCTGGCCGAGCTCGATCCCGACCGCGCCGCGCTGAGGCTGGCCGGCGTGTGGCTGTTCGCCGGTGCGGCTCTGAGCCGGGCTTGCGCCGCGCCCGGTCGATCGCTCAGCGGAGGCGACCTGCCGTCGGTGGCCGAGCAGATCACCGCCGACGGCGGAAACGTGCAAGTCGCGCTGGTCGACGCCTGGCGGCGATACACCGGCGCTCCGCTGGATCGGCTCGAGCTGAATCGAATTGCCCTCGATCGCCTCGAGTCTGATCCTCGCCGTCCGTCCAACAACGGCAACCTGATCGAAGGGCGCGTGTGGATCCACGAAAGGGCTTCGGTTCGAGCAAGTGTGCTCGTCGGCCCGGCAGTGATCGGCCCGGGCGCTCGCATCGCCGACGCCTACATCGGACCGTACACCTCGATCGGCGCGGGAGCGCGGGTCGAGGGAGCGGAGATCGAACGATCGATCATCTCCCCGGGTGCGAGCGTGCTGCACATCGGCGGCCGGCTGGCGGCCAGCGTTGTCGGGCGCGATGCCCGCATCTTCCGGGACTTCTCGCTTCCCCGCGCGTTGCGACTCCGAGTCGGGGACGGAACCGAGGTGGCGCTGTCCTGAGCGGCCCACGAAGCGGCCGGCCGCTGACGCAGCCTACCGGGAGGTGGCAGTAGCGACCGCATTCCGTCGAGACGCCACATGAAGATCGCCGGGCTCGGTGAAGCCGTACTGCACAGCCCCGAGCCCAGAAGCGCTACACTTTCGTATCCAGGTGCTAGCAGGTCGGTGGAGGTCCGAAAGGGGGCACAGATGCCTCTGAAGCGACGAGTGGGCAACTAGGGCAACTTGCATGGGTGGGGGCAATCCGTCAATCGTGTGTGCCGGCCGCGAGACGCCGCCGCGTGCCGCCGCGAGGAGAACCCGGACGTGGTGGGCCGCCGCGTTCGCTGTGGTCCTCGTCCTGGCCCTGCTCGCGCCGAGCGCGTGGGCTGACGCAGCATCAGCTGGGGCGGCGGCTGGCGTTGCGAGCCGGACGCCGTCCGACCCGGCCGCTGGCGTTGCGAGCCAGACGCCGTCCGACCCGGCCGCTGGCGTTGCGACCCAGACGCCGTCCGACCCGGCCGCTGGCGTTGCGACCCAGACGCCGTCCGACCCGGCCGCTCCGGGGCCGACGATCGGCGGCTCGACTCCGTCGACGCCGGCGGATCGCGGCGGTTCGGTGGATCAGGGCGCTCCCGCGTCGAGCGGCGACGGAGGCCGTGTCGCGGCTTCCCTCGCCCGCCGTGTCGCGGCCAACATCAGCGAGGTCGCGGCCAACAGCACCGTGTCGAGCGTCGGCGACTCGGCAACATCGGCGCCGGGCATGCTGGTCGGCGTCGCGACGGCGAGCTCGAGCGAGTCTCGGGCGGCGAATGCGCCGACGAACTCCGACACCGCCAAGCCGCCGGCTCAGAGCGCCGCCGCCACCGGAGCGCCGCTGACGCCGACTCCGGCGCAGGGCCTCGGGGGGGCGGCAGCGCCGACGGCGCCGACGCCCGCGCCGGCTGAGAGCATGGGCACCACGAGTACGTCGCCTCCAACCCCGGCCAGCGCGAACACTGCCGCCAAGGCACCATCGACTCCGAGCGCGGGCGCCTCCGCCGGATCGGGACAGGCGGCGAAGCCACCCGCTCAGAACGCGCTTGGCCCATCCGGTCCCGGCGCCCCGGATCACGGCCCGACCTCGCAGAATGCCCAGCTCGCGGATGCGGGCGCGGGATCGGCTCGTTCCGCCGCTGCCCTGAACCCCGCTGAAGCTCCTCCCTCGGCGCCGAACGTCGGGACCGCCGCTTCGACCCTGCCGCCCGCCACGACGATTCCCGCCGCCACGCCCGCGAGCACGGCGGCCAACGCTCCGCTCCGGGCGGCCATGCCGGCAGCGGCAGCGAAAGCGTCAACTGCAGTGGCCGCCGCCGCCGTGCAGCGGGGACAGCAATACCAAGCCGAGATCGTGACGATCGTCGAGCAGCTCGCTGCGCTGCCGCCCGAGCTGCAGGCGACGACGTCGTTCCGCAACGGGCTCGAGGCCCTGATCACTGGACTCCAGTCGCTGAGCCAGTCCGATCCCGCCCTGAGCCCGTTCATCGCCGCGCTGCGGACAACCGGCCGCTCGCCGACCGGGCGGTCGGTGTTCGCCCAGGTCGCCCTCATCGTGCGCCTCCTCACCGACCTGAGCCGAGCCGATCCAGCGGCCGCTCGGCGCCTGACCCTAGCCCTGCCTGCGCTTCACTTCGTGGTCAGCGACCTGCTCGCAGCCGTCAGCGGCGGGATCCCCTTGCGGCCGCTTGCCGTCGCCGCCAGCGGCCCCTTCGACCCGCTCCGCACTGTTCTGGTGCCGTCGCGGTGGCGGGAGACGATCCTCCCGGCGGGGGTCACGGTGACCGTGACCACGTCGGCGCAGCCACCGGCAGAGGCGACGCCGGCGCAAGCATCATCGACGACCGCCCACGGCATCCGTCGCCGCGTCATCTCTCGCGGCTCCTCGGCTCCCGCGACGGGCCTGCCGGAGCCTCCGCCGGCGACTGCGCCACCGCTCGGCGGCGCCGCGGCCGGGGCGAGCGGAGGCATCGGCGCCGGCGCCGCGGCCGGAGGCCTCCTGCTGGCCGTTCTCATCGGCTGGCTGATCGACGCGCTCGCCGCAGGCCGCCTTCAGTTCCACCTCGTCCCGCGGCCGGCGATGCTGCTTGCCGGCCGGCTAGAGCGCCCGGGGTAGGCCTCGCATCTGTGCTCGATTGGCGTTCGTCCCAAGGCTGAGGACGCTCGCCCGCGCCGGCGGAGGCACGGCTTCCGCAGCGCTACACGACCGCCGGACAGCCCGTGGCGCGACGCCGGGCGGGGCGGACTCTCTACAACGGAGTGCAGCAATGCGATCGAACAAGGATTGTGCTGATGTTGGCGTCTTCGAATTCTGCGCCCGCCTGCTACGGGCATGGCCGACGCGAGCTGGGACGCAGACAGTAAAAATCAGGCGAGACGGAGGAACCGGATCCTCGACACGGGCCGCGGCGAGGACGCGGGCAGCGACGCCGGCCCGCTCCCCCCTGCAGGCGCGGAATCCGAACGGTTCCCACGGGACCGTGATCACCTTCTCGACGGCGACCGATCGGCTTGCACTCGCCGTGGCGGTGTTTTCGGCGGGAGTGCTCGGCTTCGAGGCCTTCGGGCCCGCGCATCTCGATGCTCCCGGCGTACGGACGGCTCTGGAGACGGCGATCGGTCTGTGCGCGCTGGTGGGCGTTTCGCTGCTGGCGCTCGTCTTGCATCATCGACGCCGGCTGTCCGACCTGCTGCTGCTGATCGCGCTGGCTACGCTGGCTCTGGCCGACCTCAGCTTCGTCGGCCTGCCGGTGTTCCGCGGCGCCAACGTCGTCGTCGAGGGCAGCGTTGCGCAATCGATTTGGGCAGTCGCGGTCTCGACGGCGCTCGCCGCGGCTGCCCTGGCGCCCTCGGCGACGCTGGTAGCGCGAAGGCGCCGCCTCCTGCCGGTGATCGCCGGCGCGGTGGCGCTCGTCGCGCTGATCGCGGTGGTGGCCGGGCGGCACTGGGCGCCCGATACGCTGCCCGAAGCCAACCTCGGCAACGTCGGCGATCCGCTGCTGATCACCGCGCAGCTGCTCTCGAGCGGCGTACTGATCGTGGCCGGGACCATGTTCGCCGCGCAAGCGGGCTCGAGAGATCGGGATGCGGGTCTGCTAGCCGGAGCGGCGTTCCTTCTCGCCGCCGCGAGGCTCGAGTGCGTCGCCATGCCGACTGTCTCAGCTCACTGGGTCACTCCGGGAGTGGGAATGCGGTTCGCCGCCTACGGGCTGTTGCTGGTCGTGGCGTTCAGGCGCGAGGAGAAGTCGCGTCAAGAGGAAAGGTGGGCGGCGGTGACCACGGAGCGCCAGCGGATCGCCCGAGACCTTCACGACGGGATCGCCCAGGACCTCGCCGTGATCGCCGTCCATGGGCCGCAGTTCGCCTCCCAGCTCGGCGCCGACCATCCCGTGGTAATCGCCGCGCAGCGCGCGCTGGCCACGTCGCGAGGGGCGATGGTCGACCTTTCCGCCTCGACCGCGCCCAACACCGGCGCGGCGCTTCGTCAGGTTGCTGACGAGCTCGAGGGCCGCTTCAGCGTCCGCGTCAACGTCACCGTGAAGCCCGAGGGCGGCCCAGCCGGTGGCGGCGATCTAGACCCCGCTGAGCGTGAAGAGGTGGTGCGCATCACCCGTGAAGCGATCGCCAACGCGATCCGGCACGGAGCGGCGCGCCGCATCGATGTGGAGCTCGACTATGGTGGGCCGGAATTGCTCCGGGTCTGCGACGACGGTTGTGGAATCGACGCGAGCCCGGCGCGGTCGGGCAGCGGGTTCGGCCTTCCGACCATGCGAGCGCGCGCGGAAGCGATCGGAGGAAGGCTGGTCACGCGCCGCAGGGTCGACGGGGGTACCGAGATCATGGTCCGCGTCCTGTGAGCGCCGCAAGCCAACTCGTCGTCTGCTTCAACGTGGGGAATTGCTGCGAACATTGCGCCACGTCCTAGTCCGCACTGGCCTGTAGACGGACGGCGCAAGTCGACCGAAGGTCACCTCGTTGATTGGCCAATGGTCGTCGAACGCCCACCGTGCCGGCACCCGCAGGCCGAGGAGCCTGAGCCGGCGGCGGAAGGAAGGGCTTCGCCTGATGAGTGAATCCCGGTCGCTGAACGGCGACGGACCGGCCCGGCGTACGTCCGGGCGAGCATGGGTATCAGGCCGTGCCCGCCATTCACTCGACGCCCCCCAGCGGGCAATGCCTGATTCGGCCGAGGATCTTCTCGGGCCGGACGCTCCAGTCGACAACGCCGATGTTCGCGACGCCGCGCCGCCCGAGGCCGGGGCCCTAAAGCCCCGGCGCTTCGAGGTCCGCACGATCACAGAGACCGGGCTGCCCTGCGAGCCCGAATGCGCTTCCGAGCGTGACAGTAACGACGAGGTAGCGGCAGCCGCGCTCCCCCTCGCGGTCGAGCCCACCGTGGAGACGCTGGGCGGAGCAGACGGCATCAGAGGCCGGAGCGCGCATCCGGCGGGCGATGGCATCAAGGCGCCAATGGAGCCGTCCGTGGACCAATGCCTGAGCGAGCCGCATCGAGACGGGCGCGGGGACACGCAGCGGTGCACCGTCGCGCTGGTGCGACACGAGCGCACCGCGGAGTTTCGGGTCGTCGTCCTCGACAACAGTGGCCGGCGGCGCGTGGCGGCGGTTTCCCCGACGTTTCGCGTGCGCCGCTGGAGACGGGTCCGCAACCGCGGGGAGCCTCGCGCCGCCCATGCCGCGCTCGTGAAGCAGCTCCTCGATTCGGGTTGGACTCCGCTGGAAGTTCGCGGACAGTGGTATGACACCGCGTTCGTGCGTGAGCCCGATGAGCCCCGGGTGCCGACACGGCAGCTGCGCGTCGGTTGCCGCCACGACGGCACCGAGGGCCGGTTCTATGCCGAGGAGGTGGCCGACTCCGGGGATCGGAGATTCCGGTTCAGCTCGACGCGGTTCACGGTCGAGCTCAGAGGGTCGCGGGTGTGTCCCACCGAAGCGGCGATGAATGCCCACGATGCGCTGATCGACGAGCTACAGGAAGCCGGATGGACCGCAACCGATGCTGGGCGCCCAGAGTGGTATTCCCGCGTGTACGAGCGGCCGCAGGAGGCGGAGCAGCGTTCCGCCGGAGGCTGAGGCCGAAACATCGGCCGCCGGTGACTAACGGTGATCACCGACGCCGTCGGCGGTGATCGGAGAGACACGATCGGCGACACTGCATGCGGGACGTGGTGGTGGGCCACCCGGCCGTTCGCGGCTGAGGTTGCTCTCACTCCGCCCGAACGGCGGCCTCGCGGTCGCCTCGTCGACTCTCAAAAATTCCTTTGCGGGTTCTCGTCACCGGACACAACGGCTACATCGGCTCGGTCCTCCTGCCGATCCTGCAGGCAGCCGGCCACGACGTGGCCGGACTCGATGCCGACCTCTTTGCTCGCTGCGTGATGGGCGACCCGCCGGCCGACGTCGAGTCGGTTCGGAAAGACATCCGCGCCGTCGAGACCGAGGACTTTCTTGGCTTCGACGCGGTGATCCACCTGGCCGCCGTTTGCAACGACCCGGTGGGCGATCTCAACCCGCAGGCGACCTACGACATCAACCACCGCGGTTCGATTCGCGTCGCCGAGAAGGCCAAGGCGGCCGGCGTGCCCCGTTTGCTGTTCTCTTCCTCCTGCAGCCTGTACGGCAGGGCGGGCGAGCGGATGCTCGACGAGACGGCCCGCTTCGCGCCCGTGACTCCCTACGGTCGCTCGAAGGTTCTGTCCGAGCGCGACATCTCTGCCCTCGCCGATCAGGATTTCTGCCCGACCTACCTGCGCAATGCCACCGCCTACGGCTTCTCGCCGCGTCTGCGTCTCGATGTCGTGGTGAACAACCTCGTCGGATACGCGCACACGATCGGCGTGATCCTGATGCAGAGCGACGGCACGCCTTGGCGTCCGCTGGTTCACGTCGAGGACATCGCCCGGGCGTTCCTGGCCGTGCTGGACGCACCGCCAGAGCTCGTGCACGACCAGGCTTTCAACGTGGGGGCCAGTTCGGAGAACTACCGGATCCGGGAGGTGGCGGAGATCATCGCCGACGTGATGCCCGGTACTCGCGTCGCGTTCGCCCAGGGCGGCGGACCCGACAAGCGCTCATATCAGGTCGACTGCTCGAAGCTGGCTCGTGTGTTGCCTGCCGCCGCCCCGAAATGGACGGTACGCCGCGGAGCGGAGGACCTGCGCGACACCTATGCGCGCCATGGTTTGACCGAGGAGGACCTCAGCGGGTCGCGCTTCGTGCGCATCAAGCGGGTGACCGAGCTGCAAACGGCCGGACGCCTGGACGACGATCTGCGCTGGCGGGTGCCCGCCGGCTCGGCGCGATGATCTTTACGCCCGCCGTATCGGGGTGTTGAGGACTCCGGGGGTCCGCCCTCGAGCGGCGGTGGGTGACGAGCGGTTCCGGTTCTCACCCCTGTTCGGACAGAAGTTCTGGAATCCGGTGTGCGTTTGATCGTTGAAAGCGTGGCGGGCGGGCGCTTTTGCGTCCCCAATCCCAGTCAGAACCCGAAGGCCGACCTTGCCAGAGATCCCGAACCCTCGGCGACGGCTCCGCGGAAGCGCTCGCCTGCGCGCGACGCCCACCGGACCGGAGGCCGACCCCGGCCGCGACGCGGCCGCTCCGGTTCTGCGGACATATCGACAGAGCTGGTCTCAGGGCCGTGCTGGGAATTTCCGTGAGGACGCGGAGGGGACGCTTTCGCCCTTCCCGTGGCCACCTGGGGCCCGCAACGACGGCAGCGAGCAGCCGCCGAGCATCGGCGGGCGCCCGGGTTCGGGCGGCGAGCAACTTTTGCTCGCGCCGGAGCCGGAGCAGGCCGCCTACGACTACGAGCGGTACGCGCAGCTCACCGGGCCGCTGATCGAGCCGCTGTCGGCCGAGGCCCCCGTCCGATATCAGCGGCTTCCCGATGCCCGCCCCCGGCGACACCTGCTCGGCGCGATAGCGGTTCTGCTGATCCAGTCCGCCTTCCTGGTGTGGCTGCTGCTTCCAAGCCACCTTCCGCTGCACAACTCGTCACCGGTGCTCGCGGTGGCGTCGATCGTGATGCTCACCTCGATCTATCTGATTGAGGTGTTTCGGCTGTTGAACGTGACCAGCCTCTGCCTGGCGTCAGCTCTGGCGAGGGACCCGGTGCCGATGGTGCCGCTGCGCGGCACCCGCGTCGCCTTCCTGACCACGATCGTGCCGTCCAAGGAGCCGATTTCGGTCGTCGAACCGACACTACGCGCGGCGCTGGAAGTGCGCCACGCCGGCACGCTCGACGTTTGGCTGCTCGACGAGGGCAACGATCCGGCGGTTCGGAGAATCTGCGCCGGACTCGGGGTTCGCCACTTCAGCCGGCACGGCATCAAGCGCTGGAACCAGCCCGATGGGCGGTACAAGGCGCGGACGAAGCACGGCAACTACAACGCATGGATCGACTGCTACGGGGACGGATACGACTTCTTCGTCTCGGTCGACCCTGACCACGTTCCGCTCCCGAGCTTCTGCGAGCGGCTGCTGGGCTACTTCCGCGATCCCGAGGTTGCCTTCGTGGTCGGCCCCCAGGTCTACGGGAATTACGACAACTTCGTGACTAAGTGCGCCGAATCTCAGCAGTTCGTATTCCACGGCCTGATCCAGCGCATGGGCAACTACTTCCGCTGCCCCATGTTGGTCGGCACCAACAACGCGGTACGGATAGCCGCGCTCAAGGACATCGGCGGCTTGCGAGACAGCATTACGGAGGATCTGGCCACCAGTCTGGTCTGTCATTCGACGCGCAACCCGCGCACGCGCCGATCGTGGCGGTCGGTGTACACGCCGGACGTGCTGGCGATCGGGGAGGGGCCGGCGAACTTCACGGACTTCTTCAGCCAGCAGCACCGGTGGAGCCGGGGGACGTTCGAGAACCTGCGCGGCCATTTCTGGCACTCCCTCCGCTCACTCTCGCGCGGCGCGCGGCTTCACTACTCGCTCATCACGTCTTACTACCCGACCGCTGCGATCGGATGGATCTTAGGTGCGGTCAACTGCATGCTCTACCTGCTGCTGGGGGCCTCGGGCATACGCGTGCAGCCGCATATCTGGATCGCGGTATACGTCGACCTCGCCATGGTCCAGTTCTCCCTCTACGCCTCCAATCGCAAGCACAACGTCTCGCCGCACGAGTCGAGCGGCTCCTCCGGCGTCGCCGGCATGTTCATCTCCGTGCTCGCCGCTCCGATCTACGTGGTCGCCCTAATCGGCACGCTCGTCCGGACCGGGAGCAGCTTCGTGGTCACGCCCAAAGGTGCTTCCCGATCGGTCGACCGGCTGGCGACGTTCCGCTGGCACCTGGGCTGGGGCGCGGTGCTGGCAATGGCGCTCGGTGCCTCGCTGTGGATGAACCACCCGCAATCAAGCATGCGGCTGTGGTCCCTGACTCTGATCGCGGTTTGCCTCACGCCGCTCACCATTACGCTGACCTCGCGGGCGCTCTTGCGACGGCGAACCGCTCCGGCGCGCGAGACGGCCGCGAAAGTCACGCCGGTGGCGAGCCGAGGCCGCAGTCGCGACCACGGATTCGCCAGGGCTGCCGAAGACGCGAGATGACGAAGCCGAGGCGTTCGGCGCATCTGCGGAGGGTCCACGGCGTCGTCGCCGCGGTGCTCGTCTGTGCGTTACTGGCCGTCAACGGCCCGCCGGTGGTCGCTTTCATCCGCGACGCCTACCACAACATCGTTATCAACACCGCGTCGTACAAGCGGCGCTACGGCCACTGGTCGGTGCTCCCCGTGCCGTCCAACATGCGAGTGAACGCGGTGCACGCAATCATGCTTCACACCGGCAAGGTCCTGATCATGGCCGGTTCGGGCAACGACGCGGCTGAGTTCGCGGCCGGCAAGTTCGTGTCGGTGATCTGGAACCCGGCGAACAACAGCTTCAAGAAGATCACGACGCCGACCGACATGTTCTGCGGCGGTCACGTCATCCTGCCCGACGGCAAGGTCCTGATCGGCGGCGGGACGACGCGCTATGAGGTGGAGCGAAGCCAGATCGAATACGCCGCCGGCGTGATGACGGTCACCAACACGAGCCCGACCGCCAGTACGACGCTTCCCGCCGGCACGGTTTTCCGCTCCCGGTCGGGGTACCTGTTCAAGTCGGTCAGCGCGACGGCGATCCCGAAGGCGCAGAGGAAGTTCGTCGGCGCCGGCGCGCAGCGCAAGGCAGTCGTCGTACCGAGCAACGCACCGCTCTGGGTGACGGCGACTGAGCGCGGCGACGCGCCCGTCAGCCGGACCTTCCGGACGTACGGGATCGAGGGACTCGCGTCCGGATACGCGGCGGCCATGACGGCCACATCGTGGAATCTCACGCGTGATATCCAGACTTTCTGGGGATCCCGCGTGACCTATCTCTTCGACCCCGTGACCGAGCGCTACGAGAAGCTCTCGGACATGAACCTGGCGCGGTGGTATCCGAGCCTTGTGGGCCTGACGAACGGGAAGGTGCTCGCGGTCTCCGGACTCGACGGCCTTGGCCAGATGATCGACGGAAACACCGAGGAGTGGGATCCAGGCACGCACGAGTGGACGATCGACAAGACACTGACCCGGCCGTTTCCGACCTATCCGGCGCTCTTCTTGTTGCCAGACGGGAATCTCTTCTTCACCGGATCGTCCGCCGGCTACGGCCCTGTGACCGCCGCGTGGCGGACGCCCGGCATCTGGAATCCCATGACCAACGCCTTCACTCCGGTATACGGAATGCGCGACGCCGATCTCACCGAGACGAGTGCGAGCGTGCTGCTCCCACCGGCGCAGAACCAGCGCTATGCGATCATCGGCGGAGGGGGAGCGGGCCAGACGAATACCGGGACCGGGCGCATCGACGTCGTCGACCTCAATTCCCGTAATCCCCGCTGGCAGCCGGCCGGCTCGCTTCCCGAGCAGACGCGCTATCCCGAGGCGATCGTAACCCCCGACGACCGAGTCGTGATCGCCGGTGGCTCCAAGTACTACCGGGGCGAAGAGCAGAGTGACATCTTCGAATGCCATCTGTACAACCCCCAGACCGGGAAGGTCAGTACCCTGGCATCGCCGACCGTCGGACGCGACTATCACTCCGAGGCGCTGCTGCTTGCCGACGGACGCATCCTCACGCTGGGCGGGAATCCGCTGTTCGGCAATAAAGCCGACACCACGCCGGGCTACTTCGAGCAGCGGATCGAGATCTATTCACCCCCCTACCTGTACCGCGGTGCGCGGCCGCGTCTGACCGCTGGTCCCACTGAGGTTCGGCACGGCCAGACCGTACTCTTCGCGACCCCGGATGCCGCCAAGATCGCGACGGCGCGGTTGATCCGGCCAAGCGCCGTGACCCACGTTACGGATCTCGAGCAGCGGTCGATCGCCCTCGGGTTGCGGCGAATGGACTCCGCCGTCGCTCTGACCGTCCCGACGGGCTCAGGTCTGGTGCCGCCAGGCTGGTACATGCTGTTCGTGACCGCCGCCAACGGGACGCCTTCGGTGGCGCGGTGGGTTCACGTCGACTAGCTGCTGGCCGAACGGAAAGCTCTCCCGTCACCGGCGGGTGCGGATCGCCGGACCTATAGCCACGCTGCGTGCCCGACATCGAAGCCCGGGCGCAACGTGTCGCATGAGTTGTGCCGCAGTCCCTCAGTGCCCACCGCGGGCGAGCGCCAGCGCGTAGGCCGGCCACCAGTTGCCGGCGGGGGGATCGCCGGGATTACACTGCCCGTCTGACGCGCCGGGATACTTAACCCATAGCAGGGCGTCGACCAGTGGATTTCCGGTGTCGGTCGTGGGCGGCGTGCCGAGAGCACGGCCGGGCGGGTTGCACCAGTGATTGGATCCGGAGCCCGGAGGGGGGCCGTTGCCGTTGCGGCTGGTGTCGATGATGAAGTGGCGGCCGCCGAGGCGCTCCGACAGGGTTTGGCCGTAGGCAATCGAGGCGCTGGTGGTCTGAAAGTTCGCGACATTGAGCGCGAAGCCGTCGGCGTCGGCGATGCCGGATCGCTCGAGCGGACCGACGATCCGCGCGGCCGGAAGCCAAGCGGCGTTGCCGGCGTCGAGGTAAACGTGCACGCGCGCCAGCCGCTTCAGGGTGCTCACCGCTTGCGAGAGCAGGCTGTAGCGGAGGGATATCTGGTCACCCGGCAGGCAGCCGGAGACCGCCTGGTCGACGGCATCGGGCTCGACGATGAATATGGCGGGATTCCGACCGATGCCCGCGGCGACCGCACGCACCCAGTCCAGGTAGCCGCTTGCCGTGCTCGCGCCTCCGGAGGAATAGTTCTGGCAGTCCCGGTCGGGGATGTCGTAGAGCACGAACTGTCCGGCGGCGCCGCCGCGGGCGGCGGCGGCGACCGTCTGGGTGGTGGTGCGCACGGATTCCGGGTCGCCGGTGAGCCACACGGCGGTGGGCTCCCTGGCGATGCGCTGCACCGCTGCAGCCGGCGCGGTGTTGCCCTGCGAGCGCCAGACCGCCGCCTGCACGGCCGCCGGGTTGTTCGGATCCACCCACAGGCGAAGGCCGCCGAGCGGGCCCGTCGGTCTCGCCGGCCGGGCGGGATGCTTCGATTGCTCGCCGCATCCCGCCGCTGCGAGCGCGACGCACCCCGCTAAGAGGGTCGCTGTAGGGAGCCGAGCTCGCCGAAGGAAGCAGAATCTTGCCAATTAGCTACGCGCCGCGCCGGCGCGCTCAGCACCGGAGGATCGATCCAAGCGTAGCTAACACGGTGTGCGTTCGGCCGCCGAGACCCCTGCCACCGGCTTGGGGGCGCCGCCGCCGTACAGCGTCGCCGCGCGCGGCGGCTTGCGGCGGCCACCTCTCAAGCTGCGACCGGTTGCCGCGGCGCGCGCGTCAGCGGCGTCGACCCGAGGCGCTGCAGCTCCCGCTGCAAGGCTCGCCGGCCGCGGTGATGCAGGCCGTGGATCGCGCCTTCCGAGCGGCCCATCCGGTCGGCGATCTCGCCGGGTGTGAGGCCGACGACGTGACGAAGGATCACGACCTGACGCTGCTCGTCCGGCAGCGTGGCCAACGCGACCTTGACCGCGTCCGCGCAGTCGGAATCCGCCCGGTAGCTCGCGTCCGGATCGACGACCGTCTCGGTGGGCGTCAGCCGGTTGGCCCGGAGATGATCGATGGCCGCGTTGCGGGCAAGGCGCAGCAGCCACGCGAAGAACGGCACGCCGCGGTCGTCGTAGCGGACGAGCGTCGTCATCAGCTTCGCGAAGACGTGCTGGGTCACGTCCTCGGCTTCGTGGTCGTCGCGCACGATCGAGCGCACGTAGCCGTAGATGTTGTGCGAGTAAGTGACGTACAGATAGCGGATCGCCTCCTGATCACCCTCCTTGGCGCGTGCGACCGCGAGCCGCGTCCTGTCGCGCGTCTCGTGGGACTCGTCCAGCGACGTCCGGCTTCTGAAGCCGATAGTCCCTGGCGTCGCCGAAAATGCTTCCTTGATCACGTCGTCCCCCTTGCTGAAACGTCCTGTGCCCGGCAGCCACGCATACCCTCGCCACCGACGACCGCCGTGCCCACTCGATCCGACGAGCCGGCTGCGGTCGTACCCCGGCCTTCCTGTTCGGAAGCGGGGTACTGCCCTCACGCCTGAGTATTAGGACGCGAGGCTGCGGGGTCAATGACCGAGCAGGCGCATTTGCAGCGTTCACCGGATGAACGCGTTCTGGGGCTTTGCGCCTACCGACGCCGGCGAGGTCGTCCGCGCGGCAGCCCGGAGATGTGCTCCAATGAACGCTCCGATGCGCTTGCTCCTCGCCGATCACCCCGCCACACGAGCGGGAATCCGGATTGCGCTCGCGGGTCGAGCCGATGTGTGCGCGGAGGTCGGTGACGCCGAGGCAGCGACCCGAGCGGCGGAGCGCGAGCAGCCGGACGCGTGCCTGCTCAGCCGCGACATCCCGGGTGATTGGGTGGCCGCTGTGCGTGGCATCGGCGCCGTCGCCCCGCACGCGGCGGTCGTCGTGCTGTCGGAGCTCGGTGAGGCTGCGGAGCTACTGACCGCGGTGCGCGCCGGCGCCGTGGGGTACGTGCCCGGCACGCTGGACGCGAACCGCGTGCAGCGGATCATCGCGGCGATCGCCGCCGGCGAGGCGGTGGTGCCGCGGGCTATGGTCGCCGATCTCCTGCTCGCGCTGCGCGTTGGAGGCGGCGCCGCGAACGGGCTGACCGCGAGGGAGTCACAGGTGCTGGCCATGCTCCGCCGTGGGAGCACCACGGCCGCGATCGCGACGCAACTGGGTATCGCGCCGGTGACGGTGCGCCGGCACATCTCCGGGCTGGTACAGAAGCTCGGCGTCGAGGATCGCGCCGCGCTTGCCAACGCCGGCTCGCAGTCAGAAGGCGGACGCCGCGAGTAAAAGGAATTCCGTCCGGCCGGCGTTGGTTCGGCACGTGAATCCCCCGGGCAAAGTCACGCCGGCGCCGGACTGCATCGAGTCAGCCCTCGACGCCGGATGTGCAGCACTGATCACGCTGGAGTCGATTTGCGTCCGCCCTGGGGAAGGTCCGAACGAAGACGTCCGGCACCCGCTGCAGCAGGCGATCGAGTCGCTCCGGCAAGCCATCGCGGAGTTGCGCTCGGCGAGCGCGGGTACGACGAGGAGGCTGCCCGACGCGTTCGTGCTCCGGCCGCAGGGCTCCGAACTGAGCGCGGGGCCGCGCTAGCGGCTAGCCGAGTCTACGCCTCGGCAACAGCCTCGGTGACCCCCCGCGCCACGTCGCGCTCGAGGTCGATCAGGTCCTGCACGCTCTCGTCGAGGGGCCGCCTGCCCCATCCGCAGGAGGTCGCGAGTCCGAACGACGAAAGGTGCCGGCGGGCTACCTCGTAGCGGCGCATGGCACCGCCGACGCCGTCACGCGAGTCGATCAGTCCGAGATACACCCTCGCGTCCGGGACATCGAGGCCCTTGAGCGCGGCGTAGTGCTCATCCTGCTCGCCGCGGGCAAACTGGATCGGCATGTGCACGAACTCGACCGACCGCCCGCACGCCTTCGCTCCGCGGTTGACCATCTCGACGCCCACCCGCAGGTCCCTGATCGGGACGTAGTGCGCGCTGTCGGGCGACTCGCCGGCTTTGTGCCCCAGCGATCCGTAGCACACGTGGAGCCCCAGCCACACGTCCTGCGGTACAGCTGCCGCGAGCTCGCCCACCGAGACGCAGTAACGCTCCATCGCGTCGTGCGGGAGTCGCTCGAAGTCCGCGTCGGCAAAGTTGAACTCGACGTGCTCTACGGCCGCAGTCTCGCGCGCCAGGTCAAACTGGATGGCCAGATCCTCATGCGGGATGACCGCAGCAAGATCGGCAATTTCACGCGCAACCGCGTCGTTGTACGCGCGCGCCACCAGCTCGAACTCCCGCGCGCTGCCGAAGAACGCGCGAACTGCGCTCTCGGTGCCGGGATAGGCAACCAGGAAACGGATGCCCGCGGGGATCACGCCGGCGTCGCGCAGGCCGCGGAACACCTCATAGGAAGCCTTCGCCTCCCCGGCGTATCCGATCTTCTCGAAGTAAATCTCCT
>JAFAXX010000056.1 GCA_019240655.1 Solirubrobacterales bacterium
AGGCTTGATGAACTGCATCGTGTCGTAGATGGCCAGGCCAGAGTAGATCGAGCCGCCGGGGCAGTTGATGTAGATCGAGATGTCCTTGTCGGGGTCCTGGGACTCGAGATGCAGCAGCTGGGCCACGATGAGGTTGGCCACCGTGTCGTCGATCGGCGTCCCCAGGAAGATGATGCGCTCGTTCAGCAGGCGGCTGTAGATGTCGAACTCGCGCTCCCCACGCGCGGTCCGCTCGATGACCATCGGAATCAGAGGCATGGGCTGAACCCTAGCGGGCGGCCGGAACCACGACCGCCGCGCCCTCGAAACGGCCGGCCCGCAGATCGGCCAGCGCGTCTTCGGCGTGGTCGAGGTCGTACCGGGTGATGCTCGTGCGCACCGGTACCTGCGGGGCCAGGGAGAGGAACTCGCGACCGTCCTCCCGGGTCAGGTTCGCCACCGAGCGGATCGTGCGCTCGCGCCAGAGATCGTCATAGGAGAACGACGGGATGTCGCTCATGTGGATCCCGGCGCAGACCACCGTACCGCCGGGAGCCAGCGCGCGAAGCGCGCGGGGAACGAGCTCGCCGGCCGAGGCGAAGATGATCGCGGCGTCGAGCGGCTCGGGCGGTGGTGCGTCGCTGCCTCCGGCCCACGCGGCACCGAGCTCACGTGCGAAGGCCTGAGTGCGGGCGTCCTCCGGGCGGGTGAACGCGAACACACGGCGGCCCTGGTGGACGGCCACCTGGCAGATCATGTGGGCGGCCGAGCCGAAGCCGTAAAGGCCGAGGTTGCGCGCGTCGCCGGTGAAGCGAAGCGCCCGGTAGCCGATCAGCCCGCCGCACAGCAGCGGCGCCACTTGCTCGTCGGGCAGGCCGTCGGGCAGGGGGAGGCAGAAGCGCTCGTCGGCCACCGCCTGCTCGGCGAAGCCGCCGTCGATGTCGCGGCCGGTGAAGCGCGCGTTCACGCACAGGTTCTCCCGCCCTGACCGGCAGTACGGGCAGCTGCCGTCGGTCCACCCGAGCCACGGGACGCCGACCCGCCGGCCGTCGTCGGTCCGGGCGACGATCTGATGGCCGAGAACGATCGGAAGGGTGGAGGCGGGGATCTCCGCGTCGCGCAAGTGAAGGTCGGTCCGGCACACCGCGCAGGCGGCGACCTCGAGGCGCAGCTGACCGGGGCGCGGCCGCGGGTCGGGGACCGTGGTCGTCGCCAGCGGGTGACCGGGCCGCTCGAGGATCGCCGCACGCATGCCGGGATGTTAGGCGCGGCTTGCCGCGGGTAGCTGGCGATGACATGGAAGCGCGACAGGACGACTCCGAGCGGGCCCCCGAGGACGATCCGCGCGAGCCGGGCGCCGAAGGCGGAAGCCAGAGTCCGGCCAGCGACAAGCTGCCCGGGGCGCCGGCGGACGACGACACGGCTCTCGGCGACACCGACCAGCACTCCGACGCCTGAGCCTCGCGCCTGAGGCGCAGCCGCCTACGGCGTCGCGTCGAGCCAGGCGCGCGCGTTCGTGTGCGCCGGCGACGCCACGCCGGTCCGGAGCTCGCCGCGAATCTCGCCCAGCGTGCCGAACCGCTCGGCCACGACGTTGTGCTGGTGGATCGTCTCGAGGTTGACCTGCCGCGCGGACACGAACGCGCGGTCGTCGAGCCCCGGAAAGGCATCGAGCACGCCGCGAATCATCTCGCGCACGCAGTCCTCGACGAACCGTGGCCGGCGGTGAGCCTTCTCCACCACGTGTCCCTCGTCGGAGCGCTTCATCAGCTCGTAGATCTCCGAGGACATCGCCGCCTCGACGATCTCGAGCAGCGTGGTCGCGTCGATCTCGTCGTCGCATTGCTCGGTGCAGCCGATGTGCAGCGTGCCCAGCCCGCGCTGGTTGTGGGTGGCGAGCGGGACCACGCCGAGGATGCGCTCGATCTCCTCGGCGTCGAACCCCTGCTCGACCAGCCGCTCGGCGGCTGATTGCGCCACCAGCTCCTGCGCGCACGGGCATGCGGTGATTCCCTGTGCGGTCACGCCGATCAGCCGGCGCGTGCCGAGCTCGCTGCACACGGCCACGCCGTGCAGCGTGTAGAGCTCCTGTGTCTCGACGCCCGACACGGGGGCCGGCTTGTGCTCGGGAAAGCGTGCCTCGACGCTCACCTGGGCCCGGCGCGCGCCCTGGCGCCGTCGGACCAGCTGGGCGATGTGCTCGGCCAGCGTCTCGACCTTAAACGCCGTCTCCTCGAGCACCACCTCGCCGATCGCCTCGTTGACCACCTCCTCGAAGCGCGACATGTGGGCGCCCTTCTGGTCCACCCCGAGATCGACGACGCACTCGAAACGGGCCGAGAACAGCTGCTCGGCGCCGTCCTGGCGGATGCGGATGACCTTCTCGACGTCGGTCACCCCGACGCGGGAGAGGCTGAGCTGCAGCGACGGCTGACGTGCCTGGACGTCGGCGACCGGGCGCGTGAGGAAGCGGTTGGCGGTCATCTCTCCATCAAAGGGTAGAGCGGCCGCTCGTTGCCGGCCAGCGCAGCCGGCTGGACAAAGCCCGGGATTGTGGTATCACTCTGGCAGCGAACAGGGTGACTCGGAGACAGAGGGGTGTCGTCGCCCGGCCGGGTGGAGAGACCGCGTCTGGAGGGAGCTCAGGGGGCCGTGAGCGAAGAGGGAATGGTGCTGTTGAGCGATGAGGCTCCGATCACGGAGCTCGAGGAGTTTCGTCCGCTCGTCGCCGAGGGGCAGGAGCGCGGCTTCCTGACCTTCGAGCAGATCGCCTCGTGCCTCGAGGAGGCCGAGGTCACCAAGGAGCAGGTCCAGGAGCTGCACGCCTATCTCGACGAGCAGGGCATCGACGTCGTGGAGGCCGACGGCCGGCCGGCCAAGTCCGACGCCGGTGGGGTCGAGGCGAGCGCCGATCGTGACGCGCCCGAGGAGCCCAGCGCCGGCGCGCGCAAGAAGGTCCATGTCGACCTGACCGTCGAGCCGAGCCTCGATTCGCTGCGACTCTACCTGCGCTCGATCGGGCGCGTCGATCTGCTCACCGCCGAGCAGGAGGTCGCGCTTGCGCGCCGGATCGAGCGCGGCGACATGATCGCCAAGCAGCAGATGATCGAGGCGAATCTCAGGTTGGTGGTGTCGATCGCGAAGTCGTATCTCGGACGAGGACTGACCTTCCTGGACCTGATCCAGGAGGGCTCGATGGGGCTGATCCGCGCCGTCGAGAAGTTCGACTACCGCCGCGGCTACAAGTTCTCCACCTACGCCACCTGGTGGATCCGCCAGGCCGTCACCCGCGCGATCGCCGACAAGGGCCGGACGATCCGCATCCCCGTGCACATGGTCGAGAAGCTCAACAAGGTCGTGCACGTGGAAAGGCAATTGGTGCAGCAGCTCGGGCGCGAGCCGACGCCCGAGGAGATCGCCCATGAGCTCGAGACCACCGTCCGGGAGGTCCGCGACGTTCTGCAGATGGCGCAGCAGCCGATCTCGCTCGAGAAGCCAATCGGCGAGGAGGAGGAGTCTGAGCTGGGCGACTTCGTCGAGGACCAGACCGCCGAGTCGCCCTTCGAGCTGGCGGCCGAGCGCCTGCGCCGGGAGAACCTCCGCCGCGCGCTGGCGGCGCTGCCCCAGCGCGAGCGTGAGGTGATCGAGATGCGCTTCGGCCTGACCGGCGAGCGGCCCTACACGCTCGAAGAGGTCGGGCGCGCGTTCAACGTCACGCGCGAGCGGATTCGCCAGATCGAGAACCACACGCTGAAGAAGCTCGAGGCGCTGCCCGAGGCACAGCGCCTGCGCGACGCGTCGTAGGCCGACGGTCCGCGTCGATCGTCCCCGACGCGAACGGATGTTTGCGTTGTGAGCTCGGTGTGCACGGCTTGATGGCACCCCGGGATCGGGACGATTCGTTGGCCCGGCGGCGTTAGACTGAGATTCCACCGGCGGGGTTCCCGAGCGGTCAAAGGGACGAGACTGTAAATCTCGCGGCTCAGCCTTCGCAGGTTCGAATCCTGCCCCCGCCACTCGCGGCCCTTCGGCCGGTCGGCAAGCGATCTTCGATCCCTGCGTGCTGCGGGGTTTCTTGCCGGCATAGCCACCAGCCGCCGCGATCGTCGCGCACGGATCGGCGGCTGCGAGCGGTGGACGCCTATGCGCCTACTGGACAGACCGATCGCCGGCTACGGCTACGTCCACCGCGGCCACGCCGGCTCGGCCAACCCGCTGCCGGTCGGCACCCACGGGCGACCCCGGGGACGAGCAGCGGCGCGGGCGTCGAACGTCGCCGTCGGGGAAGTCATGAGCTCCGTCGGCCCCGGCAGCGCCCGCATCTCCAGTGGCCCCCACGCCGAAATCGGGCTTCTGCGACGCCGGCGGATCCCGCTCGGCCCCGGAATTGCGGCACGGTGTGAGTCGGTGCTGCGCTCGTCGTACCGAACCGCCGACCCACGCCGCGGCGCTCGTCGTATCGAACCGCCAACCCACGCCGAGAGGCGCTACGCTGGCATCCGCGCCCTCTTAGCTCAGCTGGTAGAGCACTTCCATGGTAAGGAAGGGGTCGTCGGTTCGAGTCCGACAGAGGGCTCTGTAATCCCCGCAAATGGCCAGATTTTCGTGACGGTGGTCATTGCTTACTTGATCTCCTCTGGCCACAGATTCGGCTTTTCCCCGTTTCTGTGGCCGGATCCGTCGGAAAGCGTCGCAAATCGAGCGCGTCTCGGCCTTCCGAGCGGTCGGAGTTTGTTCGCATCATTGATCGATGCCGCTGACGGAATGGCATCGGCCATCAGCGCATCGAAGGCTTCGCCGTGGCGTCGGCGATCGCGACGCTTGAGCACCTGCGCGTAGATCTCGAGGATCGTGGTGCGGGTCGGATCGGCGTGGGGCGGTCGATCCACGCGGCGGATCACCGGTGCGTAGCTCGGGTGGATAGCTTCTGCCCGGCGGTGGGCGATGGCGACCTTGACCGCGACGCGGACTTACAGAGGACGGTTGGGGAGCCAGCGAGGCACGCGATCGCCGCGGGCGTGTCGTTGGCTTCGATCGCCGACGCCGAGCAGATCGGCCACGAGCGGGCGCGGGAGGAGCTGGGGCCCGAGCTTCTGCGACGGGTGGAGCGCGCCGCACGACGCCGGCGCGAGGCCGAGCGCGAGTACGAGCACGCGGTCGTCCGCGCCGGGGAGCTCGGCCTGGCGCATCGCGACGTCGCGGCGGCGGCGCAGGTAGCGCACGGCACCGTGCGCGCGATCATCGCCCGCGCGGAGTTGACAATCGAGCCCGTGTTCGCCCAGACCGTGTTCAACCGCAAACTCACCCGGTTTCACCGACGAGGCCACGCCGCCGTGCACAGCGAGTGGCGGCTAATCACAACAACCCACAATCTCCTGAAGCGACACAGCCACCGAATAGCTCCCACCCCGACCTGAGAAGGCTGGGGCGCAGGCCGCCCACCCGACCAGATCACTAGCGACCGCCATGAGCGGACACGTCAACGCGATCACGGCCGCTCACGCCTCCAATCCGTTTTCCCGACGGCCACCGCGCAAAGCGGGCGCTGGTGGGACGGCGCCCGAATGCTCGTGTTGGGAGCAATGCAAGCGCCTGACGAGGGCTCGGATGAACTCGACGCTGGCGCTCGGTTGCTGCGGGGGTCAGTATCCGTGGCGGTGGATGCTCCGGTTGAGCTTAGGCAGTTGCGGTATTTCGTGGCGGTGGCGGAGGAGCTGCATTTCGGGCGCGCGGCGGAGCGTTTGCATATGTCTCAGTCGCCGCTGTCGCGGGCGATTCGGGAGCTCGAGCGCGATATTGGGGTGGTGTTGTTCGTCCGTACGACGCGCCGGGTCGAGTTGACGGAGGCGGGGTCGCTGCTGTTGGAGCGTTCCCGCCGGGCTCTGGCCGAGATCGACGGCGCGATCGCCGATGCGCAGCGGTCGGCCGGGACGGATGAGCGGGTTCTCGCGATCGGGTACGGGCCGTTCAGTCGGACGGCGGTCACTCGTATCGTCGCGGTGCTGGGTGAGGTGCTGGCCGGGGTCGAGGTGCGGCTGGACGAGGAGGTCAGTGCGGACTCTCTCAGGCGGTTGGGCGCGCGGGAGCTTGCGGCGGCGGTGGTGATGGAGTCGCCGAGGGCGGCCCGCCGTCTCGGCGTCAGAATCGACACGCTGAGAGATGAGCCTCTCCTCGCCGCGCTGCCCCAGGCGCACCGCTTCGCGACCGAGGGAGCGATTCCGGTGGGCGCGTTCGCGGCCGAGCGGGTGCTGCTCCCGCGCGAGCCACCGGGTCAGGTGTTCAACGCGTGGCTGCGGGCGCTGATCCGCGTCCACGGCTTCGAGCTCGAGCGGACGATCGAGACGCTAAGCGCACCGTGGGATCGACGCATGCTGCCGGTGGCAAACGGCGAGGCCGTCGCAGTGGTGGTCGCCGAGTGGACGAAGGAGTGGACCACCGGACTGGCCGCGGTGCCGTTTGATCCCCCTCTGAGCTTCCCGACCGACCTTGCTTCACGCTGGCCACCGACGGAAAGCGTGGAAGCCGTGGTCGATGCGGCGCGGCGCGTCCGGGATGCCGAGGGCTGGCTGACCGAGAGGACGGACCGAACCGACCTGCCTGGCGATTGAGTCGGAGGCGGTCTGGATCCGGCGCTGATCGGACTTTTTCTGCGGCGGCGTCCCACGTACGCTCGTCGTCGTTAACTCAACGCAGGAGGGACCGGATGGAAGCCAGCCAGATCGAGAGCGGCCAGATCCCGCTCGTGTTCATCCACGGCGCCTGGCTGTCTGCGCGTAGTTGGGAGAACTACGCGAACTACTTTGCCAAGCGCGGCTTCGCTGTGTCCGCCCCGGAATGGCCGCGCAAGCGGGGCGACGTTGAGGAGATGCGCGAGACCGCTGAGGCGTCCGCCGGCCTCGGCGTGCAGGAGATCGTCGACCACTACGCGCAGCTCATCGAGGCCCTCGATTACCCGCCGGTGCTGATCGGGCATTCATACGGGGGTCTGTTCGTCGAGCTGCTGCTTGACCGCGGCCTTGGCCGCGCCGGGGTCGCGATGAGCCCGGCACCGCCGAAGGGGATCCTCGCGCTGCCGTTTTCAACCCTCAAGGCCGGCGCTCCCGCGCTGGCGCACCCGTCGAAGTGGCATGGGGTCGTGACCTTGGCGCCCGAGGAGTTCACCTATGCCTTCGTGAACACCTTCTCCGAGAAGGACTCGGCCGCAGCATACGCGCGCTACGCGGTCCCCGAGACCGGCCAGATTTTCTACGAGGCCGGGTTTGCGAACTTCCATCTGCACCCGCCCACCGAGGTCCATTTCAAGAACGGGGATCGAGCACCGCTGCTGATCGTCGGCGCCGCGGAGGACCACACGGTTCCCGCCTCGCTGGCCAAGGCGCAGTACAAGCGCTACGCGCGCTCTCCGGCGAGAACCGACTACCTCGAGTTCGAGGGGCGCCCCCACTTTCACATGATCGCCTCGGACTGGCAGGAGGTCGCCGCCGCGATCGACAGCTGGCTCGACGGCGTGCTCGACGCGCCCGCCGTGGCGACCGAACCGGCCACGTAGGGTCCGGACCGATGGATCTTCAGCTGACCGACAAGGTCGCGGTGGTCACCGGCGCAAACAAAGGGATCGGTCTCGCCATCACCCAGGCGCTGGTCGCCGAAGGCGCCTACGTCGTCGCTGGCTCGCTGTCGACCGAGAACCTGGATGGCCTGGACCGGGTCACCGCGGTTGCGGTCGACCTTGCGGCTGAGGACGGTCCAGCGCTGCTCGTGCAGAAGGCGATCGGCCAGCACGGCCGGCTTGACGTGCTCGTCAACAATGTCGGGGCGGTCCGGATCAGGGTGGACGGTTTTCTCGCCACCAGCGACGAGGAATTCGAGTGGGCGCTCAAGATGGACTTCTTCACGACGCTGCGCGCCACCCGGGCCGCGCTCGGCCCGATGCTCGAGCAAGTGTCCGGATCGATCGTGAACATCGCCTCGGTCAACTCGTTCTTCCAGCCCGACGCCGCCACAGTCGATTACGGTGTGGCCAAGGCCGCGGTGGTGAATTTGAGCAAGTCCCTGTCGCAGGAGTTCGGGCCGAAGGGCATCCGCGTGAACTGCGTCTCGCCGGGACAGGTCAGCACCGACCTGTGGTTGGGCGAGCACGGTGTCGCCGCCACGTTCGCGCACGCCACCGGGATTGACGCCGACACGATCCGAGCGACTGCGACGGCGGCGATCGCAACCGGCCGATTCACCACACCCGAGGAGGTGGCGACGCTGGTCACGATGCTCGCATCCGACCGCACCGCCAACGTCACCGGCGCCAACTACGTAATCGACGGCGGCCTGATCAAAACGACCTAATCAACTCTCCCCCGTCGACCGCTGTGCGCTGTGGCCACTCACGGGCGGGTCGCGCTTTCCGCGCGCAAGGGAGGAGGGCGTCGGCGCGGTTGAGATGCCCGTGCTGTCAACGAAGCAGGTCTGCTAGGCGGAAAGAGATAGGCCTGACGGGCCGCCCGCGACGGTGGCTAGCGCGGTAGTGTCGCGCCGTGACCGGGTTGGACTGCCGGAGCAGGCTGGATGGTTATTTCCCGTCGGCGTGGCGCTGAGTGCGGCGGCCCGCGACGGCAGAAGCTGGTTGCCACGCCGGGGCTGGGGGTGCGACCGGGCGAGCGGTTGGCTTCGACTGTCCGTGAAACGGGTGGCTGGCCGGTGTTGCTGGTGCAGCGCGACCGGGTGAGTTGTTCCTGCAGGGCGGCGCTGCCCTGAGGGCGGGCGAAGCGCCCCCGCTTCGGCATCCCGAGGGTTCGGCCCCGGGGTGGCTCGAGCGGGTCGATACGGTCAGCTTGGAGACGATCAGTCGGTCGGTTGACCTTGCCAGCGGCGGGTGGCTGTGGTGCGGCGGCGTGGTCGTGCATGCCAACGGGGATCTCTACATGGTTAATGGGCGGTTTTGCCATCGGCTCAATGCGTTGTGTCAGGTCGTGGCTGAGCGAGAGCTGCCGCTCGATTCGCCTTACAACGGCCTGCTGATCCTCTCCGACGGCAATCTCATCACCCGAAACCTCGGATTCCGAGCCGACGATCGCGCCGGGTTCATCGTGCTGGAGCCAGAGCGGCTGGGTACCGTCGCCGAGCTCCAGATCGCCGAGCGCTGCATGGCGCGCTTCTCATGCGACCGCGCAGCCGATCGGGAGTACCTGTACTTCACCACCCCGCGGGAAGTGCGCAGACTGACCTACCGCGCCGGGCGCCTGGAGCTGGACCGAGACTGGGGCGGCAGCTACGAGGTTTCGGTCGACCAGTCCGACGCCTGGGACACCACGATCGGTAGCGACAGCGTCTGGCTGATGGATATGGGTCGCCCGCCAGCGTGGCTCGGCCGCGCGAATGCACCCCAGCGCGCGTTTCGCTTCTCGATCGAGGACCCGGGCGACCGGGATGTCGTCGATGTGATCGGTCGACCGGGGGCGTGGAACCCCAGCCCGCC
>JAFAXX010000151.1 GCA_019240655.1 Solirubrobacterales bacterium
CCTGTTTCGCGACAACGCGCTGATCGGCGGGTCGCTCCGGGTGCGCGGGCGGAAGGTCGACCTGACCAGTTTGACGATGCCGCTGAACCTGCTGGCCGGCGCCAGCGACCACATCACGCCGCCCGATCAGGTCTTCGCGGTGGCGGCGCTCGCGTCCACGCCCGAGCATCAGGTGTTCCGCCACGTCAGCACCGGCGGTCACCTCGGTCTGTTCATGGGCCACGAGGCGCTGCGCGAGCACTGGCCCCTGATCCTCGCGGAGGTGCTCCGGCACTCTCGTCGCTGAGAAAGCCGCAAAAGGCGGCCGGGCTGAGCCCGACCGCCTCATGGGGTATTGCGGGCGCGAGCGCCCTGAACCTTGTCTCAGCCGGTGTAGTTTCCGTACCAGACGGAGGGCCCGTACCAGTATCCGTAGTAGTAGTAGTAGTATTCGTAGTCGTACGAATTGGCGTCGAGGCACCACCCGGAGTAGGGATACCCGCTGGTGCAGACTTGCCAGTTCTTGTAGTAGTCGAGGTAGAAGTAGTCCGACGAGTAGTAGTAATAGCTATAACGTTCGTCGTACCACAGTCGACCCTGCTCCTGATACCGGCCGAGATAGTAGTTGCCGACCGTCCGCGTCCCAATCTTCGCGCTGTTGCGCTGCGCGTTGAGTTTGGCGGCTTCCTGGGCCGAGACCCGATGGAGCTTTCCGGAGCGGATGTCGGCGCGGACGGCCGCTTCAGAGAGCGCATGCGCACGCGGTGTGACATGGGCTGTGTTCCCTGACTTGGCGAGCGCGGTACCTAGCTGGGCGAAGCCCGTGAGACTGACCACCGCAATCAGGCTAGCGATGGTCAACAGATACTTCTTCATCTAAAAACTCCTTGCTTCAGGTTACAGAGAGAGAGAGAGAGAGAGGAACATCCTCCCGTCGAGGGAGGCACTGGTGTGGTGGTCTAGTGGCTAAGCTTCATGTCGCCGGCTCGACGTTCCCGGTCGGCGCTTGGAGCTCCTCCTTTCCTGGACGGCGTCACCCCCTACAGAGACGATCCGCGGCAGATAAATACAAATTCTGCGCGAGCTGTTCAGGGCTCTGCGGCCGATGTGTGGCGACTCAGGTGAGCGAGCTCGGAGCGTGATCCTTCGCCCGCATTGAAGGAGAGATGCCGGGATCGCTCGCTCGCGCCCGAAGCCAGTCCGTCGAGCCGTTTGACGACGCCCGCGGGAGGAGCGGCGCGAGCTCCCGGGCGAGGTGAACAGTCGAGAGTCGCGTTGCGTGTCGATGTATTTCCGCGGTGGGGCTAGCGCTCTACTGGGTGAACGCCGGTACGAGGTGATGCGAAGGGCGGGCGTCCGGGACGACCCGGCCCCCCGGCGCTCGCGCTGACATACCGCCGGCAGGCACGAACAGGAGCCCCCAAAATGATGATCGTCATGAAGTCGACGGCCACCGCTGAAGAAACCGCGGCGGTCGTCGAGCGCGTGAACCGGGCAGGAGCACGCGCTCATGTCTCGCCCGGCGAGGAGCTCACGGTGATCGGAGCGATCGGCAACCGCGAGCGGATCGCCCGCCTGCGCCTCGAGGGCCTGCCCGGCGTCGACAGCGTGGTACCGATCCTCAAGCCTTACAAGCTCGCGTCCTCCGAGCTGCGCCACGGCAGGGCCAGCGTGTTTGAGATCGCCGGCCGTCGCGTCGGCGGACCGAACTTCGCGCTGATCGCGGGTCCGTGTACGGTCGAGTCACGCGAGCAGACGTTGACCGCGGCGTACGCCGTGAAGGACGCGGGAGCGACGATGTTTCGCGGCGGGGCGTACAAGCCGCGGAGCTCTCCGTACGCGTTTCAAGGACTCGGCCGTGCGGGTCTACGGCTGCTGGCGGAGGCCAAGGCGCAAACGGGCCTCCCGATCGTCACCGAAGTGCTTGATGCGCGGGAGATCGAGCACGTCGCCGAGGTCGCGGACGTCATCCAGATCGGCGCGCGGAACATGCAGAACTATTCGCTGTTGACCGAGGTGGGCCTGTCGGGCATCCCGGTGTTGATCAAACGCGGGCTCTCCGCGACGCTCGACGAGCTGCTTCTGAGCGCCGAGTACGTCCTCAAGGAGGGCAACCACGCCGTGATGCTGTGCGAGCGAGGGATCCGGACGTTCGAGACCGCCTATCGGTTCACGCTCGACCTGACCGCGATCCCTGTCCTTAAGCAGCTCACCCACCTGCCCGTCATCGTCGACCCCAGCCACGCGGCGGGCCGGCGGGAGCTCGTGACGCCGCTCTCGCTCGCGGCCGCGGCGGCCGGTGCAGACGGCATCATCGTCGAAGCCCATCCGGCTCCTGACGACGCGATCTGCGACGGGCCTCAAGCGTTGCCGACCGACGGACTGGACGAGTACGTAGCGCAGGTCCAGCAAGCGGCCGCCGTGGCCGGCAAGGCGCTCAGCGCGGTCGGGTGATTTGAAGCGCTCTCGCGGGACCGGGGCCGACGGGCGCCGGCGCCTAGCGTGCGGTCCAGCCCTGGTCCATGATCACCGGCGCGCCGGTGAACGCGCGACCGGCCGGCCCGGCGAGGAAGGCGACCACCTCGGCCACCTCGCTTGGCTCGATCAGCTCCTTGACCGCGTGGGGCGCCAGGATGACCTGCTCGAGCGCGTCCTCCTCGGAGAGCTTGTGGGCGCGGGCCTGGTCGGGAATCTGCCTCTCGACCAACGGGGTTCGCACATAGCCGGGGCAGATAGCGCTCGTGCGGATGCCGGCCTCGGCGCCTTCCAGCGCCAGCGTCCGCACGAGCCCGATCACGCCGTGCTTGGCCGACACGTAGGCCGCCTTGTAGGGCGAGGCGGCGAGGCCGTGGGCCGAGGCGATCGCGATGAACCGCCCCGAGCCGGAGTCGCGGAGCGCCGGCCACGCCTCCTTGGCCAAGACGAACGGACTGGTCAGCAGCAGCGAGACGATCGTCTGCCACTTCTCGACCGGGAATTCCTCGATCGGCGCCACGTGCTGGACACCGGCGTTGGCCACCACCACGTCGAGCCGGCCGAAGCGCTCCCGCGCGGCCGTGACCGCGCCGGCGTTGGCCTCTGGGCTGGTGAGGTCGGCCTCGTACGGGATCCCCGGTCCGTCCGGGTCGGGGCGGAGATCGACCGCGAGCACGTCCATCCCCGCGCCGGTCAGACGCTCGGTGACCGCGCGGCCGATCCCGCTCGCCGCGCCGGTGACGAGGGCGGCCTTGCCCTCGAGGCGATCGCGGTGGCCGTCGACCGCGGCGCTGCTCATCGCGCGCGCTTCCGCGTCGCCGGTGCTTCGCCGACGAACGACTCGTAGATCTCCCGCAGCGCGGTGCGCTGGCGGGCGGTCAGCCTGGAATCGTGCGAAATCGCCTCGAGCACCGCGTTGTCCTGGTTCTCCGTGCCGGGAGGCGCGATGCCGGCCTGCTCGTAAAGCGCGTCGGCGGAGACCTTGAGCGCTCGGGCGATGCCGTCGAGCACCTGTTGAGAGGGAGCACGGAGGCCGCGCTCGATCTGCGACAGGTACGGATTGGAGATCCCGGCCACCTCGGCGAACTGCCTCATCGACATCTCCGCGAGCTCGCGTTGCTGGCGGATGATCTCTCCGAGCGCTGCCGTTCGAGTGGCCATGGGCGCAGAATAGCCCGGATCACGGTGGCCCTTGTCTGCGGATACGCTCGAGCAGCGCACGCAGCGGCGAGAGCACGAAGGCGAGCAGCCCGAGGAGCGCCGGAATCAGCGCCGCCATCGCCAGCGCAATCGCACTGAGCAGCCCGAAGCCGATCCCGATGGTGCCGACCACGGCTTGGACGACGCTGTCGCGAAGCGCCCGCACGCCGTCAATCCTACGCCGCTTGCGGGTCGCCGACGAGAGCATTCTCACCCGGCGCGGCAGGGGACGACGCGCGCCGGTCGAACGCGCAATGGCCGGCACCGGTCCGATATCCGTTCCTCACCGCCCCGCCCACGATGCCGCCCTCGTCCGCCCGCCGCTCGGCCATCGAGAGCTATGAGGCGAGGATCCTCGCCTACGAGCGCGGATTGGCGCCGGCGCCGGCGCGGCCGCCGAGCAGCCCGGCCGCCGGCGCCCGAAGACGGCCGTCGTTCACCCGGCTGCGCCGGATCCTCGTCTTCGCCTGGCTGCTGCTGGCGGCCGACGTTGCGCTGTCGTTCGGCGGCGCGATGCTGAGGCCGTCCAACACCGGGTTCAGCATCCGGGCGGTGGAGTGGCTGCGCGACAACGGCGCCGCCGGGCTGGTGTCCGACGTCGAGGCGATCTTCTACTCGCTGAGCGCCCCGTCCACCGGGGGCACGGCGCTCAAGGCGCTGCCACAGGTGGGCGTGGGGGCCGCCGCGCCGGACCGCGCGGGCGCGGCGTCGCCGTCCGCATCGGCGTCCGCTTCGGCGGCGGGGCCCGCACCGATCGCTCCGGTGATCTCCCCGGCGCTGCCGGGAGAGGGACGCTGGCGCGGTACCGGGCCGCTGGTAAGGGGCGCGCCGCCCGTGATGGTGACCACGTTCCGCCCCGATCCGAATTACCCGCGGATGGTCGCCGGGGTGGCCTGGATCGATTCCTCGCGAGCGTGGGTTCAGCTCTACCCGGGGCGCTATGAACCGCCTGGCGCCGGGGGCACGCCGGCCGAGGTGCCGCCGCCGCTGCGGGGCGAGCTGCTCGCCACCTTCAACAGCGGCTTCAAGCTCGCGGACTCGGGCGCCGGGTTCGTGGCCTTCGGGCATGTGTACGTGCCGCTGAAGCAGGATCAGGCGACGTTCCTGCGCTACCGCGACGGGACTGCCGACATCCGGATGTGGACCGGCGGGCCGAGCCCCGGTCCGGGCGTCGAGTTCGCCCGACAGAACCTCCCGCTGCTCGTGCAGGGGGACGGCTGAGCCCGCTGCTCGGCGACGGGTCGTTGTGGGGCGCCACGCTCGGTAACGCCGTCCGCGTATGGCACTCGGGGGTTGGCCTCGATGCGCGCGGGAACCTGTTGTACGGCGCCGCCGACGACCAGACCGCCGCGAGCCTGGCCGAGATCCTCCAGCGCGCCGGCGCGGTCCGCGCTATGGAGCTCGACATCAATTCCGAGTGGGTCACGTTCAACTTCTTCACCGCCTTCGGACAGGCCCGGG
>JAFAXX010000191.1 GCA_019240655.1 Solirubrobacterales bacterium
GTCCCGCCCATGCCGTTGACGAAGGCGAGCACGCGGTCTCCGGAGGAGAACGGCAGATCCTCGAGGATCGGGGTCATCATGCGCTCGACGATCTGCGAGGCGGGACCGATCCGCTCGCGGTATCGGCCCGGCTCGCCGTGGATGCCGATCCCGATCTCGACCTCGTCGTCGCCGAGCTCGAAGCTCGGCTCGCCCGAGGCCGGCGTGATACAGGGCGTCAGGGCCATGCCCATCGAGCGCCCGCTGTCTTTGACGCGGCGGCCGAGCTCGACCACCTCGTGGAGCGAGCGGCGGTCCTCGGCCGCGCCGCCGCAGATCTTCTCGAGCAGAACCGTGACGCCGACGCCGCGCCGGCCTGCGGTGTAGAGCGAGTCCTCGACCGCGACGTCGTCGTTGGTGAGCACGGCCTCGACCTCGATGTCCTCGCCCCGCGCGAGATCGGCCGCCATCTCGAAGTTCATCACGTCGCCGGTGTAGTTCTTGACGATGTGCACGACGCCGGCGCCGCCGCTGACCGCCTTGGTCGCCTCGAGCATCTGATCGGGTGTCGGCGAAGTGAACACCTCCCCCGGACACGCGGCATCGAGCATCCCCGGACCGACGAACCCCCCGTGCATCGGCTCGTGGCCGGAGCCGCCGCCGGAGATGAGGCCGACCTTGCCGCGAACGGGCGCGTCGGCGCGAACGATCATCGCCGGATCGAGGGAGACCCTCACGCGACCGCCGTGCGCCGCCTCGATGCCGCGCAGAGCGTCGTGGACCACGGCGTCGGGCGCGTTGATCAGCTTCTTCATGTCCCTTTCCTTGTTCGAGAACCGAGCGGAGACGGCGCTCGGGGCGGACACACCTTCGGATCGCCAAACGTCTCGCCGCGCCGGCCGACGGGGCCGCCGTCTCGGCCCGGGGACCGCGGGGCCTCGGCGCTCTCGCGCCGGTCACCTGCGGCCACATCAGCACGGATCAAGCCGAGCAAGCGCCCTCCTTGTTGGGGCAGGCAGCCCCGTTCCACCCTCGAGCTGGGTTGCGACGATAACCAAAAGGGTGCGACAATGTCAAACAACGTTCGGACGATCGCGTGGGTAGGGCCGATTCGGCCGGGGAGGGCGAGAGCGGTGCCTGGGCGCATCCAATCCATCGAGCGCGCGGCCGCAATTCTGCGGCTGCTGTCGGGGCGCGCGCGCCGGCTCGGCGTCGCGGAGCTCGCAGGCGAGCTGGAGCTTCCCAAGGGAACCGTTCACGGCATCCTCAGGACCCTGCAGGTCGTCGGCTACGTCGAGCAGGATCAGGAGTCGGGCAAGTACCAGCTCGGTCCGGCGCTCCTGCACATGGGCTCGAGCTACCTCGACGGCAACGAGCTGCGCAAGCGGGCGCTCAACTGGGCCGACTCGCTGGCCACCCAGAGCGGGGAGAGCGTGCGGATCGGAACCCTGCACGAGAACCAGGTCCTGATCGTCCATCACGTCTTCCGGCCTGACAACACCCGTCAGGCGCTCGAGGTGGGCGCGCTGATGCCGGCCCACGCGACCGCGCTCGGCAAGGCGCTGCTGGCCCGTCACTCCTACGTGGCGGCTGAGCTCGCCGGGCGGGGACGACTGGTCGCCTACACGCCGGAGACCGTGACCGACGTCTACCGTCTGCGCCAGGAGCTCGAGGAGGTCTCGCGCCGCGGCTGGGCCAGCGAGGTCGGCGAGCTCGTCCCGGGTCGTGCCTCGATCGCGGCGCCGGTCGAGGACGGCCGCCGGCTCACCGTCGGGGCGATCGGCATCACCGGCTCGATCGACCGGCTGTGCGACGACGGCCGGCTCCACATCGAGCTCGTCGAGTACGTGACCGGCGCCGCCCGCGCGGTGTCCCGCGAGCTCGGCGCGATCCCGTGGTAGCCGGCCACCCGGCGCGCGCATAGACTCGCGGGCATGAGCGGGCGCTACGTAGCCGCGATCGACCAAGGCACGGCGTCGTCGCGGTGCTTCGTGTTCGACGAGCGCGCGCGGATCGTGTCGGTCGCCCAGCAGGAGCATCGCCAGCACTTCCCGCGCCCGGGGTGGGTCGAGCACGACCCCCAGGAGATCTGGACCAACGTTCAATCGGTGGTCGAGGCGGCGCTCGAGCGGGTTGAGGTCTCCGCGCGCGAGGTGTGTGCACTCGGCATCGCCAACCAGCGGGAGACGACCGTGCTGTGGGATCGCCGCAGCGGCGCGCCGGTCCACAACGCGATCACCTGGCAGGACGTGCGCACCGACCGCATCTGCCGGGAGATCGCTCGCGGCTACGGTGAGGACCGGGTGCGCGAGAGGACCGGGTTGCCGGTGAGCACATACTTCTCGGGTCCGAAGATCCGGTGGCTGCTCGACCACATCCCGGGCGTGCGCGAGCGCGCCGAGGCCGGCGAGGTCCTGTTCGGGACGATCGACTCGTGGCTGGTGTGGAATCTGTGCCGGCGCCATGTCACCGACGTCACCAACGCCAGCCGGACGCTGCTGATGAACCTGCACACGCTCGACTGGGATCCCGAGCTGCTGGCGGCGATGGATGTCCCCGCCGCGATGCTGCCGGAGATCCGCGCCTCCTCGGAGGCTTACGGCGAGGCCGCCGGTCCGCTGGCCGGCGTGCCGGTGGCCTCCGCGCTCGGCGACCAGCATGCGGCCCTGGTCGGCCAGACCTGCTTCAGTCCCGGCGAGGCGAAGTGCACGTTCGGCACCGGCAGCTTCCTGCTGTTCAACACCGGTGCGCGCCCGGTCGCCTCGGGCCACGGCCTGCTCACGACGCTTGGCTACCGGCTCGGCACCGAGGCGCCGGCATACGCGCTCGAGGGCTCGATCGCGATCACCGGAGCGCTCGTTCAGTGGTTTCGCGACAACCTCGGGCTGATCGGCAGTGCGCCGGAGATCGAGACGCTGGCCCGGAGCGTGCAGGACAGCGGCGGCTGCTACTTCGTCCCCGCGTTCTCCGGCCTGTTCGCGCCTCACTGGCGCAGCGACGCCCGCGGCGTCATCACCGGCCTGACCAGCTACATCACCAAAGGCCACCTCGCCCGGGCGGTGCTCGAGGCGACGGCGTGGCAGACCCGCGACGTGCTCGAAGCGGTCAACTCCGACGACGGCCACCGGCTCGCCGAGCTGCGCGTCGACGGGGGAATGACCGCCAATCATCTGCTCATGCAGTTCCTGGCCGACGTGCTCGACGTGCCGGTGACCCGACCGATCGTGGCCGAGACGGTGTCGCTCGGCGCCGCCTACGCGGCCGGTCTCGCGGTCGGCTTCTGGCCCGATCTGGACAGCCTCAAGCACAACTGGCGCAAGGCGGCGGAGTGGCTGCCGAACATGGACCCGCGCGAGCGCGAGCGCGGCCACCGCAAGTGGAAGAAGGCGGTCGCCCGCGCGGTCGACTGGCTCGACGACGACGACTGAGGGTGATGGGGCGGCGGCACCGTGACGGTGCCGCCGCCTCGTCGACTACGTGCCGGTCTGCGGACCCGGCCGCGGCGGCCGGTCCTGGTAGGTCTCGCCGACGCCGGTCCCGCCGTGGCCGCCCTCGCCGGTGCCGCCTGCGCCGTAGCCGCCCTCGCCGGTGCCGGTACGGGCGCCGCCGGCGAAGTCGGGGCGGTCCTGCACCGTCTCGCCCTCGCCGTAGACCCCGGGCTCCGGCGGCTTGCGCGCCCGCAGCACGTCCCGGATCCCGAAGTCGTAGAGGACCGAGGCGATCGCGGCGCCGATCAGCGGCCCGACGATCGGGACCCAGAAGTAGCCGCTGATGTTCGGATAGTTGCCGGGCATCGCCAGGCTCTTCCAGCCCGCGATCCACGCGAAGATCCGCGGCCCGAAGTCACGCGCGGGGTTGATCGCGTAGCCCGCGTTGGCGCCGAACGAGACGCCGATCGCCATCACGACCATGCCGACGATGAACGGGGCCATGTTCGATTGCACCGGCTGGTTGTACTCGTCGGTGATCGCCCACACGAACAGGGCGAGGAAGAACGTGCCGACGATCTGGTCGATCAGGGGTCCGATTATGGTGTGGAAGTACGGGGCGGGGAAGGTGGCGAAGGTGCTGTATGTGGCCAGCGATTTCGGCGTTCCCCTGATGATGTGGTTGCTCGCGTCGTAGTGGTTGATCGCGGCGTGGTAGACCAGGTAGACGAGCGCGGCCCCGACGAAGCAGCCGAGGAACTGCGCGAGCCAGTACGAGGGCACCTTGCCCCACGGCAGCTGCTTGCGAATCGCCGCGCCGAGCGAGATCGCCGGGTTGATGTGGGCGCCGGTGACGCCGCCCGTGACCCACACCGCGAACGCGACGGCCAGGGCCCAGCCCCAGGTGATCAGCAGCCAGTCGCCGGCCGAGTTAAACGGGGCGGCCGTGTTTCCGGGGGCAGTTCGGCCGGAGCCGATGAGCGCCCACAGCATGGCGACGACGCCGTCGCCGAGCGAAATCAGGATGAAGCACCCGAAGAACTCGGCCCACAGCTCTCCGATCAACCCCTTGCGCCAGCCGAGCGGCAACGGCCGGGCTGCCGCTCCTTCAGCTACGGTTGCCACACAACCTCCTCGAGAAGACGTTGGGTACAGGAACCAGCGGTGGGGCTGGCTGCGGTCCCGCCGGTATGCACCAGGACCGAGCGCGGCGCCGGCGCGTCAGCGCCGGTCCGCGACCGGCAAGCGCACGGAGCAGCGGCCATCGGGGTCCGGCTCCGCGTCATGGCTGCGCTCGACTGGAACATCACCCTCAGCTCTCTGCCCACCGGGGCGCACGTCAGTTACTTGCGCCCACAGCGAAGCGAGCCTACCAGCCAGTGCGACAATGTCAAACGCCGTTTGACGTCTCTCATCGCGCCCGCGCGCGGCCGCCGGCGCCGTGGTTATTCGCGGCTGCGCGCGCGGTTCGCCGGCTGTGCGCGGCGGTTCTGCGGCCGGCGCGGAGGGCTGTGAGCGGGTCGCCCCGGAGCGTCAGCGCTCGGCGGTGGTCTGCGGCCGGCGCGGACGGCTGTGAGCGGGTCGCCCGGGGCGTCAGCGCTCGGCGGTGGTCTGCGGCCGGCGGCCGTACGGCGAGCGGTAGGGGCTGGCGCCGTTGCCCGCGGTGTCGAAGAACCGCTGCAGGCGCTCGATCAGCTCGGCGGTGTCGCCGCTGGGCGAGAGCGGCTCGCCGAATGAGACGGTGATCCGGTGGCGCTTGGAGGCGGCCGGGCTGGCTCGCAGGCGCTTGGGCCACAGGCGGCCGGGCGGCATCGCATCGCGCGTGCCGGTGACCTTGATCGGCACGATCATCAGGCCGTGGGCGGCGGCGAGGACGGCGGCGCCGCGGCGGACGCGTCCCGGGACGCCGCTGCGCGAGCGCGTGCCCTCGGGGTACAGGAGCAGGTTCCAGCCCTGGTCGAGCAGCCGGTCGAGGTGGCTGCCGGTCTTCGACAGCCCGCCGCCGGTGCGGTCGATCGGGGTGGTGTTGAAGACCAGGCTGACCGCGGAGGCGACGAGCCGGTTGCGGTAGAAGTAGTCGGCGGCCGCGGCCACCACGGTGCGCTTACGGAGCCGCCGCGGGAGGGCCGAGAGGATGACCGGTGTGTCCATGTGGCTAGCGTGGTTGGCGACCAGGATGACCGGCCCCCTGAGGCCGGCGATCTTCTCGCGGCCGTCCGCCCACCGCCGCGCGTAGTGGTTCATCACCGGGTTGAGGACGAAGCGCATGAAGTTCTCCCGGGCGACGCCGGCGATCCAGGTTCGCGCCCACGGCAGGTCGAGTTGCGCCGCCGCGGCGGCGGTCAGCTCGCGGCTGCGCGCGGGAGCGCTGCGCGCGGCATCGGCGACGCGTCGCCGCCAGGAACGGTTCCGAGCAAACCTCATGACCCGACCGTCTATACCCGCGTACGTTGCACGCGTTACAGACTTTGTAAGAGCCGGTTTGCCGCGCCGCGCTACGGGGCTTCGAGCAGCCGCTCGAGTGGCGTCCCTCGCGCCTGCTCGTGCAGGAAGCTCTCGTTGCTCGTGTTCTCGAGCAGACGCCGTACCAGGTAGGCCATCCCGGAGACCAGGTCGCCGATCGGGCAGTAGGCGCGCACCCGGAGTCCCTGCCGGGCCAGGGCGTGCTGGAGCTCGTCGCCGAGACCCCGCAGGACCTGCAGCTCGAGGTCATGGTCGGGCCCGCCGGAGCGGCGGCTGACAGCGATCGCATGGGCGACCGAGCGAAGGTTGTGCGAGGCGATCGCCACGCGCACGTCCGGGCGCGCGTCGATCAGGCGCCGGGTGAGCGATTCGAAGTTACGGTCGCACTCCGCCTTGACCTCGAAGACCGGGGCCGGCCAGCCGTGCTGGCGCGCCTGCACCAGCTCGTGATCCCAGTAGGCGCCCTTGACCAGGCGGATCTGAAGCGGCGGCGTGCGACGGCGCGACTGCGCCCAGGCGAGGATCGTGTTGAGCTGCTCGGGGGAGTCGCGCAGGTAGGCCTGCAGCACCAGCCCCGCCGATGGCCCCGAGGCGAACTCCGGCTCGGAGAGCAACTCCAGCACGAGCTCGAGCACCGCTTCGCGGGAATCGAGCGACTCCATGTCGATGTGGACGTGGGCGTCGTGCTCGCGCGCCACCCGCAACAGCGGCCGCAGCCGCTGCTCGGCGTCGCGCCGTCCGAGCTCGGGAGCGTCGGGCTTGAGCAGCGGCGTGAGGGCCGAGACCTTGACCGACACGTTGGCCCGCGGGATCGGCCCGACGCTGTCGGCCTCCAGGGCCGGCCGGCTCGGCCATCTGCGCGCGGCGGTGGCCAGCTCGCGCAGCGCGTCGTCGCAGCGCCGGGCGTAGCGGTCGGCCTCGAGCTCGGTCACCGTCGCCTCGCCGAGCAAATCGACCGAGCTGGCCACGCCGCCCTCCCACAGCGCCCGCAGCGCGGGCAGGGCCTCGCGCGGGCTCTCGGCCACGATGAACCGGTGAGCCATGTGCTTGACCCCGGCGGCGGCCGCGGCGCCGAGGGCGGCGCGCCCGGCCCGGGTATGGGCGACCCGCATCGCCGCGGCGATCGGCGCCGGCCGCTCGGGGAGCTCCTCGAGGAAGGACCCGAGATGCCGGGCGAGGTCGTCGAGCGACCGGCACGCAGGTGTCACGTCGACGAAGCGAAACAGGGCGGCGCGCAGCTCCCGGTCGCTGGCGGCGAGGTCCATCGCCCGGGCGTCGAAGGTCTTCAGGGGGTGGCGGGCGGCGGACGGGAACGCCGCGGCGAGCTCGGCGCCGATCCGCCGGATGTCGGCTTCGAGTCCGTCGACCGACCCCGCGACCATGGCGGCCGGTCAGGCGACGCCGGCGAACTCCGGCGGCGTGGCCCGTTCGATCGCCTGCCAGTTCATGTCCTGCGCGCGGAGCCGCTCGTCGGCGGCGCCGCCGCCGCGCAGGCCGAATAGGCGCTTGGCGAACAGCAGGTAGACGACGACGGCGAGGTTGATGATGAAGCCGATGACCTTGAGCACGGTCCCCTTGTGGATGATCTCGTAGATCTCGAGCGGCAGCAGGATCGTCGTCGCCACGAAGGTGAGGTACTCGGCCCAGCGCTTGGTCATCCACAGGCCGACCGCCTCGACGCCCTCGAGCAGGCCGTAGGCGAGCAGGGCGATTGCGACCCCTCGGAGCGTGCCCTGCTGAAGTGAGAACACCTTGTCGAACTCGCGGAGGATGCCGACGTGGCCCGCATTCTGAACCGGGCCGCCGGCGACCCCGCCCTGGAGGTCGGTGAGGACCCGGTAGAAGCGGCCCTTGAGCGCGGCCTCGTCGCCGGCGATCGCGAGTGCTGCCAGCCCCAGCAGCACGAGGATCACGAAGTGGGAGATGCGGTCGAGGGCGATCAGCCGCAGCACCACGCGGTCGCGCAGCGCCTTCCCGCGCCGCGGGATCGTGATCTCGTCCCGCTCGGGCGGGAACTGGCGGGTGGGTGCCTCGGGCCGGGGAATCGCGACCCAGCTGTCGCAGCGCAGGCAGCGGTGCCAGCGCAGGGCGCCGAATTCCCGGGCGATCAGCGCGTCCTGTGGCCGGAGCTCGGCGGCCTCGAGCCCGGCGAGCGCATGACCCGAAAACCCGCATGCGACGAGTTCCCAGTCGATCTTGCGCCGGGGGCGGGATGGACTCGTGCCGGGAGGCCGCTCCATGGCTCGTTACCGTAGCGGCTCGGCGTCAGCTGAGGATGTTGACCGCGCGCGCCACCACGAGGCCCACGGTGGTCAGTGCCACCATCGACTGCGCCGTCATCAGCCACTTGGCGATCGGGGTCAGCGGCATCGTGTCGGTGGGGCTGAACGCCGTCGCGTTGGTGAACGAGAGGTACAGGTAGTCGACCAGGCCCGGCTGCCAGTCCGCCGGCGCCCAATCGGGGTTGACCATCTGGGGAAACAGGAAGTCGGCGTGGTCGCGCGCTCCGAGCCTGCGCTCGAGCGGTCCGCCGCGATCGAGCTCCCAGTACCACAGCCCGAACAGGAGCACGTTCGTCGCCCACAGGAGGATCCCGGCGCCGATCAGGTTGCGTCCGCTGGCGTTGCCGCCGCGCAGCAGATAGTGGACGAGGAGCACCAGCGAAACGCCGTTGGCGGCGCTCACGAAGCCGATCAGCAGGAGGGCGATCTTGCGGCGCAGGCCGGAGTGGCGCACTCGGAGGTTCGGCGAGGCGATCACCAGTCCGAGCAGCAGCAGCGCCTCGAGGCTCGGCAGCAGCCAGGTCGGCCTGATCGCCGCGACCTTCTCGGGCAGCGCCACGTCGAGCAGGATCGCCGCGAGCACGACGAGCGCAGGGCCCCAGAGCGGAAGCTTGCGCTCGAGCCTCGCGACGACCGAGTCGTGTGGTTGTCTTGGAGTTTCCGTGGTGCTCATGTCCGCGCTCTCAGATGGTCTCACGCCGGGCGCCCGGCGTCTCGCGGCAGCGCTCGTGCTCGCGCTGTCGCTCGCGTCGTGCGGCGGATCGAGCGGCTCCGCCTCGACGTCCGCCAGCGCGCCGGGGAGCACCACCTCTACGACCAGGGCGACCCGGTCCGCCCCCGTCACGACCACGGTGACGCGGACGGCCACCGCGACCGCCACCGCGACCGCCACCGCTACCGCGACCGCCACGGCTAAGACGTTCGCCGGTACGCGTGAGTGCGTGGCCGCCGGCCTGAGCCTGACGTTCCTCGGCCAGAACGGCGGACTCGGCCACGGCGAGCTCGGCTTCGCGCTGCGCAACACCGGGTCGGCCAGCTGCCGGACCGGCGGATATCCGGGCGTCCAGTTCCTCGACCGCGCCGGCGCGCCGCTCCCGACCGCTCCCACCCACACCACGACCGACTTCTTCGGGCACGCGCCCGTGGCGGCGCTCGAGCTGGCTCCCGGGCAGCACGCCTCCTTCCGCCTCGGCGTCACCCACGGCGGCGAGTCGACCGCCGGATGCACAACCGCCGCCGGGCTGCAGGTGATCGCTCCCAACGACACCGCGATGCTCCGGGTCACCATTCCGCAGGGGGCCTATGAGTGCCGCACGGCGACCGTCTCGCCGCTGCGCCCCGCGCTGTCGGCGTATCCGTGATCGACGCGGACCTGCGCCAGCTCGGACTCACGGCCTCGTAGCCGGGCCGCTCGGCACCCGGCCTCGCTGCGGCGGCCCGGCTACGAGTCGTCCGGCTGGACGCCGCGCGGAACGCGGCCCCGTATCAGCGGCGGGGCGCGGCTTCGAAGCGCACCGAGTCGCGGTCCTCGCGCTCGTGTGCCTCACCGGCGGCGACCAGGAGGTCGAGGTGCCCCAGCACCTCCGAGAGCGTCAGGTAGGCCTGGGCGACGGCGACGTTGCCCCAGATCCGCAAGGCGATCTCGTAGGCGGTCGACGGGCCCCGGGAGAGCATCCCGAGGATCTTGCGGGCCCGCCGCTGGTGCATGCGCAGCCGCTCGTCGATCAGCGCGACGGGGTCGGCGACCGGGTCGCCGTGCCCGGTCAGGACGACGCGGGCCGGGAGCTCCCGGGTGGCCCGCATCGACTCGATGTACTGGATCAGCGCGTGCGCGCGGCCTGACGACGGCGTCGGCCCGGTGAGTGGGCGGGAGACGAGCGGGTTCGAGGAGATGTGGGCCAGAAGGTGATCGCCGGCGATCAGGATCCGCCGGCGCTCGTCCCAGAACAGCGTGTCCGAGGGGCTGTGCCCGGGACGGTGCAGGACGGTGAGCGCTCGATCGCGGAGCACGACGCTGTCGCCGTCGCGCAGCGGCTGCGTGACCGTGGCCCGGGACCCGAAGCCCCGGAACGCCGCGCCGACGGAGGTCAGCGCGGTCGAGAGGTCCTCGGGGACGCCGTGGCGGCGCATGATCGCGTGCGAGAACTCGTCGTCGGCCGTGGCGCTGTGCGGAAAGTCCTCCAGGTAAGGCCCGAGGCCGTGGAAGGCCGCGACCTCCGCCCCGGACCGGCGCACCAGGATCTCGAGCAGCCCGACGTGGTCGAGGTGCTGATGGGTGAGAACGATCAACCCGAGGTCCTCGATCGCCCGCCCGTGCTCGGCGAGCCCCCGCTCGAGCTCGTCGAGCGCGCTGCCGGAGTTCGGCCCGGTGTCGATCAGGGTCAGCGGCTCGTCCTCGACGAGGTAGCAGTTGACCCGCCCGACCAGGAACGGGGTGGGGAGGGGAATGCGATGGATGCCCGCCCGCGCGGCGAGGACGAGGCAGTCGTCGGCGCTCGCCGCCGGTGCCTCGAGCCCGCTCAAGCGCGGATCACGGAGAGCACCTCGTCGCGGCGGCGCTCCATGTCCTCGGGCGAGCTGAGCGACTCGAGGCAGAGCCGCAGCAGAGGCTCCGTGTTCGAGGGACGCACGTTGAAGTGCCAGTCGTCGTACTCCACCGAGAGGCCGTCGAGCTCGTACTGACGTCCGTCGGAGTAGCGCTCGGCGAGCTCCTTGACCTTGGCCTCCTGGTCGGAGACCTCCGAGTTGATCTCGCCGGAGATGAAGTAGCGCGAGCGGTAGGGCTCGAGCAGCTCGGACATCCTCGCCTCCCGGCGAGAGAGCAGCTCGAGAATCAGCAGCGCAGGCAGCGTCCCCGAGTCGGCGCAGTAGAAGTCGTGGAAGTAGTAGTGGCCCGAGACCTCGCCGCCGAACATCGCGTGCTCCTCGCGCATCCGCGTCTTGAAGAAGGCGTGGCCGACCCGGTTCATGAGCGCCCGGCCGCCGGCGCCCTCCACCGTGTCGGCGACCGCGCGGCTGGCCCGAACGTCGTAGAGGATCGTGGCGCCGGGGTGCTTCTCGAGCATCGACTCGGCCAGCAGCGCGGTGAGGAAGTCGCCGTCGACGAAGCTGCCGCGATCGTCGATGAAGAAGCAGCGGTCGGCGTCGCCGTCGAAGGCGATGCCGAGATCGGCCCGCTCTTCGGCGACCTTCCGCATGATGAACTCACGGTTCTCCGGCAGGAGGGGGTTGGGCTCGTGGTCGGGGAAGTTCCCGTCCGGCGTCCAGTAGGTGTGGATCAGCTCGAGCCCCAGCCGCTCGAGCAGCGGTCCGACCATCGGGCCGGCCATGCCGTTGCCTCCATCCACGACCACCTTGAGCGGCTTGACCACCTCGGGATCGATGACCTTCAGGGCAAACTGGTGGAACCCGGCCCAGATGTCGACATCCTCGGCCTGCCCGCCGCCGGGCGCCTCGCCGAGCCCCGCCTCGATCCGCTGCCTGATCTCCCCGATGCCGGCGTCACCCGACAGTGCGATCGCCCCGCGCCTGACCAGCTTGGCGCCGGTGTACTTCTTCGGATTGTGCGACGCCGTGCACATCAGCCCGCCGTCGAGATCGCGCGCGCCGACCAGGTAATAGAGCATCTCGGTGCCGACCTCGCCGGCATCGAGCACGGTCGCGCCCTCGCTGCACATCCCCTTGCGGTACTCCGCCGCCATCTCCGGCGCCGTCAGGCGCATGTCCCGGCCGAGGCCGAGCCGCAGCTCGGAGGCCGGCTTTTCCTCGAGCTCGGCGATCACCCGCACGAACGCACGGCCGATCAGCTCCGCCGCGGCGGCGTCGATCTCGGTGCCCGCCTCGCCGCGGATGTCGTAGGCCTTGAAGATCTCTGGATTGGCGATCGCGCTCATGGTGAGGTGATCCTACCCCGCGGCCGCGGACGGGGATAATCCGCCGCCGTGCCCGGCCTTCGACCAGACGTCGCGATCCTCTGTGGCGGCCGCGGGACCCGGCTGCAGGAGCACACGCAGTCGATCCCCAAGCCGCTCGTCGAGATCGGCGGCCGGCCGATCCTCTGGCACGTGATCCAGATCTACCTGGCGCAGGGGTTCCGGCGCTTCCTGCTCCTCACCGGATACCGGGGCGAGCAGATCTCCGCGTTCGTCGCCGCCCTCGCGTGGCCTGACGGTGTCTCGGTGCGGTGCCTCGACACCGGTGAGGAGACGCCCACCGGCGGCCGGGTGTGGCGAGCCGCCGAGGCGCTCGAGGGGGGCTCGTTCTGCCTCACCTACGGAGACGGCGTGGCCGACATCGACCTGGCCCGGCTGCTCGCCTATCACGCCGGCCACGGCGCCGCCGCTACGATGACCGTGGTCAGGCCCCGGTTGCCGTTCGGAGTTGCCAAGCTGAACGGCGACGGGCTGGTCGACGGCTTTGCCGAGAAGCCGCGCAGCGAGGAGTGGGTGAACGGCGGGTTCTTCTGCCTCGAGCGGGCCGCGCTCGCGGCGCTCACGCCCGACAGCGTGCTCGAGGGGGAGCCGCTGCAGCGCCTCGCGGCCGACCGGCAGCTGCGCGCATTTCGCCACGAGGGGTTCTGGGACTGCATGGACACCTACAAGGACGCGGTCGAGCTCAATGACCTGTGGGCCCAGCAGCGGGCGCCGTGGAAGCTGTGGGGGTGAGCGATGAGCTGCGTGGGCGCGTGGTGCTCGTCACCGGCGCCTCCGGCCTGATGGGGTCGTGGCTCGTGCGGGCGCTCCTCGCCCGTGGGGCAGAGGTCGTCGTGATCCGCCGGGAGAAGCCGGCGGTTTCCGGGCGGCGAGAGCCGGGCCTCTCCTCAGACGCGGCGGTCGAGGTCGTGGCCGGCGACGTGTGCACGGAGGGGCTGGTCGAGCGGGCGCTGGCACGCTGCGGCGCCGACACCGTCTTTCACCTCGCGGCGCAGACGATCGTGGGCGTCGCCCGGGAGGCGCCGCGGAGGACGTTCGAGACGAACATCCGCGGGACGTGGCTGGTGCTCGAGGCCTGCCGTCGGGTCGGCGTCGAGCGAGTGATCGTGGCGTCCTCCGACAAGGCCTACGGATCCCAGGAGCAGCTTCCCTACCGGGAGGACCAGTCGCTCGCGCCGATCAACCCCTACGACGTCTCGAAGGCGGCCTGCGACCTGCTGGCTCGCTCCTACTGGCCATCGTTCGGACTCGGGGTCGCGGTGACCCGGTTCGCGAACCTCTACGGCGGCGGCGATCTCAACCGCTCGCGGCTGGTCCCGGAGGTGGTCGGCGCTGCGCTGGCCGGCGTCGCGCCGGTGATCCGCTCGGACGGCTCGAGCGAGCGCGACTTTCTCTACGTGGAGGACGCGGTGGAGGCGTACCTGGCCATCTGGCGGTTGCTCGGGCGCGGAGAGGGCCGGGGCGAGGCGTTCAACGCCGGCGGCGGGGCGCCGGTCCGCGTGCGTGACGTGGTGACGCTGGCGTGCCGGCTGGCCGGGGGGCCGATGCCGCCGACGTTTCAGGGCGCTGGAGTTCCCGCGGGTGAGATCGATCGCCAGTGGGTCGACTACTCCAAGCTCCATGCGCTGACCGGATGGCGACCACGCATCGGCCTCGAGGAGGGGCTGGCGCGGACGATCGCCTGGTACCGGGCCAACCAGCTGCTGCTCGAGCGGGCGGCTACGGACTGACGACGATCGACGCCTTCATGAAGGGGTGGATCGAGCAGTAGTAGTGGACCGTTCCGGCCTGGGTCAGCTTGAGGCGGAACGTGGCGCCGGGATTCATCGTCGGCGAGGAGGTGAACTTGGGACCGCTCACGTAGGTGACGTTGTGGGGCGGCCCGTCGTCGTTGGTCCAGACCACGGTCTCGCCGACTTTGACGTGGACCACGCTCGGCGAGAACGCCAGGCTGCGCATGGTGACGTTGACCGTCTGGCCGCCCGATGCTCCGGCGCCGCCCGCACTTCCGGTGCTCGAGCCGCCGCCGCCGCCGTAGCTCGCGCTACTCGTCGGGCTCGGGCTGCCGCCGGAGGTCTTCGCGGTGGTGGGGGAGCTCGAGCTCGATCCGCACCCGGCCGCCGCCAGGGAAAGCGCCGCCACGAGCGGGAGCAGGAAACGACCCATCGGGAGATCAGCGTACCGGGACCAGGGCCTAGACTGAAACGAAATGTCCGGTCACTCCAAGTGGCACTCGATCAAGCACAAGAAGGCGGTCGTCGACGCCCGGCGGGGCCAGCAGTTCACCAAGCTCGCCCGGGCGGTGACCGTGGCCGCGCGGGAGGGAGGCGGGGATCCCGACGGCAACCCGGCGCTCGCGTTGGCCATCCAGAAGGCGCGCGAGGCCTCGATGCCCAAGGACAACATCGAGCGGGCGATCGCCAAGGGCACCGGCGAAGGCGTCGACGCCGACAACATCGAGACGGTGCTCTACGAAGGCTACGGGCCCGGCGGCGTCGCGCTGCTGATCGAGGCGCTGACCGACAACCGCAACCGCACGGGCGCCGAGGTCCGCCACGCGTTCAACAAGCACGGCGGCAATCTCGGCGAGCCGGGGTCGGTCTCATACTTGTTCGACAAGCGTGGCGTCGTCGTGGTCGACGCCAATCGCTACGACGAGGACGACCTGATCCCGGCGATCGACGCCGGGGCCGAGGACATCGCCCGGGATGAGGACGTGTTCGAGGTGATCGCCGAGCCGTCGGCCCTTCCGGGCATGCGCGACGCCCTGCTAGCCGCCGGCGTCGAGATCGACAGCGCGGACGTGACCCAGCGGCCGAAGACCCGGGTGCCGGTGGAGGAGAGCGACGCCGGCAAGTTGATGCGGCTGATCGATGCGCTCGAGGACTCAGACGACGTCAGCGCGGTGCACGCGAACTTCGACGTCGACGCCTCGGTGCTCGAGCGGATCGCCTCCTGAGCCGGGCGTCTCCGGGCACGCCCGCTAGCCTCAGCCTTCGATGAGAACGAGAACCATGGTCAAGACGCTGCCTGCCGCGCTCGCCGCGGCGGTGGCGCTGGCGGCATGCGGCAGCTCGAAGGCGCCCGGCGTGGTCACCGCGCCGTCGGCTGGAGACACGCAGGCGTCGATCCCAACCACGCCCACCGTGCCGCCGGCGCTGTCCAAGAAGCCGGTGGTGGTCGTGCCGAGCACCCCGCCGCCCACCCATCTGGTGACCAAGGACATGATCACCGGGAGCGGCAAGACCGCCGCCGCAGGGTCGACGGTCACCGTCAACTACGTCGGCGTGCTGTACAAGACCGGCAAGGAGTTCGACTCCTCGTGGAGCCGGAATCAGCCCTCGAGTTTCGCGCTGACGACCGGCAGCATCATCCCCGGCTGGGTTCAGGGAATCCCCGGTATGAAGGTGGGCGGGCGACGAGAGCTGATCATCCCGCCGAGCTTGGGGTACGGCGCCGCAGGACGTCCCCCGACTATCCCAGCCAACTCGACGCTCGTCTTCGTCGTCGACTTGCTATCGGTCAGCTGATCCCTCGATCGCCGCGACGTCGGCTTGTGCACAAAGCCGATGAAGGCATCCTGGACCTCCCCATATGCAGTCCGCAGCGACCGAGGAGCAGACCAGTGGCTACCGCTTCTGCTTGCGCCGCCGACCGCCGTCGTGGCGCGATGTCTCAGCGGTCAACAACTGCGCCCGGTAGAGCGGTACTCCCTTGCCCACGCCCTTGACGCGGCGCGTTCCCGCAAACGACCACTTGAAGTCCCCGGCCGCGGCGTCGTGGACCGCCTGCGTGCAGAGGACGCTGTCGGGCCGGGCGATCCCGGTGACCCGGCTCGCCAGGTTGACGGAATGGCCGTAGTAGTCGCCCGCGCGCAGCAGCGTCGGCCCGTGGGCGATCCCGGCCCGTAGGCTGGGCAGATCGGCACCTCGGACCGCCTCTACGAGCGAGAGCGCGACGGAGACCATCGGCCCAGGCTCAGGGCTGACGTACATCGCCGCGTCGCCGATCGTCTTGATGAGACGCACCGGAGACTCGACCACCTGGCCGGCGAGCTCGGCCAGGCGGCCGGCGACTCCGCCGAGTTCCTGGGCCTCGACCTGGACGCCCATGCGGGTGAAGCTAACCAGGTCGGCGAAGCACACCGCCAGCTCCTGAGCGCCGGCGGACGAACCCTGCTCGCGTTCGGCGCGGCTGATCATCCCCCGCCGCACCGCCTCCCGCAGGTGCGCGGTGTACGCCGCGGTGAGCACGGGGTGCAGCGTCGGGACCATCTCCTCGGCCAGTCCGGCGAAGCGCACGGCGACGTCGTGCTCGCTGTCGCCGGGCTCGAGAAACGCCTCCACGAACGCCGCGGCGGTGGTGGCGGTCAGGCGTGCCATCGCCTCACCGAGCACCCGCGTGATCTCGGCGATCGACTCCTCGTCGAGCCCGAGATCGAGGACGCGGCGAGTCGACAGGGCCATTGCGATGTCCTCTTCCCCAAACACCCGGTCCTCGGCCCGGGCCTCCGGGAGGCCGAGGATCCGGCGCAGGCGCAGCAGCGTCACCGCCGGGAGATCGGTCCGCGCCTCGACCTCCTCGGCCGTGTAGCGCCCGCCGAGGACGCGCTCTACGGGCAGGAGCGCCAGCCGATCCTCGGCCACTGCGGCCTCGAGCTGCTCCAGGGAGAAGCCGTCGTCGAGCAGCTGGCGCAGCAGCGTCTCACGAGCCGCCCGCTCATGGCCCTCGAGGCCGTCCAGCAACCCGGTGGCGGCAAAGTCCATGGTGGGAAGCTTGCCCAAAATCGTGCCGGGAGGGCGATCGGCTACTATCGGGCGCTCCTCGCGGGGTTGGGCCCTACCCGCCGCCGGCGGCTCTGCGGCCGGCGCACCCGCCGCCAGATGACCCTCCGATCCGATCTGATCCGCCGCGATGCTTTCGATCCTGATGCCCGTATACAACGAGCGTGAGCGTGTCGCCGAGGCGATCAAGGAGGTACTCGAGACGGCGCTGCCAAGCGAGTTCGAGCTAGTCGTGGTCGACGACGGGTCCACCGACGGCACGCGGGAGATCCTTCGCGATGGCGGATGGGACGACCGGGTGAGGTTGCTCGAGCATGAGGTCAATCAGGGCAAGGGCGCGGCGGTGAAGACCGCCCTCGCGCAGGCGCGTGGCGAATTCGCGGCCATCTTCGACGCCGACCTCGAGTACGACCCCCGTGACCTCGGGCTGTTGATGCCGCCGTTGCTCGACGGGCGCGCCAATGCCTGCTTTGGGGTCCGTGCCTTCGACGGCTACACGAGCCACTCGTTTTTGTTCGTGCTCGGCAACAAAGGCGTGACGCTGGCCTGCAACGTCCTCTTCAACGTCTACCTGCACGACATCATGACCTGCCACAAGATGATCCGTACCGACCTCTTCCGCAGCCTTGCCCTGCGCTCGGCGGGGTTCGCGATCGAGCCGGAGATCACCGCCCGCCTGGTCCAGCGCGGCGAACGGATCTTCGAGGTTCCCGTTCACTACCGGGCCCGGTCCACCGAGGAGGGCAAGAAGCTGACCGCGCTCGACGGGTTCCGGGTCATCGCCACACTGCTGCGCTGCCGGTTCTCGCCGGCCTGAGAGCGGAGTTCCCCGTGGAGGCCAGCACCGTCATCCAGACGCCTCCCGCCTCGCCGCCGGCCGGTCGCAGCTCGCGGCCGCCGACCGGCTGGCGCTCGTGGCTGGCCTCTCCGTTCGTCATCGCCCTGGCGGCATGCGCGGCGCTGGCGGCGCTGTCGGCCGCGGTGCTCCCGACCGTCCCGAGCTATGACCCGTGGGCGTGGATCGTATGGGGGCGGGAGGTGACCGATCCGCACCTCAGCTTCGCGGTCGGCGGCGGCCCATCGTGGAAGCCGCTACCGGTCATCCTGACGACGGTCTACGGGCTCTTCGGCGGGGGGGCGCCGACGCTGTGGGTGATCACCGCGCGCGCCGGCGGTCTGCTCGGGATCGTGGCGGCGTACCGGCTGGCGGCGGCGCTGGCGCGCGGCCGCGGCCGCAAAGCGAGCGAGGACGCGGCTCGCCCCCGTTCGGCGTGGCCGATCGTCGCCGGCGGGATCGCCGCCGCCGGCGTCGCCCTCACCCAGGACTGGGCGTACTACATGTTCCGGGGCACATCGGAGCCGATGCTGATCGCTGCGGCCCTGTGGGCGATCGATCGTCACGTGGCCGGCCGGCGCGGCTCGGCCTTCGCCTTCGGCGTGGCCGCGGCGCTGATCCGGCCGGAGGCGTGGCCGATGCTGCTCCTGTACGCGGTATGGCTGTGGGTCCGCGAGCGGCGGTTGCGCGCCGAGATCGTCATCGGGCTACTGGCAATCCCGTTCTTCTGGTTCGTGCCCCCGTGGATCGGCTCCGGCGACCCGTTCCTCGCCGCCTCGCACGCCAAGGCCTACAACGGGCACCTGGGTAGCGATCCGTTCGTGACCGTCGTGCGGCGGGGGGTCGCGCTCCAGACGCTTGGGATCCTGGTTCTCGGGCTGGTCGGGGTGGGGATCGCCTGGCGTCGGGGGCGCGATCGCCTGACGCTCACCCTCGCCGGCTTCGCGCTCCTGTGGTGGGTGATCGTGGTGGCGATGACCCTCGACGGCTATCCGGGCCTCGAGCGCTTCTACCTCCCGGCCGCCGCCGTCACCTGCGTGCTCGCCGGCGCGGCGGTGGTGTGGCTGGCGCAGCTCGGCGCGGTGCGCTTCGGGGGAGCGGTAGGCGTGCTCACCGCGGTCGTTCTCGTGGCTGCTCTGGTGCCGTTCGTGTCCGGGCGCATCAGCACCGCGCGCGACCAGGAGAGGGTGGCCGCCCGCGCGGTGACCCGACTCGATCAGCTCTCGGCCGCGGTCGCCACGGTCGGCGGCCACGACGGCGTGTATCCCTGCCGGTCCAGCTTCGCCGCGGTCAACCACGGAGTGCAGACCGCTCTGGCATGGAAGCTGCACGTGACGCTGGGACGGGTCGGTACGGTGATGCGCCATCAGGGCGTCCTGTTCGTCGGGCCGCACGACACGATCGACGGCGGGCCGCCCCCGATCAGTCGCGAGCTGACGCAGATCCGCCCGCTGGCGTCGGTGGGGGCGTGGCGGGTCTACCGGGTGACCGCGCCTGGGGCGCACACGCGCTGCGTCGGGGGCTTGAGCGCGGCGGGCGGCTGAGTCGCTCGTCCCGGGGGCAGGCAGCGCCGGCGACGCCGGCCGCGACCGCCGCGGCCCGGGGAGGCGTCCGGACGCCCGCGGAGAATTCCCCTCGGATGATCGTCCTCGGAATCGACCCCGGCACCGCCAGCACCGGCTTCGGCGTCGTCGAAAGAGCCGGCTCGGGTCTGCGCGCGCTCGCTGACGGGGTCATCCGCACCGCTGCCGGCGCCCCGCTCGAGCGCCGCCTGTCCCAGATCCACGCGCGGGTCGGCGAGCTCCTCGACCTGCACCGCCCCGACGCGCTCGCGGTCGAAGAGCTCTACTTCGGGGCGAACGCCCGCACCGCGTTCGCGGTCGGCCAGGCCCGCGGCGTCGTCCTGCTGGCGGCCGGGCAGCGCGGCGTCCCCTGCCGGTCCTACACCCCTCAGCAGGTCAAGGGCGCGGTCTGCGGCCACGGCCGGGCGGACAAGCCACAGGTAGCCCGGATGGTCACGCGGCTCCTCGGGCTGCCGGCGGTGCCGGCGCCCGATCACGCTTCTGACGCCCTCGCGGTGGCGATCTGCGATGTCAACCAGACCCCGCTCCTGCGCGCGGTGACGCTCGTCGCCGCGGCCGCCGGCGCGGGAGCCGGCGTGGGAGGGGCGCGATGATCGCCCTGGTCTCGGGGACGGTTGCGGTCCGCCGTGGCGACCACGTGGTCGTCGACTGCGGCGGCGTCGGGTACCGGCTGTCCGTCTCGGCGGAGACGCTCAGGCGCGTCCCGGCGGTCGGCCTCGACGTCGTCCTGCACAGCCACATGGTGGTCCGCGAGGACGCCCTGCAGCTCTACGGCTTCGCCACCGAGGAGGAGCGCGAGCTTTTCCTGATGCTGCTCGGCGTCCAGTCCGTCGGCCCCAAGGTGGCGCTGGCCGTCCTCTCGGCTGGGCCGCCGCGGGACCTCGTCGCGGCGTTGGCGGCCGGTGACACGGCCCGCTTCCAGGCCGTCCCGGGCATCGGCAAGCGCACTGCCGAGCGGATCATCGTCGAGTTGCGGGAGAAGGTCGGCGTCTCGGTGCCCGAGCGCGCGGTTTCGATCACTCGCGCGGACGATCCCCGAGCGGTCGCGCGGGAGGGCCTGATCGGCCTCGGCTACAGCGCCGGAGAGGCGGACGAGCTGCTTGACGGCGCGCCCGGCGAGCGGGCGGAGGACCTGATCGCGAACGCACTGCGGACGGCCCGGCGATGAGCCCCGTGGGCGACCAGCACAGCCCGCGCATCCAAACCCCCGAGGCGCTTGCGGACGACGATCTCGATCGGTCGCTCCGGCCCCGGCGGCTCGAGGACTTCATCGGGCAGGACGCGGTCAAGGAGCAGCTCGCGGTCTCGATCAGGGCGGCGGTCAGCCGCAGCGAGGCGCTCGACCACGTGCTCCTGGCCGGTCCGCCAGGCCTCGGCAAGACGTCGCTGGCGCAGATCGTGGCAGCCGAGCTCGACGTCGCGTTCGTGCCGACGGCGGGCCCGGCGCTCGAGCGCAAGGGAGACGTCGCGGCCTATCTGACCGCGCTCGAGCCGCGGTCGGTGTTCTTCGTCGACGAGATCCACCGGCTGCCTCGCGCGCTCGAGGAAACGTTCTATCCCGCCATGGAGGATGGCTGTCTGCCGATCACCGTCGGCCAGGGCGCCGGCGCCCGCGTGGTGACGCTCGAACTGCCGCCGTTCACGCTCATCGGGGCGACCACCCGGACCGGTCTGCTGAGCACGCCTCTGCGCGACCGGTTCGGGATTCAGCATCGCCTCGAGCACTACAGTGCCGCCGACCTGGCGCGGATCGTGCTGCGCTCGGCGCGACTGCTCGAGGTGGCGATTGAGGGCAGTGGCGCGCACGCCATCGCCGAGCGCAGCCGGGGCACGCCGCGAGTCGCCAACCGGCTGCTCAAGCGGGTCCGGGACTACGCCGAGGTGCTCGCCGGCGGGGTCATCACCGGTTCCGTGGCTGCCGCGGCGCTCGACCTGCTGGAGGTCGACCACGAGGGTCTCGATCGGCTCGACCGGGAGATCCTCCGCGCGATCTGCGAGAAGTTCGGCGGAGGGCCGGTCGGCCTCTCGACGCTGGCGGTGGCGGTCGGCGAGGAGCAGGACACGATCGAGGATGTGTATGAGCCGTACCTGCTCCAGCGCGGCCTGATCGAGCGCACGCCCCGCGGAAGGGCGGCCACAAAACGCGCGTTTTCGCACCTCGGACTCGAGCCTCCCGGCGCTTCATTAACGCTTATCTAAGCCCGGGTATCCTCAGTCGCCGTGGCTCGCGAGCATTACTTCATCTGCCCTCACTGCGGGCATCGCTCGATGGCCGCCGACCGCAACGCCGGCTTCCGGCGGGAGGCCCGAGGCTGCGAGAAGTGCGGCTTTGCGTACCTGTTCGAACTGCTGGACGACTACTACCCGGCGCCCAACGCGGCGTTCTTCGCCTGCGACGCCGACGGGCGGATCGTCGACTGCGGCCGCGGCTCGTTCGAGCTCACCGGACTCAAGACTGAGCAAGTGATCGGGCGCCGGATCTCCGACGTGCTCGGCCTGCGCTTCGAGGATGGCAGCGATCACGTCGGCACCGCGCTCGAGTGGGAGGTTCGCGTGCAGGGCAAGCCCGTCCAGGTGAACGCCGAGCAGGATTTTCCGGCCCGGGCGGTCGCGGACATCTTTCCGGCGTACGATGATCAAGACGGTGGGCTCCTGGTCGTGCTGACGCCGACCAACCATCACTGAGCCTGGCCCCTACCATCCACCGGAATCGATGACTGATCGCCAGCGCAACGGGTTCATCCTGGCCTTGGTCGCGGGGCTGATCGCCGCCTCGATCGTGGTGCTCACGCAGTTCAAGACCACCCTGGGACTGGACCTCAAGGGCGGCGTCGAGCTGGTCTACCAGGGGCAGCCGACGCCGCAGACGCCGGTGGTCACCCAGACGGCGCTCGCGCGGGCGGTCGACATCATGCGCCAGCGGGTCGACCAGCTCGGCGTCGCCGAGCCGCAGATCCAGACCTCTGGCGGCAACCAGATCTCCGTCGGCCTACCTGACGTCAAGGACATCGCGCGGGCCGAGAAGCTCGTCGGGACGACCGCGCGCCTGGCGTTCTACGACTGGGAGGCCAATGCGCTGACCCCAAACGGCAAAACGGTGGCCAGCCAGCTGCGGACGCAGGATCCGAACGCGGTCACGATCAGCCAGGGATTGAATGCCGGTGCGGCGACCGGTAATCCAGGCGCCGGCAGCATGTCGCTCTACCAGGCGGTCTCGCTGGCGGCGAAGCAGCCGGTCCGGATCAGCAGCGACAACTCGCGCCAGGGACCGCAGTACTTCATGTTCGGCGGGCCCGGCAGCGCCGCCTGCGCCGCCGCGGCCAGGGCGCAGGGCGTCACGCCGGTGGTCGGGGCGCATTGCCTGCTCTCCGGGCCCGACGACAACCTTCAGGATCTGCGATCCGGGCTGCCAGCCGGAGTCAGCGCTGCTCAGGGACAGACGCTGACCGTACCTCAGGGCACGGTGGTCCTCCAGGCCGCCGATCCGAGCGCTAAGAGCACCACCGCGTTCAACAGTCCGAGCGCGCAGTTCTTCGTGCTCAACGACCACGTCGCGCTGTTTGGCAACGACATCACCAACCCGCAGCAGACCACCGACTCGACCGGCTCTCCCGACGTGTCGTTCGGCTTCACCTCACGCGGGGGGAGGGCGTTCCAGACCGTGACCGCAACGGTCGCCCATCGTGGCGATCTCGTCAGCGGTCTCGGCCAGACGCTGAACCAGCACTTCGCGGTGGCGCTCGACACCAAGCTGATCACCGTCCCCCAGATTGAGTTCTCGAAATACCCGGACGGCATCCCTGGTGACAACGGCGCCGACATCACCGGCGGCTTCACGATCCAGTCCGCTCAGGATCTGGCCACGCAGCTACGCCTGGGCGCGCTGCCGATCCAGCTCAAGCTGATCTCCGAGAACCAGGTCTCGGCCACACTCGGCAGCCAGGCGCTCCATCAGGGCCTGATCGCGGGCGCGGCGGGACTGCTGATCGTGGCGATCTTCCTGATCGCCTACTACCGCGTGCTCGGCGTCATCGCCACCGCGGGGCTCCTGGTCTACGGGGTGTACCTGTACGCGTTGATCAAGCTGATCCCGATCACGCTGACGCTTCCGGGGATCGCAGGCCTGATCCTGACCATCGGGGTGGCGGCCGACGCCAACATCGTGATCTTCGAGCGCGTCAAGGAGGAGATCCGCGCCGGCCGCTCCATCCGGCAGGGAATCGCGACCGGATACCGCAAGGGCCTCACCGCGATCATCGACGCGAACGTGGTGACGATCATGACCGCGTTCATCCTGTTCGTGCTGGCCACCGCGGACGTCAAGGGCTTCGCCTTCACGCTCGGGATCGGCACCTTCGTCTCGCTGTTCACCGCGGTGCTGGCCACCCAGGCGATCCTCATGACGATGGCCGGCTCGCGCACGATCTCCAGCCCCTCGGCGCTCGGCGCCGGCGGCAAGCGGCGAACCTGGCGGTTCGACTTCATGGGCGCCTCCCGGTACTTCTTCTCGATGTCCGGGGTGATCCTGCTCGTCGGCGCGCTGGCGATCGGCGGCCGTGGCCTCAACCTCGGCATCGACTTCACCTCCGGCACGCGCATGACCGCGAGCCTGGTCCAGCACGCCAGCGAGGCCGAGGTCCGCTCGGTCCTGACCGCGTCGGGCGTGGTCAACCCGCAGATCCAGGAAGTCGCCAACCGCGCGCTCGGCAGCCAGGTCTTCCAGATCTCGGCCAAGGAGCTTCAGCCGTCGAAGGTCGGCCAGGTCCGAAGCAACCTGCAGGCGCGCTTTGGCCTCAGGTCGTTCGACTTCACGTCGGTCGGGCCGACGTTCGGGAAGACCGTCGCCAACAGCGCGATGGTCGCGATCATCGCCTCGCTGCTCGTGATCTCCGCCTACGTGGCGCTGCGCTTCGAGTGGAAGTTCGCCGTGCCGGTGTTGATCGCGCTGATGCATGACCTTCTGATCACGAGCGGCATCTACTCGCTGACGGGCCGGGAGGTAACCACGGCGACGGTGGCCGCGCTGCTGACGATCCTCGGCTATTCGCTCTACGACACGATAATCGTGTTCGATCGGGTGCGCGAGAACGTCCCGCGGATGCCTCGCGCGGCGTTTTCGCAGATCGTCAACCGATCGATGTCCGAGGTGCTGACGCGGTCGCTGGCCACGACGTCGTGCACGCTGATGCCGATCCTCGCCCTGCTGCTGTTCGGCGGGTCGACGCTCAAGGACTTCGCGTTCGCGCTCTTGATCGGCGTGGCTTCGGGCGCCTACTCGTCGATCTTCATCGCCTCACCGGTGCTGACGCACTGGAAGGAGCGGGAGCCGGTGTATCGGGCCCGTCGCCATCGCATCGAAGTGGAGCTCGGGCACGTGCCCGCCTACGCCGGCGCGGGCGCTGACGTCGAGCCGGCGGCGCGCAAGGCGGCTCGTCGCGCCGGTCGCCTCACCGCGCCGGAGCCTGAGACGGTGTCCGCCGCCGAGTTCGAAGAGATGAAGCGCGGGATCCAGGAGGAGGAGCGCGAGCCGAGCGGCTCGACCTCGACCCTGACCAAGCGTCTGGCGCATACCTCGCCGACGACGCCCGCTCCGGCGCGCAAGCCTGCTTCCGCCCGCAAGCCCGCTCCGGCCCGCAAGCCGACTCCGACCCGCAAGCCGACTCCGCGGCCGGCCGCCGGCGAGGATGGGACCGACCAGCGCGGAGAGATCACCCGCGTGCCGGACGACGTCGGGACCGGCCAGCGCGGCGGGATCACCCGCGTGCCCGACGACTCCGGACCCTATCCGGCGCCGCCCGCAGCAGACACGCCCGACGCCGACGGCTTCACCCGTGCTCCTGACGTGGCCGAGAACGAGGGCGTCTCGCCGGCGCAGCGTCCGAAGCGCCCGGCCAAGTCGCGGCCGCGCAACCGCCGCCACGGGAGGCCGCGCTGATGGGCATGCTCGCCTGGGTGATGATGGGCCTGGCGCTGTGGCACTTTACGATCTGGCTGCCCGATCGCTTCTGGGGTGGGATCGTCGGGGCGTTCCTCGGCGCGCTGATCGGCGCCGCGTTGTTCGGCTTGATCGTCAACGGCTTCCACGTCCCCGGCCGTCACGACACCCACCTGAGCACCGCGCTCGAGGCGATCCCGGGCGCGCTGATCGGCATGGCGTTGGTCTACTTCGAGGGCATCAGGCGCGAGCGCGCCGGTGGCGCGCGTTCATACGCCGGACTTTCGTAGCTCGGGGAACGGCCGACCAGACGCAGGACGCTGGCAGCATCCTGGCCCCGCTCGCTAGCCGCGCGGCCGGCGCGCGGTCGGCGGATCCGTCGGGGGCGCCCCGTAGGGTGGCGCCATGCCGCGACCCGCGCTCCTCCTGCCAACCGAGCCGTCTGCCGCCCCGGCAAGCGCTCCCCTGTACGCCGTCCCGGCGCCGGAGGGGCGTTCCGCGCTTCGCAATCGGCCGCGCCTCGAGCTGCCGAGCTACGAACTCGGGGCGGCGATGGCGCTCGAGCGGGAGCTTCGGGTCAGCCACGTGCTCGCTCAGGTGCTGGTTCGCCGGGGCTTCCGCGACGCCGCCTCCGCGAGGGCATTCCTCGACGGCGACGACGCCCACGGTCCCGGCGAGTTCGCGGGTATCGACGACGCGGTGTCGGTCATCCGTCGGCATCTGCGCGCCGGCAGCCGGATCACCGTGCACGGCGATTACGACGTCGACGGCGTGTGCGCCACCGCCACGATGGTGCGAGCGCTCCGCGCCGCGGGCGCCGAGGTTGATTGGTTCCTGCCTGGCCGGGTCGACGACGGCTACGGGCTCTCGCACGCCACGGTTGCGCGCCTCGCCGCGCGCGGAACCAAGTTGCTGATTACCGTCGACTGCGCGATCACCGCCGTCGAGGAGGTGGCCGCCGCGCGCGCCGCCGGGATCGAGGTGATGGTCACCGACCACCACGCCCCGCGCGCGGATGGCGAGCTGCCTGCATGCCCGATCGTGCACCCGGTGGTCTGCGGGTATCCGTGCCCGGACCTGTGCGGGACCGGGGTGGCGTACAAGCTTGCGCAGGTCCTCGGTGCGCCGACCGCGGCCGAGGATGTCGAGCTCGTGGCGCTCGCCACGGTGGCCGACCTGATGCCGCTGCTCGGCGAGAACCGGCGGCTCGTGCGCGACGGCCTCGCCGTGCTCGCGAACACCGCCAAGCCGGGCCTGCAGGCGCTTATGCAGGTCTCGCGGGCCGATCCGAGCGGGCTCGACTCGCACACGCTCGGCTTCCGCCTCGCTCCCCGGATCAACGCCGCCGGTCGGCTCCGCCGCGCCGACGCGGGACTCGAGCTCATCCTCACCGAGGATCGGCGCCGCGCCGCCGAGATCGCAGCCGAGCTCGACGCGGTGAACGCGGAACGCCGCGCGGTCGAGGAACGGATCGTGTGGGAGGCCGACGCGCAGGTCTCGGAGCTCGGCCCTCGTTCGGCCTATGTGCTCGCGGGCGACGATTGGCATCCCGGCGTGATCGGAATCGTCGCTTCGCGAATCGTCGAGCGTTACCATCGACCGACGGTCCTCGTGGCGCTTGGCGAGGACCCGGCGAGCGGGTCCGGGCGCAGCATCCCCGGGTTTGACCTCCTCGGCGCGCTCCACGCGACCGCCGCTGAGCTCGAGCGCTACGGCGGTCATCGCGCCGCCGCCGGCCTCAGCATCCGGCCGGCGCGCCTGGAGCGCTTTCGTGCGGCGTTCGAGCGCCACGCCGAGGCCCTGCTGACCCCGGACTTGCTCGAGCCGATCGAGCGCGTCGACGCGGTCGCCTCGGGCTCGGAGCTCGGGCTGGCGCTGGCCGACGAGCTCACCCGGATGGAGCCGTGCGGGATCGGGAATCCGCGGACGCGCGTGCTCGTCCCCGGCGCCCGCTTCGACGACGTCCGGACGATGGGCGAGGGTCGCCACGCGCGGTTTTCGGTGAGCTCGGGCGGGGCCCGGGCCCGGGCGGTGGCATTCGGGTGCGACGGCCGTCCCGGACCGTGCGACGGCGAGCCCGTGGACGCCACGTTCTGCCTGGAGCGCAACGTCTGGAACGGCGCGGTCGAGCCACGGCTCGTGCTCCACCATGCCCGCCCTTGTGCACCGCCGCCGATCGACGTGCTCGCCGAACCGGCCGACTTCCTGCGCGCCGCGATCGAGGAGGTCGAGCGGCCGCTGGCGGAGCTATCGGCCGCGGCCGCGCCGGTGGTCGTGCCGGCGCCCGAGCAGTACCGCCGCACCCAGCTGGACCGGCGCGGTGAGAGCCCGCTCGCCGTACTCGCGGACGCGGTGGCGGCCGTCGGAACGGTTCTCGCCGTGTGCGCCGACGTGCCACGCCGTCTGCCCGGGCTGAGCAGCCGCATCGGCGGCTTCGCCCTGATCTCATACCCCGCGCTCGAGCGCGCCCCCGAGCTCGGGCGGCGCTACGCCCATCTGGTCGCGCTCGACCCGCCCGCCTCGCCGCGGTCGGCCACAGCGCTCGCTTGCGGCATGGGTTTCACCCATTCAGCGTGGGGAGAGGCTGAGCTACGCTTTGCTCAGCAGATGCACGAACGGGAGTACGGTCTACGCGCTTCACTTGAAGCTCTCTACCGCGGCCTGCGGGCGCGGCGGAGGGTGGCCGGCGAGGAGCTCGAGCGCCTGCTTCGCGGAGACGCTCAGCCCGGTCGTCCGGCCCGCTTGGCCGGGAGACTGATCAGAGTCCTCGCGGAGCTCGAGCTCGTCAGCCTCGACCGGGATCTGCCGGCCCTGGCCATCGCAGGCACCGCGCCCACTGCCCTGGCGCGCTCGCCGGCGTACCGGGCCTATGCCCGACGACTCGAGGACGGACGACTATTTCTGAGCAGCGCAAACCCCCGACGCAGCGCCTGAGCCGCTCGCTCGCAGGCGGCCGCAGCGAGGGCGCCCGCGACGGGAACCAACCGCGTGCCGCCTCGACCGGCGCCCGCCGCAGCGAGGCCAGGGTGGTCTCCCGCCCGCCGGTCGATCGGGTGATGCACCCGGAGGCGCACCCCGACGTCGACCGGGTCGAACTCAATGCGGCCGAGCGGCGGCTGCTCAGCGACCTGTTCGCGATCCTCGAGGAACACACGCACGAGGCGGCCGTGTCGGTCGACCGCGACCGCGTCGAGCAGGCGTTCGTGTACGCCTGCGTGCACCACGCCGACCAACGCCGCAAGTCCGGCGAGGACTTCATCAACCACCCCGTGGGCGTGGCGAAGATCTGTGCCGGCATGCGCCTCGACACCGAGACGCTGTGCGCCGCGCTGCTGCACGACACGGTCGAGGACACGTCGGCATCGCTCGACGAGGTCAAGGAGGCCTTCGGGGAGGAGATCGCCGGGCTGGTCGACGGCGTGACGAAGCTGACCGGGCTGACGTTTCAATCGCGCGACGAGGCCCAGGCCGAGAATTACCGCAAGATGATGGTGGCGATGGCCTCGGACATCCGGGTCATCTTGATCAAGCTGGCCGACCGCCTGCACAACATGCGCACGATCGGCGCGATGCCCAAGCACAAGCAGATCGAGAAGGCGCGCGAGACGCTTGACATCTACGCGCCGATCGCCCACCGCCTCGGCATCCATGCCATCAAGTGGGAGCTCGAGGACCTGGCGTTCCAGACCCTGCATCCGCGCAAGTACAACGAGATCAAGGGCTTGGTGGCCCAGCAGCGGACCGAGCGCGAGCGGTATGTCACCCAGGCAGGCGAATACCTGAGCAAGGAGCTCAACGAGCTCGGCATCGAGGCCGAGATCTCCGGCCGCGCCAAGCACTTCTACTCGATCTACTCGAAGATGACCAAGAAGGGGCGCGAGTTCAACGAGATCTACGACCTCACGGCGATGCGGGTGATCGTCGGCTCGGTCAAGGACTGCTACGGCGCGGTCGGCGTGATCCACTCGCTGTGGAAGCCGCTGCCGGGGCGCTTCAAGGACTTCATCGCGATGCCGAAGTTCAACATGTACCAGTCGCTGCACACCACGGTGATCGGGCCCGAGGGCCGGCCGCTGGAGATCCAGATCCGCACCCGGGAGATGCACGAGCTGGCTGAGTTCGGAATCGCCGCGCACTGGATGTACAAGGAGCGCGGCAATCGCCGAAGTGGCAAGGCGCCCTCCCCGGAGGCCGACGGCAAGCTCAAGTGGCTGCGCTCGCTGCTCGACTGGCAGCAGGAGGAGGCCGACCCGCGCGAGTTCATGGAGACGCTCAAGGTCGACCTGTTCGAGGACGAGGTATACGTCTTCACCCCGAAGGGCGAAGTGAAGTCGCTGGCCGCCGGGGCGACCCCGCTCGACTTCGCCTATGAGATCCACACCGACGTCGGCCACCGTTGCGTGGGCGCCAAGGTCAACGGCAAGATCGTTCCGCTCTCCTATCAGCTGCGCTCCGGCGACATCGTCGAGGTACTCACTTCCAAGCGCGAGCGAGGGCCCTCGCGGGACTGGCTCGCGCTCGTCAAGACCACCCGCGCCCGCAACAAGATCAAGGCGTGGTTCAAGGCCGAATCGCGCAAGGACAGCGAGCACAGCGGCCGCGAGCTGCTGCAGGACCACCTGAAGAAGCAGGGGCTCCCGGCTCAGAAGATCGTCGGCTCGCCGCTGTTGGCGGACGTGATTCGGGAGATGGGCTACCGCAAGGCGGACGACTTCTACATCGCGCTGGGCGCCGCGAAGGTCTCAGCCAAGGTCGTCGTCAACAAGGTCATGCAGCGCCTCAAGGCGGGTGAGGCGGCCGAGTCGGAGCCGACCGCCGCGGACGATTTGCTGCAGACCCGCCGCCGCCGGTCGCGGCCGACCACCTCCTCCTCGAGCTACGGGATCTCGGTCGAGGGCATCGACGAGGTGATGCTGCGCCTGGCCAAGTGCTGCCGCCCGGTGCCCGGCGACCCGATCATCGGCTATATCTCGCTCGGGCGCGGGATCACCATCCACCGCGAGGATTGTCCGAACGTCGCCGTGCTCAAGAAGGACCCGGAGCGCTTCACCGCGGTCTCGTGGGAGGGCGACGCCGAGACCTCGTTCCGGGTCGAGATCGAGGTCGACGGCTGGGATCGCCACCGCCTGCTCGAGGACATGTCGAGGACGTTCGCGGAGGCCGGGATCAACATCCTCGAGGCGCGCTGCAGCGTCAACCACCCGATGGTCAAGAACCGCTTCGTTGTCGAGGTCGGCGACACGCGGACGCTCGACCAGACGATCAACCGCCTGCGCAACATCGACGCGGTGTTCGACGCCTACCGGGTCACTCCGAGCGCGGGGTGACCGCCCGGCATACGGCGTCCGCCCGGTAAGGGCGCCCGCCCCGTGGAGGGGATCTCGTCTCCGCGGTGGGGCATCCCGCCCGGTGGAGGGGCATGCCGACCGGTAGTGGGGCATCCCGCCCGGTGGAGGGGCATGCCGACCGGTAGTGGGGCATCCCGCCCGGTGGAGGGCATCCCTCCCCCGGACGCGCCCCCGGCGATGCGTGGCGCCTCAGTCGCGGGTCTGCCCTCGATCGCGGTCGGGGCTCGCCCGCGGGTCGGCACCGCTGCGCCGCGCGGCCAGTCGGCCGGGTGCAGGCTCTACGCCGCCGGCGGCGGCTGCGCGGGGGCGCCGCAAAGCGGGAGACACCGAGGCCGGCGAGGCGCTCGGACTCGCCGGCGGCGGCGCCGGCGCGTCGGCCACCGCGGTGCGCGGGGCGGTCGGGGCGCGCGGCGCGGGTGCCGCCGCCACGGCGGGCGGGCTGATCAGCACGCGCTCGACGCTGGTGGCGGGGACCTTGGCGATCACTACAGCCTCCCCCTGTCGGAGCGTCTTGATCTCGTTGGGATGGACGACGAACCGCTCGACCTCGCGTCGGCTGCCGCCGTAGCCGCGCAGCCACGGTCCACCGAGCTGCTCGGTTTCCTCCCACACCCGCTCGGTCCCGATCAGCTCGGAGACTAGCTGGGCCGAGGCGGGGACCTCCTGACGGTGGACGATCTTGACCGCCGTGTTGCCAATGATCTGATCGCGCAGTCCGCGACCCGCGCGCTCGAGGTCGACGAATTCCTGCGTGACCAAGAGCGCGCTGACCCCCGCTTCACGACCCCGGGCCACCAGCGCGAGCACGTGGTCGGCACCGAGGGCGGAGAACTCGTCGATCGCCACAATCGCCAGCCCGGAGGCGCCCGCATGCAGCCCAGCACCGCGGGCTCCTGGCGACGGGTCGAGGCGCCGGCCGGCCGCCGCGACCAGATCTTGGATCACCAGCGTGCCGATCTGGGCGGCGAGCTTGCCGTACGTGCTCGAGTTAAGGCTGAACAGAGTCACCCCCGGCTGCGTGAGGGCACGCCGGAGATCGATCGGCGGCGCCGAGCCCCGATCGCCGGGAGCCAGATACCGGCCGGTGTGTGACTCCGTAAGGATGGCCAGCCGCGCCGCCAGGCCGCGAATAGCGCTCACCTGATCGTGCGGCAGCTCCTCCAGATAGTCCTGGACGCGGTCGATCATCGGACGCGGCAGGCCTCGAAGCGCGCCGTGCAACCGGCGCGTGTCCATCAGGGAAACGATCTCCCCTAGGGTGGGCGCGCGATCGCGCTCCGCGTACTCGAGCACCTGCAGGACTGTCTGCAGGTAGCGCTCCGCCGCCCGCTGATAATGGGGCTCGGTAAAGCGCTCGGTGGCGATCAGCTTGTCCTTGAGCTCGGTGGCGTTTCCGTGCGCGAGCGGGTTCCAGTGAGCGGGTCCGTCCGGCGTCCACAGCGCGAACGGCCGGCCGTACGCCCACGCGGAGTCGCCCAGGCGAGCCGCGAAGGCGGGGGAGCCCTTGAGGTCGATGGCCACCACCGGTGTGCCGTGGCGTACCTGTTCGGTGAGGATCCGCAGCAGCGTGGTCGATTTGCCGGCGCCGCTGGCGCCGACGATCAGTCCATGAGCCGAGAGCTGCTCGTCTGAGACCAGCACCGGCCGGCCGCCGCTCGCCACGCCCAGCGCGACCGTGCCGGACCGACCCTCCATGGCGGCGGCCCGAGCGCGCCGGGCGGCGAGCGCCCGGGCGACTGTAATCGCGACCCGCAACAGCACCGCCGCGATCGCCAGCGCCACGCCCAATGGTGGCGGGATCATCATGATCAGCGGGAACGCCAGGAGGAGCCAGTACGGAGGCCTGGAGCGCCGCCGGGCCGGTGAGCTCATCGCCCGGCCCCCGAGGTGACAGGCTCCTGAGCGCGTCGATCCTCGGCGGCGGCCCTGCTCGCGCGTGCGGATGGGGCACCGCGCGCGCGTGCGGATGGCGCGCCGGCGCGCCCGCCGCCGATTTCCGCCGCCTGCTCGCTGAGACCGGTGTCGAGGACTACCGGCCTCACCCAGACCCACGGTGAGATGCCCAGCCTCCCGGCCGAGTCGGCGATCGAGCGGCCAATTCGCACGTCCCTCACCAGGTAGATCACGCCGTCGATCCGCGCGTCCGCGCCGTACCCGGCGAGGATCCGCTCGCGCCGGCGCCGCCCCTTGCTCGTCAGCTCGAGCTCGAGCGCGAGCCGCCTCCCATCGGGGCTCACGATCAGGAGGTCCGGATAGTGCAGGCGCTCCCGGCCGGCCGGCCCGAGGCCTCCGAGGCGGACCGCGAGCGGCGGCTCGCCCGGGTCGCGGCCCGCGTCGCGGGAGCGGAGACGGCGCTCACCAACCACCGCCTGAGCGGTCCCAAAGGCGCCTCGGCGCGCCGCGAGCCACAGCCAAGTCACGCCGACGTCGTGCTCGTAGCAGCGCAGGTCGAGCCTCGGCGGCGAGAGGTCACTGCCGATCGCGTCGAGGCCGTGGCGGGTGATCCGGTGAACCGGGAGGCGTGGGAGGCCCTGCTCGCGGGTCATCAGGCTCGCTCGAGCGAGCGCGCGCAGGCGCGCGTCGGCGCTGGCCGCCGTCAGGCTCAGGAGCTCGGCGGCCTGCTCGGCGAGCACAAACCGATGCTCGGCGGCGAAGCCGAGCAGCTCACGGTCGCGGGGATTGCGCGCAAGACGCTTTGTTCCCACATCGTCATGAGCCGGGAGTGGCCGGAATTCGCCCTCCGCCGTGCTCGTCGCCTTGCGGCACCCCGGTCGACTGCATCTCGAGGACGCGGCCGGCCTACGCGACCACCGCGATCCCCCGCGGCTCGACCTCGAACTGCGCCTCCTGAGCTTCTCCGATGTAGTCCCCGTCGACCTGCAGCGGCAGCGGTCGCTCGTCGAGCGAGCGGATCCGCAGGGACGACAGCTCGGCGAACGGACGGACCTGGCGGTGGCGCGCCAGCCGGGCGCGCGCGGAGAGCGCACGCCATATGATCGTGGGAACGTCGACTGGCCAGGCGCGCCTCAGTACCACCGCGGACAAGTCGCCGCTGTCCAGCGCCGCGCCCTCGGCCATGTGCACCGGACGATCGCCGAAGTAGCTGTACGGGGCGGCGTTCTGGACGATCGCCGTGACTCCCCGCACCCGCTCCCCGCCCAGCACGGCCTCGAGCCGCGGTGGATGTACGAGATACCCGCGGCTGAACGTGAGCAGTCCCGTCCAGGCGTAGTAGTACTCACCCAGTCGCGTCTTCATTCGCGGGTGGGCGTCGACGTGCTCGACCACGCTGGCATCGAGGCCGACGCCGGCCGAGAACAGGAACTTCCGTCCGTTCAGCTGACCGAGGTCGACCCGGCGCGGGCGCCAGTCGTCGGCCAGGCGGAGCAGGTGCTCGGTCGCGTCGACCATATCGGTGGGGATCCCGAGCATCCGGCAGTACACGTTCGTGCGCCCGCCCGGTAGGCACGACAGCGGCGTATCGGACCTCGCCAGGCCGTTGGCGGCCTCGTTGACCGTCCCGTCGCCACCAAACGCCACCACGACGTCGTAGCCGCCGCGGGCCGCCTCGCGGCACAGTTGGGTCGCGTGATCGCGGGACTCGGTATCGACTGCGTCGACCTCATACCTGCCGCGCAGCGCGTAGACCACGAGGCTCCTCAGACGATCCGAGACCGTCGTGGCGTACGGGTTGACGATGATCAGCATCCGCCGGCTGGGCGCAGAGCGCGCGACGCCGAGCGATGCCTCGAGCCGCTCGATCGCCTCAGGGGTGGCGGTCATCGCTGATCGCGGGTTTCCGCCCCGGCGGGGGCGCCGCAGACGATCGCGGCCGGCTGAAGGCGACTCGCCACCTCGCACCAAACACCGACGGTGGACGCTCGTTACGCCGCGCCGTCGCAGCCGGCCTGCGCGGCCCCGGAGCCGGCGGGCCCGCGGCCCGCCGCCCCGCGGCGCGCTCGCTTCGGAGCCGGCGGCCCCGCGGCCCCCCGCCCCGCGGCGCGCTCGCTTCGGAGCCGGCCGCCCCGCGGCGCGCCCGCCCCGAAGCCCCCGCCCCGCCGCGCCCCGCCGCCCGTCGCTCCGCCGATACGTTCGCGCAACTTCCGGATATACTCCACCCGCACATAGCTGTACGCATCCAGAGGGGTGGAGGGAAATGGCCCTGTGAAGCCCCGGCAACCGCCCGCAAGGGAATGGTGCCAATTCCATCAGGCTCCAACTACAAAGGCCTGGGAGATGTGGACTGGCGGTTAGTTCCGACCTCCGACCACTGACCCCGGCGGAGGTTTTTATATGCCGCCAGAGTCGCTTCGCTGCAGGGAATGCAAGACCACCTATCCGCTCGACGCGAGGTACGTGTGCGAGTGCTGCTTCGGCCCGCTCGAGGTCGCCTACGCCGCGCCGACCGCAGCCGATCCAGACGAGATCAAGCGCCGGATTCAGGCCGGCCCGCACTCGCTCTGGCGCTACCGCGACTTCCTGCCCGTGCAGGCACCCCCGCGCGGCGCGCTGCCGGCCGGCTGGACGCCGCTGCTCCGCGCCGACCGCCTGGCCGGGGAGCTCGGCCTGCGCGAGGTGTGGATCAAGAACGACGCCGCCAACCCGACGCACTCGTTCAAGGATCGGGTTGTCTCCGTGGCGCTGGCACGGGCTCACGAACTGGGCTTCGACACCCTCGCCTGCGCCTCCACGGGAAACCTGGCCAATGCCGTCGCCGCCCATGCCGCCGCCGCGGGGCTGAACTCGTACGTGTTCATCCCCGCCGATCTCGAGGAGCAGAAGGTGCTCGCGACCGGCGTCTACGGCACCAATCTGGTCGCCGTGCGCGGCACCTATGACGACGTCAATCGTCTCTGCACCGAGATCTCCGGCGAGCACGAGTGGGCGTTCGTGAACATCAACATGCGCCCGTACTACGCCGAGGGCTCGAAGACGCTGGCGTTCGAGACCGCCGAGCAGCTCGGCTTCGAACTACCCGATCGCGTGGTCGCGCCGATCGCCTCCGGCTCGCTGTTCACCAAGATCGCCCGCGGCTTCGAGGAGTGGCTCGCGGCCGGCCTGCTCGAGGGAACGCCGCCGACGTTCAACGGCGCGCAGGCGGAGGGATGCTCGCCGGTGGCGAGCGCCTTCTCCGCCGGCCACGACATCTGCCGGCCGGTGAAGCCGGACACGATCGCCAAGTCGCTGGCGATCGGCAATCCGGCCGACGGGCCGTACGCACTCGACCTCGCGCGCCGCACCGGCGGATCGATCGATTCGGTCAGCGACGAGGAGATCCGCGAGGGCATCCGCCTGCTCGCGCAGACCACCGGCATCTTCACCGAGACGGCCGGCGGGGTCACCGTGGCCACGCTGCGCAAGCTGGCCCGGCGCGGGGACATCGATCGCGACGAGCGAGTCGTCGCCTACATCACCGGCGAGGGGCTGAAGACGCTCGACGCGGTCCGCGGCACGTTCGAGGCGTGGCAGATCGAGCCGACGCTCGAGTCATTCGAGCAGGCGAGCCAGCGCGTGGCCGCGATCGCGTGATAAGACAGCAGCGCGATGGCAGTCACGGTCAAGATCCCCACTCAGCTCCGCGCCGCCACCGACGGCGAGTCGACGGCGAAGGTCGACGGCGCCACCGTCGGCGAGGTGCTCGATGCCCTGTACGCGCGCTTCGGCGAGCTCCGCAGCCGGATCGCCGAGGACGGTGGCCTGCGTCGCTTCGTGAACGTCTACGTCGGCGGGGAGGACATCCGTTTCCTCGACGGCCTCGACACGTCGGTGTCGGACGGTGACGAGGTGACGATTCTGCCTGCGGTCGCGGGCGGGTAGCAGTCGCCGCCCGCGGCGGCGTGCCGCTGGATTACTCGCGGCCGGCCCGCTCGGTGACGTGGATGCCGACGGCCCGCCGCCGCGAGCTCATCGAGGCGCTCCAGCTCAGACGCGGAGCAGCTTGCCGCCGGCGTTCAGGTCGTCGTTGCCTTTCTTATCCTGCGTGATCGCCGTGTTGGCCTCGGCGTGGGACAGCGGCTTGCCGCTCTGCAGGTGTTTGGCCAGAGCGGTGTTCGACCTCACGATGAGGCCGAGCCCGTTGACGATGTCGGCCTTGCCTTTGGCGCCGTTCGCGCTGGACGCCGACTCGCGTGAGAGCTTGCCCTTCAGCGCCTTCAGCACGCCGTTCTGCGTCTTGATCGCCGTTATCAGCGTCTTGGCCGAACGCGTCTTGTCGTACGTCGCGAGTCCGTCGAGGACCTTTGCCTGCGACTTGACGATCTTCGGCACCGTGCTGTTGATCGTGCCCCGGATCGTGGCGTCGCTCGCCTGAGCCGCGGCGATCGGGCCGGCGAGCGCCACGCAGGCCGTAGCCGCCGCCAACCCGCTCGAACTCCGAATTGACCGAAACACATGCTCCCCCTGGGTTGAATTCCGTTGCTCGCCGGCAAGCGTACCCGGCGGCGCAGACCTGGAAAACGCCGCCGATAGCTGGCAATCAGCGCTGGTTCGCCCGCCCCTGGGTTCCCTTCGCCCACCAGGTAGCCTCGTCGGCATGACGCGCGCTGAGGCGCAGGCCAGAGCGGAGCAGCTCAACCGAGCGGCTCCCGACCGGTCCCGGCACCACTGGACGATCCGGGACCGCGGCGGCGGAGACTGGGAGGTGCTCAGGGTCACCGTGCCGGGGGTGCAGTTCGGCGCCGGGCCGCTTCGCGCGGCAACCGAGCAGCGGCCGAGGCCGGATGAGCCGCCTGATCCCCGGCCGAGCCTCATCCGCCAGATCCCGCCGTACGGTCCGGGATGAAGGCCACCGGTTCGAAGCCGTCGACGGATCGGTCGAGACCTCGTCTGCTCCCAGGAGGCCGGCGAGCAAGGGAGCGCGCGCGGGCGCGGATAGCCCTCTTGCCGGCGCTCTGCGAAGGCCGCTGGCCCGGTCAGCTCACAGCTCGAACTGCATCCGAGCCACCTGCTCTGCGTAGGGCGCCAGCTCGGCTCGCAACCGGTTGTCCTCCTCGTCGGCGTCGCAGCGCCAGTAGGCGTCGGCGTCGGTATCCGCGACGATCGCGAACGACCAGTCTCCATCCCGCAGCCCGGCCTCGGGGCCGATCGTATAAGCGACCGTCCCGGGGCACTCGAGCGCGGCGAGGCGCGCCCGTGGATCGGCGATCCGGTCGCGGTCGTGGTCGGCCGTGAGCTTGACCATGACCACGTTGCGGATACATGACCGGAAGGCCAGCCGGAGGCCGTGGCTCGCCCGCCGGCGGTAAGCGCGCGGAGAAACAGCTGTGGCCGCGCGTCGCCGCAACCGCCTCAGAAGATCCGGTTGATGAGATCGTCTCCGAGGCCGATCCCCGCGCCGGTCTCGATCGCGCGGCCGAGACCGCTCCTCAGGAAGCCGCCGAACAGCCCGCCGCGGCCGCCGCCTCCCCCGCCGAACAGGCCCGGCGCCATCTGTTGGAACTGCGGGATCTGCTGGGGCATCTGCTGCTGAAGCTGCTGGTTCGAGTTGTCGACGTAGCTGTGGATGGCCTGAAGAACGTTGTTGACCTGCATCTGCTCGGCCTTCACGTCGAGCGCCACCTGTTTGAGGTCGAGCAGCCACTCGCGGGCATCTTGGTCGCCCGCCTGAGCGGCCTCCTGAAGTTTCTGAGCCAGGGTCTGGATCGAGTTGGTCACGTCCTGGAACTCCGTCTGGAGCTGGCCGTAGGCCTGATCGATGGTCGCGATCTCCATGCCGGCATGGTCGCAGGTACGAGCCGTGCCGGGCCGGCCCGCCGGCTGATGCGATCCGGTGGGCGGGCGAGCGAACCGCAAGTCAGGCCGGGGCAGCCGTCCGGAGCGTCGGCCCCAGGTCCCGGCCGGCGCCGTCGCGAGCTAGGACCCCGTCTGCGTCCCCACCCCCACGCCCACGGGGCAACTGACGCCGGTGCCGCCGATCCCGCAATAGCCCCACGGGTTCTTGTGCAGGTATTGCTGGTGGTAGGCCTCGGCGTAGTAGAACGGGCCGGCCGGCGCGATCTCGGTGGTGATCTCCGAGAAGCCGGCCGCGTGGAGCCGGGCGCCGTACGCCGTCTGCGAGGCCTCGGCGGCGGCGCGCTGCTCCTCGGAGTGGAAGTAAATCGCCGAGCGGTATTGCGTGCCGACGTCGTTTCCCTGGCGCATTCCTTGGGTCGGGTCGTGGCTCTCCCAGAACAGCTTGAGCATCTCGGCGTAGGAGGTTGCGGCGGCGTCGAATACCACCAGCACCACCTCGGCGTGTCCGGTCCGCCCCGTGCAGACCTCCTCGTAGGTCGGGTTCTGGGTGTAGCCGCCGGCGTAGCCGACCGCCGTCGTGTAGACGCCCGGTGCCTGCCAGAAGATCCGCTCGGCGCCCCAGAAGCATCCGAGCCCGAACACCGCCTGCTGCGTCCCGTCCGGAAACGGAGGCTTCATCGGCGTGCCGAGCACCGCGTGGCGGTCGGGGACCGGCATCGGGAGCTCGCGTCCGGGGAGCGCATCACCCGGATCGATCATGGTCGTCTTGTGGCGCAGTGTGAACATGGATACAAGGGTACGCGCCGCGATCAACGCGACGCCCAGCGGGTAATCCAGGAGAGGACCGTCACCGAGACACAAGGAGTTGATACATGGCGAATGAGCTTCAGGGAAAGCGCATCGCGTTCCTGTTTACCGAGGGCGTCGAGCAGGTCGAGTTGGAGAAGCCGCTCGAGGCCGTGCGGGCTGCCGGCGCCGAGGTCGACCTGATCTCGCTCGAGACCGGGCAGGTCGAGGCCTGGAACCACTTCGACAAGGGCGACAAGTTCGAGGCCACCAAAGCGGTCTCGGACGTGGACGCCTCGGGCTACGACGGCCTCGTCCTGCCGGGCGGCGTCGCCAACCCCGACCAGCTTCGGCTGAGCCAGGACGCGGTCAAGTTCGTCCGCGGGTTCTACGAGCAGGACAAGCCGACCGGCGCGATCTGCCACGCCTTGTGGGTGCTGGTCGAGGCCGGCGTGGCCAAGGGTCGCAAGCTCACCTCGTGGCCGAGCCTGCAGACCGACCTGCGCAACGCCGGAGCCGAGTGGGTCGACGAGGAGGTCGTGGTCGACAACGGCCTCGTCACCAGCCGCAAGCCCGACGATCTGCCCGCGTTCTGCGCGAAGATCGTCGAGGAGTTCGCGGAGGGCAAGCACAAGCAGAAGGTGGCGGCGTAGAGTCGCCGCCGCCGCGGGTCCCGGGGCGCCGGCGGCCGGGAGTCGCCGCCGCCGCGGCCCCCGGGGCGCCGGCGGCGTAGAGTCGCCGCCGCCGCGGCCCCGGGGCGCCGGCGGCCCAGAGTCGCCGCGGCCACGCCCCGGGGCGCCGCGTCAGCGGCGCCCTCTGATCACAACTCGAGCGCCTCGAGCGCGTACTGGTAGGCCTCGGCGTAAGTGGGGAATTGCGGCACGGTGTCCTTCAGCACCGCCACCGGGATCTGCGCCTTGATCGCCAGCGCCGCGAAGTGGATCCACTCGCTGGCCAGCGGCCCGACGCCCCACGCGCCGACCAGCACCGAGCGGCGCCGGTCGGCCAGCAGCTGCATCTCGCCGCGCGGATCGCGCTCGTAGGTGTACGGGCGGGCGATCGCCTCCCCGAGCACGATGTGCTGGCGCGCGAGCTCGACGCCGGCCTCCCGCGCCTGCGCCTCGGACATGCCGACCACGGCCACCTCGGGGTCGCTGAACACCACGCGCGGCACGGCGCCGTAGTCGGCCCGCACCGATTCGCCGGCGATGTCCCAGCACACGAGCCGGCCCTGGTACTTGGCCACGTGCGTGAAGGCCATCACGCCGGTCACGTCGCCGATCGCCCAGATGCGCTCCCCGGCGCGGCAGCGCTCATCGACCTCGATCCCGTGCGGCCCCGGCTCGATCCCGACCGTGTCGAGGCCCAGGGCCTCGGTCCTCGGCCGGCGCCCCACCGCGACCACCAGCTCGCGGGCGCTGACCGGCTCGCCGGCCGCGTGCACGGTGCGGCGACCGTCGCCGGCGCTCACCGACGAAGCCTCGGCGCCGAGGCGGACATCGATGCCCTCGTCCCGCAGCGCCTCCAGCACGAGCTCGCCGACCCGCTCGTCCTCCCGCGCGAGCAGCCGCTCGGCCGCCTCGATCAGATGGACCTCGGCCCCGAAGCGGTGCATCAGCTGGGCCAGCTCGATCCCCACCGGGCCGCCGCCGAGGATGATCACGCTCTCGGGCGGCTCGGAGAAGGTGGTGGCCTCGCGGTTGGTCCAGTAGCCGGCGCGCGCCAGGCCGTCGATCGGCGGAATCACCGGGTCGGAGCCGGTGGCGACGATCACCCGCTCCGTCTCGAGCCGCCGCTCGCCGACCCGCACCGCGCCGGGGCCGGCCAGCGCTCCCTCGCCCTTGAACACGCTGACGCCGCTCTCCTCATAGCTCTTGACCTCCGAGCTGTCGTCGAGGCCGCGGATCATGTAGTCGCGGTACTTCGCGACCTCGCTCCAGCCGAGCTCGGGTGTCGCGGTGCCGAAGCCGCGCTCGGCTTCGGAGCGCACCTCGCCCGGTCGCAGCAGCGTCTTCGAGGGGATGCAGGCCCAGTAGCTGCACTCCCCGCCGATCAGCTCGCGCTCGACGAGCGCGGTGCGCAGCCCCTGGGCGGCCAGCCGGGAGGTGACCACTTCGCCTCCGGGGCCGGCGCCGAGGACAATGGCGTCGAACCGATCGCTTCCCGAGCCGCCGCTCACGTGGCCCTACCACTACCCGAAGCACGGCGGAGGACAAACCACAGGTCAATGGAGCGCCAGGCCGACCAGCGCGACGAAACCGAGCTCGAGCGGCTCGACCGCAACACCGTCGAGCTGGTGAGCGAGCTGCGCGTGGCCGCCACTGGCGTCCAAGTGCTGTTCGCATTCCTGCTCATCGTCCCGTTCAACAACCGCTTCAGCCGCGTCTCGAGCTTCGAGCGCTACGACTACTTCGTGACCCTGCTGTGCGTGGCGGTCGCGGCCGTGCTGCTGATCGCGCCCTCGGTACACCACCGGCTGCTGTTCCGTCTTGGCGAGAAGGCCTTCATCGTCACGATTGGCAACCGGCTCGCGATCGCCGCGGCGGCCTTCCTGTGCGTCGGGCTGACCGGGATCCTGGTGCTGCTCTCGAGCTTCATCTTCGGCGGGGTCACGGCGGCGGTCGTCGGCGCCTGCGCTGCGTGCCTCGTGATCGGCGTCTGGTTCGCGTTGCCGCTGATCCACCGGCGCGGGCACCGCTAGCCGAACAGCGGAAGTCGCCGCCGGCACGCGAGCGTGTCGATCCCGGCCTGGATGCTCTGGCGCACCTCGCGGTATTTCGCCCCCACGTACTCGTCATCCTCGGCGCGAGCGGGACCGCCGTCGATCGTCACCGGGGGCTGCAGCGCGGTTCGGATCTTGGTCGGCAGTGGGATCTCCGGCAGCAGCGCCGGGGAGATGCCCCAGGGCGCCTGCACCGCGATCGGGAACACCTTCAACCGGGCCACCCGGTCGAGCGCCAGCGCCTGGGCGAGGCGCCGGCCGCGCGCGAGCACGGGCATCGAATCGGGTCCCCCCACCGTCGCGATCGGCACGATCGGGACCGCGCAGCGGATGGCCAGCTTCACGAACCCGGTGCGTCCCGCGAGCACGGCCTGGTCGCGCTCGGTCCACGGCCGCAGCGAGTCCCGCTCCCCTCCGGGCCACAGGGCGACGTCGTGGCCGGCGGCGAGCGCGGCCGAGATGCTGTCGGCCGCCGCCGGCAGCACACCCATCCGGCGGAAGTAGGCGCCGAGCCCCGGCAGCGCCATGAGGGCGTCGTGCGCGGTGCCGTGCAGCGGCCGGCTCGAGCCGAAACGCCGCCACCATTGGGCGCCGATCGTCCATGCGTCCCACACGAAGGGACCGCCGGAGTGGATGCCGACCAGCAGCGCCGGCGGCTCGGGCAGGTTCTCCCAGCCCTCCATCTCCATCCGGAACCAGTAGTCCATGAGCGGATTCCAGAAATACTTCTGGCGCTCGAAGAACTTCCAGTCGGGGCCGTCGAGGTTCCAGTGCGCCGCCCGCTCGGCGATCACCGCGGCCGCGCCCGACTGTTTCGCGCGGCGCGCCTGCACTTTGTCTCGCGCTCTCTGCGCCTCCTGGCGGCGCGAGCGCTCCGCCGAGCCGTTGCCTCGGCGCTCGCGGTGCCGCTGCAATTCGTCCACGGCAGACCTCCTGAAGGTGACGCCTGTCTGCGGTTGTCTGGTACCCCGAGCGTTCGTCTACTACCCGGAGCGTTTGATTACAACCGGGCGGCGCGGGGCATTAGCACGCGTGACTCCGGCGATGAAGATCGGGTACTTTCTTTCCTGCGAGGAGTGGGGTCCGCGCGAGCTGGTGGCGCAGGCAGTGAAAGCCGAGGCCGCTGGGTTCGAGGGCCTTTGGATCTCCGATCACTACCACCCCTGGAACGATCAGCAGGGCCACAGCCCGTTCGTGTGGTCGGTGATCGGGGGGATCGCTCAGGCGACCGAGAACATGCCCGTGACCACCGCGGTGACTTGCCCGACCGTTCGGATCCACCCCGCGATCATCGCGCAGGCGGCGGCCACCGCCGCGGTCATGCTCGAGGGCCGCTTCACGCTTGGCGTCGGCACCGGCGAGGCGCTCAACGAGCACATCCTGGGCGACCGCTGGCCGGAGGCCGACGAGCGGCTGGAGATGCTCGAGGAGGCGGTCGAGGTGATCCGGACACTGTGGAGCGGAGGCGTGCACGACCACCGCGGCCGCCACTACCGGGTCGAGCACTGCCGGGTCTACGACCTGCCGGAGGTCCCTCCGCCGATCGTCGTGTCGGGGTTCGGCGGAAAGGCGATCGACCTGGCGGCGCGGATCGGCGACGGCTTCTGCACCGTGCAGCCGGACCCCGAGACGGTCGAGCGCTTCCGCACGGGGGCTAGGCGCGGCAAGCTCGTGCAGGGCGGCACCAAGGTGTGCTGGGCGGCCGACGAGGCGCAGGCGCGCAAGACCGTGCACCGCTTGTGGCCGAACGAGGCACTGCCCGGCGAGCTCGCGCAGGTCCTGCCCACCCCGGAGCACTTCGAGCAGGCCAGCCAGCTGATCACCGAGGCAATGGTGGCCGAGCAGGTGCCGTGTGGACCGGACGTCGATCGTCACGTCGAAGCTCTGCGCGAATACGAGCGCGCCGGCTTCGATGAGCTCTACGTGAGCCAGATCGGGCCCGAGTCCGACGCGTTCTTCGAGGCGTACCGGAGCGAGGTGCTGCCACGGCTGCGTTGATCAGGCGAGCGGGGCTGGTCGCCATCGGAGCGGTGATCGGCGGCGGCTTCTACCTGCTGCTGATCGACACCAACAGCCTTCCCGAGCTCTACGTCCTCGCGGCGGTGGCGCTGACGTGCGCGGCGGCGTTCGTGGTCTCCCGCGAGCAGGGCTTCGTCGAGGCGCGGATCAAGGCAAGCTGGGTGCTCAAGATCTGGCGCCCGGTGGCGAAGGTCCCGCTCGACATCGTGCTGGTCAGCGCGGAGGCGCTGGCGCAGCTCGTCCGCAGGCGGGCGGTCCGCGGCCAGTTCCGGGCGGTTCGCTTCGACGCCATGGGGGATACGCCCGAGGACACCGCCCGCCGGGCGTTGACGGACGTCCTCGGGTCGCTGGCGCCAAACACGATCGTCATCGGAGTCGACCAGGAGCGCGGCCTGCTTCTGGTCCATCAGCTGCGGCGTCAGGGCGAGCCGCGGAACCTCGACGTGCTGAGGCTGGGATGAACGAGTGGGAGATCGCGGCGGTGGTGCTGGCGGCGGCCATTGTTCCCTGTCTTGTGGTCTGCGTGATCACGCCGGCGACGTCGGCCCTGGCGGCGCTGGAGCTCGCGGGGACGCTCCTGGCCAGCGCGCTGATGGCCCTGTGCGAGGGCTTTCACCGGCAGCCGTTCATCGACCTCGCGCTGCTGTTCGCGATGCTCTCGCTGATCGGGGCGATGTTCTTCGCCCGCCTGATGGAGCGGGACCTGTGAGCGCTCGTCACCTGATCGCCACCGTGCTGCTCATCGGCGGCGTCGCCCTCCAGCTGCTGGCCGTGCTCGGGCTGGTCGTCATGCGCGACGTGTTCGACCGCCTGCACTACGTCGGCATGGCGGGCTACGGCGGCCTGCTGATCGGCGTGGCGGTGCTGCTGCGCGAGTCGTTCTCGCTGATCGGCGACAAGGCGCTGGCCACCGGAATCGTGCTGGTGACCCTCGGCCCGCTGGCGGTGCACACAACGGCCCGGAGCTTCCGCACCCGCGAGCGGGGCGACTGGCGCCAGGGAATCGAATCGGAAGCCGAGCCGAAATGAGCGCGCTTCAGTTCGTCGGGCTGGTGGCCGTGGCGCTCGGAGGCGCGGCGGTGGTATTCACCGGGGAGGCGCTGCGCCAGACGATGGTGTTGGGCGTCTACGGGATCACGCTGACGTTCCTGTT
>JAFAXX010000022.1 GCA_019240655.1 Solirubrobacterales bacterium
ACTCGAAGGCGTTGTCGCCAAGCGCCGCGACTCGAGCTACCGGCCTGGGCGCCGAACCACGGCATGGCTGAAACAGAAGCTCAGACGCGAGGAGCAGCTCGCCGTGACCGGTCTGCGACGAACCCGAGCCGGCGCCGTCGACGCGATCTTCGTCGCCCGGCGACACCCGGATGGCTCGTTCACCGGTGCCGGCTCAATCGAGCTGGGCCCCCGACCCGAGCTCATCGGCCTTCTTGAGCAGCAGCTCGCGGAGCTGCCCGCGCGCCGCCGTGGCACGGTCGCCTGGTATCCCGCCGAGGTGTCGGTGGTCGCCTCCCTTCACGTCCTACCCGACAGGCCCATCCGCGACGCTGTCCTGCGCGAGGTGCTGGACGGCTCGGTCGCCTTAACGTAACCGAACGAGGCCTCTTCCTATCGGCGAATGGGAGGTGCGCGGCGATCCGAGGGCCGAGACTCGCTCTCACTTCGGCATGGGCATCACAAGCGTGGTGGCGTGCCTGGCTCTGTCCGGATACGGGTCGGCGGACACCGGACCCGGCCGCGGTCCCGCGTCGATCCGATGCCAGGTCAGCCGGCGCCGCACCGTGTCGACTAGCAGCCAGCTGGGATCCGGTCCGCTCAGCGCGCCGGGGCAGGCAACCGCTCGCATCGAGCGCCCGATCCGCTGGGACGTCGGGCGGCGCTGACGCTCGATCGTCCCGTCGCCGCGGCCGATCCACAGCGCCGCCTGATGGGTGTGGCCATGCGCGCACAACCATCCCGGCGATCGGCGAAGCGCTTCACGTACGTCCCGCTCATCGGACAGGCGACCCATCAACGGATTGTGCGGGCTGCCGTGCACGGCGAGGATTCCGTCGCGCTGCGCGGCGACGCTCCAGCCCTCGATCAAGGCGACGGCGGCGTCGGGCAAAGACTGGTCCTGCAGCGCCCAGGCTTCATGGTTGCCGGCGATCTTCACGGTGCACACGTCGTTGATCGCTCGTACGCAGGCCACCGTCAGCTCCGGCGGGCGCGCTGAAAGTCCGTCGATCGCGTCGCCGAGACACCACAGCTCATCGGCGCCGGTTCGCGCGATCGCCTCAAGGCACGCGCTGAGGCGTCCAACCTGCCCGTGCACATCGCTGAAAATCGCCAAACGCATGCTCGCCTCGGAAGAACGGGCCCACTGGGGGTCGGCCGTCCGCTGTGGGATCCTGCCACAGCTGCCGCGTCGCCTCCTGCCACCGTCGGCGATCGGACAGCGCGGTGACGGCTGGACGCAAGATGGCGCTCAGCATGCGAGCCGGGCGAGCAATGGACGCAGAGCTGGTCGCGGACTTTCGCTGCCGAGAGGGCTGGAGTGGGCTCGGCGAGCGCCGGTGCCGGTGCGGCTGACAAACCCTCGTCGCACTCGCTGGCGGCCGGCTATGTCACGGTCGCCTCCGGCGGGTGCACCGCCGTGCTCACAGGTGAGCAGGCAGGCGATGAGCGCGTGCTGCTCGCGCTCGAGCACGAACGAGCGCGAGGCCTCGGCGCGCCGGCGGCGCGCGGCTGGTCGGACCTTCTGAGTAGGACTGCTGTCTGAGCGTCAAGTCGGTGGACCGGATCGAGGTCACGCGCGAGCCTCAGCAGGCTACCGCCGCGACGATCGCGTGTGGAGCTGCGCTCGCTAATTGCCGTTGGCTGCCTCGACGATGAGCTCCGAAGCTGCCCGGGACGCGCGCACCCGGCGGGGCGCCCGAGCGGCGAGGATAGCCAGTGTCCGCCCCCCAGGCGGGGGGTGTCCTCGCAATCTCGTTTGGGGGCCGGAGTCTGCGGTCTACCATCCACGATGTCACACGACCCACGACATCGCGGCCCGCACGAGCGTCGGTGCGGTCACAGGCCGCGTCGAAGTGGGCCAACGATGTACCGAGGAGAGAACACCGGAGCGCGTTTCCGCGGAGGGAGACATGTACGAGCATTACGAGATCATCGGCGAGGCACGTGGCGAGCCCCGCCCCGCTGGCTGCGTTGGCGTACGCGTCCGCGTGCGGCTGTCGGGCCACCCGAGCCGCCGGTGGGCGCATGCCTTCGGCGCTCGCCTGGCAACGGAGCTGAGTGGGCACGCTGCCGTCGGTCACCTCCGAATCAACACAGCCGAGATCGTGCAAGGCGACGAGATCGTGCTGGACGGGGTTGAGCCAAGCGAGGCGCCAGGACTCGCCCAGCCGCTTCGGCTGGCGGTCAGCAGCGCGAACGAGGCGGCGACCCGCGAGCCGGAACCCGCGCGCAACGCTACACAGCGGGAGGCGGACGTAATCGCCGGGCAGATCTCGCTTACCGAGTCGTAGGCACAGCGCCGTGTCAAGCACCCGTCAATGAATCGGGTGCTGGCGGGCGTTGGCCCGCGCACGGCGCAGATCTCGGGCCGCAAGCTGCGCGGCTCGGCCGAGCGCAGTAACCAAGCAGGCAGGGGGAGTAGTCGCGCTTGCCGGCGATCGTGCGGCGGTCGGAGACGCGCGGAGTCGGGCTATCGGCGAGCGTCTCGGCGCCCCTGGGCTCGCGGAGGCACGCGGACGTCCTCGACGCTTGGTCCAGGCCGAGGTCGCCGGCGAGCGCGCACCATCGAAGACCTACACCCACAACAATCGCCGGCGCCCTCGGGCGCCCGCCGCGACAACCGCACGCGGCAAGGTGGCCGCACGCGGCCATCACATCGGCGTCGAGATCGCCGACCACGGTGGGCGGCCGAGCTCGCCGGCGAGCCAGCCCCGGCTCATCACGAATGCCCGAGATTCGCGGGTCGGCTCAATGAGTTCCGTCGCGCTGACCAGCTGTTGCGACAGGACGCCACCAGTCATGATTCGGCCGTGACCGAGATCCGGCCGCTGACGCTCGAGGACGCCGAGCCGCTTGCGGATGTGGTGCGCGCCAACCGCGAGTTCCTGGCCCCGTGGCAGCCGATCCAAGATCCAGAGCTTCTTACGATTCCCGGCCAGCGCACGGCGATCGAGCAGCTGCTTGACGATCAGCAGCGTGGGTTGACGGTGGCGCACGTCATCCTCGACGAACACCGAATCATCGGCCGGGTGACACTGAGCAACATCGTTCGCGGCCCATTTCAGTCCTGCAACCTCGGCTACTGGGTCGGCTTGGCTGACAACGGCCGTGGCCACGCCAGCGCGGCGGTGGCCAAGATCGCCAAGCTTGCCTTCTCGGAGCTCGGGCTGCACCGGATCGAGGCCGGAACGCTGCTGCGCAACGTCGCGTCCCAGCGGGTGCTGGAGTGCAACGGATTCGAGTGGTTCGGCCTCGCGAGGCGGTACCTGCAGATCGCAGGGCGCTGGCAGGACCACCTCCTCTTCCAGAAGATCGCGCCGGGCGGGTAGACCGCCCGCCCCCCGGTCACGCGGTCCGTGCCTTCGCCTCCCGGCCACCATTGGCCGCTATCCCGCGGCGTTAGGGACCGCCTAAGGTGCAGCAGTAGCCGGTGCCGTCGTGGTGCTCGTGCTGTAGGCGCGTCAGCCGACGAACCCGCGGCCGGCGAGCCCGACGCTTGCGCACCGAAGGCTTTCTGCTCGGCGAGACCGTCGGCGTGGCGGCGGAAGTCGCGCCGCGGATGTGGCCGGCCCACCTGGCGGTGGTGGAGATCGAGATGGCTGTAGCGGTTCCAGCGGTCGGAGGCCATGATCCCCGAGAACGGGCCGAGGAGCGCCGTGAGCCGCTCGCGATCGCGATGCTCGGCCATCTGAACGCTCCGTCGGGTCAAGGCGGTCAGCGCGGTGCGAGGATGACCGTGTGCTTGAAGTAATCAGCGAGAGGCTGGTATTGCGACCGTTCCGGGTCGAGGACCTCCAGACCTTTGTCGCCTACCGTCGAGATCCCGCGGTGGCGCGCTACCAGGGATGGGAGACCACCTACTCGATGGCCGACGCCGCCCGCTTCTTGGCCGCACAGCCGACGAACCCGTTTCGGCAGCGGGGAGAATGGCTGCAACTTGCCGTCGTGGATCGGGACACCCGGGGTCTGCTGGGTGATTGTGCTCCGCAAGTCATAGCTGACCAGCCAGCGACCGCCGAAATTGGCGTGACGCTGGCTACGAGTAGTCAAGGCAAGGGTGTGGCGAGGGAAGCAGTCGCGGGCCTAGTGAGCGTGCTCGTCCAGCAGCACGGGATGCATCGCGTGGTCGCCCAAGCCGACGAGCGCAACTGCCCGGTGCACCGCCTCTTGAAGCGGTTGGGCTTTCGCTGCGAGGGACGTCTCGTCGAGGCGGACTGGTTCAAGGGTGAGTGGCACACGTTGCGAATCTACGCGGTCTTGGAAAGCGAATGGCGCTGATCGGCGCGAGCGCGGCCTGGGCGCTCGGGGTCTGGGCTCATCGTCCGCTCCGGCGGGCGAAGCGCCACAGCCGGGGGGCTTCGCCTCTGGTCCGGGTTCGCTGTGTGTCGTGTGGGTTGTTGCTCGCGGCCGGCGAACACGAGTGAGGGCGGCCAACCGCCCGTGCCAACTGTGGATCCCGGTGCAAGCGCAAGGGACCGCGTCCGCGGTCGGCGCGATGCTCAGGCCGTTTCCGGGGTGCGGACGACCGCCGGGTTAAAGGTCGTCGATTCCGGGGAAGCCGGCGTCGCCGTGCAGGCAGGCGGCGGCGAGGAGAGCGGCGGCGATGTCGCCGGTGAACAGTGTGTAGCGACCTCGGCCGGCGGTCGCGCGGAGGCGAGCGGCCTGCTCGAGCGCGTGCATGGCGAAGGCGCGCGCCCGGGTGAGCCACAGCTCATCGCTTGTGCGCGCGAGTAGAGCGAGAAACGCAAAGCCGTTGCCGGCCGTGCCGTGGCAGAGGCCGGGGTTCCCGGCCAGCGGACCGGCCCGCCACACCAGCTCGCCGCCGGCCAGCAACAGGGCGCTGTGTCGTTCATCGCCTTCGGCGATCGCCGCGAGCGACGTGACGATCCCGGCGGCGCCGTGGCACCACTGCACCCTCGGCGGCGATCCGGTCCGCGAGCCGGTATCGAGCGCCGGCCAGCTGGCGAGGGGTCCGTCGATAATCGCTCGGGCGCGCGCCGTGGCCACCGCACGCTCGTGTACCCTCGCGGGATCCTCGAGCCATTCCGGCGCGCCGGTGAGCGCGCGGAGATTGCCGGCGAAGCCGTGCGCCGCCCCGAGGTATCGCAACCGCTTACCGTAGAGATCTTGGGTCCAAAGCCGATCTGGATTCTGACGCGCGAGCAGCGTCCGCGCGCTTGCGCGCCACAGCTCGCCAAAGCGCCTCTCGCCGGTACGGCGGTGCATCGCCCGGGCGGCGAGCATTGTGCCCGGGGCGCCCAGCAGCAGCTCGTTTGACGGGTGCTTCACGTTTGCCGCGATCGTCCCCGCGAGCGCGTCAGCCGCATCCGACGACGGGGCAAGCCGGTGCGCCACGAGCAGGATTCCGCTCGTTCCCGCCATCAGTGACGCACCGGCGCCTTCTTCATCCGGCGAGGCCAACGCGGGCTCATAGAGCCCACCGGCGATCGCCGCACAATCGATGCTGGGGACATAGACCCCCGCGTCGATGAGCCGCGCGAAGGCGTGAAGCATTCCCGCCGCGCCGACGTACAGCCCGCGCAGGATCCCGTCGGCCGGGGTGCCCGGCTCGTCGTCGCCGGGGTGCAGCGGCCACAAGCGCTCGCGATCGAACGCCGCTTCGGCATCGCGGCAGATCTCGGCTATCGCATCGCGCGCGCGGGAAGCGCTCCATTCAACGTCGCCGAGCCGCTCGTGACGCGCCGGGTCATACAGTGCCGCCATCAGCGCGGGGGAGTCTAGAAACCGTCGCTTTGCGCGACTGCGTCGCAACGGCCGAGCATCACGGGTGGGACCCGGCTGCCATCCGGACTCGAGATCGACGTGACCCGCGAACCGGTACCAGGGTGGCGAGACGTTCGGCGCACCGCGGGGCCCGCGCGCCAACCGCCAGCATCCACGGTCGAGATCGCTACGGCTTGCTGGCGCGATGGGGTCCTCGCGCCCCCTCCAAACCACACCAGGGCGGGACGTTACGACGTGTGAGTCGAGCTCGACGATCTCATCGGGCTCGATTGGCGCCGTCGTTTCGATAGCGGGACATCTCCCCCGATGCTGATCAACGTGGTTTGCCGACGCCGCCGCAATTTCCAGCAAAGCGACGTCCCCGCCCTCGAGCGCGCCGCGAGGGCGGGAATCCGCATCCGTGGCCTAAGGGAGTTCGGAGGTTGCGAGAGTCGTGACGGCGCGATGGCGGACTGGCCCGTCCATGACACAGCCGATGCCGTCCTGGCGGGGTTCATGCGGCCGCGTGCGGGTGCAGGTCAAGACGTGCGGCGGCCGCCCACCGCGGCGAGTTCGCGTTCGGCGGGATGCCTCGCCCGCTAGGGCCTCACGGCCCGCACGAGTGCTGCTCAAACGGAGGTCTTCTTTAATCACGCTGCTCTCAGCCGATGCCGAGGGTCCGGCAACACGTCGCCCGGAGACGGCGAGACCTCCCGCGACAGGTCGCCCCGGCCGGCGACCGCCAGCGAGACGTCGAGCACCGGCCGCAACGCGGCGCTGATGCCCGGCCAGAAGACCGAAAGAGCTGGCCGAGCTGCGCGTACACCGCCGGTGTGCTTCGCCCGGCGCCCGCGGGCAGCGTTCGCCGTGAAGCCACGGGGGCGCGGCCGCGCTTCACGCCACTGCCCGGAAGGGGCAGCGATCATACGGTCGGCAGTTGTGCGAAACATCCGCTCGACCGACCCCGGATTGATCCCAAGCCGGGCGCCGAGGTGCACGCGCTCCACGCGACCCCTCTCATCGTGACTGGCGTCTCGCGGATGTGGGCGCATCTAGGTCTATGTATTGCCGTGCCGGCCTGGCGCCGCAGCCAGATTACCGGGCGAAAAAGACAAATAATGGCGAGAAGTGTGAGTGTTGAGAGAGTCCGCGCCCGCAGTCGGTGAGACAAATCAGCAAACACCACCCTTTCCGATGTATGCTCGCGCCGAAACCGAGAGTACCGCTCGCGCGCGCGACGGGCGATGGAACACGTTAGAAAAGTGAGGGGCGCCGATGCCTCGGTGCTGTGGGACGATTAACGATCCGGCCGACGCGACCAGCGTCCTCGTCTATGTCGAGGTCAACGCCGGCGACAGTGACGCGGAGACCAAAGCGGGACTCGACGCCGCCGAGCAGGCCGCCCAGGGCGCCTTTGTCGCTATAAAAGGCGGTACCGCGCCCCCAGTCAACACATTCACGCGGCCCGGCAGGCTGACGACTGCCAATCTCCCCTGAGCATCGGCGGCACGCCCCGACGCGGGCGCGATTCATTGCCGGTTCGACGACGCGTGCCGCTATCACGCGGTTGGCGGACGCCGAGCTGCCGAGGATGTGCGAGAAAGTCCAAACCGGCGGCGTAATGGCTGATGAATCTCGTGGTCGGTCAATGCAGGCCGCGAGCTGCGACGGCACCTCGAGTTCGCGCTCGGTCAAGTCGCAAGGGTTGGCGCGGCGGCTTTCACCTCCTTGAGAACGACCGGTCATTGAACCGTCCCGGGGCGCACCTCTTTTGTCGAATGCGCGGGTGAACGCCGCGATCGAATCCATGCGCAGCGCCATCCCGTGAAAGGGAGCGTTCCCCGTTCGGGCCTGGCGGTGAGCTTGCGTCGTCAGCGCTGCTTGGCATAGGGTCGCAACATCACGCGGGAACCAAATCTTGAGGAGCGGGCCGTGGCTTCAGCAGACGTACAGACACTTCAGAGCGCCTATGAGGCGTTCAACCGAGGCGACATCCGAGCGGTGCTCGAAGTCATGGATCCCCAGATCGAATGGAATGAGCCTGGCGGAGGACGCGCCGCCTCGGGCACCTTCCACGGTCCTCAGAGCGTGGGAAATGACGTGTTCAGCATCGTTCCGGAGAACTTCGAGGAGTTCGCTGCCGAGCCCGAGCGCTTCTTCGAGGCGTTCGCTGATCATGTCGTCGTCGTCGGGCAGTTCCGCGCGAAGCGAAAGGGCGGCGGCGACATGACAGCCGCGTTCGCGCACGTCTGGCAAATGCGCAATGGCAAGCCCGCTCGCTTCCACAATTATGTCGACGCCGCCGCGTGGGCGCCGGGTTGGGGGGGAAACTAACACCCGGGTTCTGCTCCCAGCAGGCATCTCCTACCGGGCGCTCTGGGACAAACTCGCGCCAACCCGCAACCCGGGCCGAAGACAAAGGGAGGCCGGCGCGATCGTGTCGTGCCGGCACTCCCGGCGGCTCAAGCGTGAGATCGTCGCGCTGATGCCCGCCTCTCCTTGCGCGCTACAGAGCCGCGCTGCGGGTACCCGTGCGCGAACAGAGCCCGTATGACCTCGCGGGGACCGGCACTGGCTCGCCTTGACTGCGCGGTCCCACGCCGGCGCGCTGCCTCGCTCCGGGCTGTCAGCAACGGTCGCGGTACGACTTGGTCACTGAGGACCGATCGGTTGGGGAGGTGGCCGGGGCCGGGCATCGTGGCTTGAGGATCGGCTACGCCGCTGGCGCCGATGGATGGGATCGTGCCTGCCTGACGGCCCTCTCCTCGAGCTCACTCACTTCCAGGCCGTCACTTCCGATGCTCTCGAACAGTGCTTTGCGGCGTGGCAGTGCGGCCATCAGCGCTTGTGGTCAGGGCGATGGCCGGAGTCGCGTCTAAGCTCAGAAATTGCTCGGCGAAGCAGTTCGCCAAGCCATCATCGTCCAGGTCCTTTGCTGGCGCGTTCGAACCGCTCAACGAATTCACGAACGTCTGGCCGTACAGTCGATCGCGGATCTGCTACCTCGGTCACTGGCGACCAGACGCGCTCGCGCGGCCGCCCGTAGTGATCAACCCGGTCTTGTAGCCAGGACCACGGCCTGGACGAGGTCTCGCAGCCGGAGCTGCATCAACATGTGGGACCCGCACGATTCGACCGTTCCCGGCGATAGGTTCAGCTCTCGGGCGATCTCCGCGTTCGAGCATCGGTCGGTGGTCGAAATCCGCGCGTTAGCCGTGTTCGCGCGGGTAATCGTGTCGCCGCAGCGCCAATCGGCGCGAACCAAGTCTTGACCTCACAATGCGCCGCGAAGACGTCATCAAGCAAGCATCCACGCCGCTCGGCGCCCCGGCGTTCCCGCGCGGCCCGTACCGATTCACCGATCGTGAATACCTGAACATCCTGTATCGCAGCGATCGCGAGGCACTCGAAGCAGTGGTGCCCGAGCCGCTCGAGGTCTCGGATCCTATGGTGCGCTTCGAGCTGATGTCGATGCCCGACGTCACCGGACTGGGGTCATATACCGAGTGCGGCCAGGCCGTGCGTGTGAAGTACCAGGGTGAGCAAGGCGACTACCTGCACGCGATGTACGTCGACAACCATCCCGCGATCGCCAGCGGTCGTGAGCGCAGCGCGTTCCCGAAGAAGCTCGGCTCGCCGCGGCTGTACGTCGACTCCGACACTCTGGTGGGAACCCTCGACTACGGAACCCTGCGCGTCGCGACGGCGACGATGGGCTACAAGCACGCCCCGCTCCGCGCCGAGCTTGCGCATGCCGAGATCGCCGCCCCGACGTTCATGCTCAAGATCGTCCCGGGCTACACGGGCGGGCCGCGAATCTGCGAACTCGTCCGAACTCAGATCGTCGACCTTGAGATCGTCGGCGCGTGGCGTGGACCAGGACGTCTGCAGCTCTTTGAACATGCGCTCGCGCCGATGGCTGACCTGCCCGTTCGCGAAGTGCTCGCGACCTCGCACATCGTCACCAGCCTCTCGCTCTCGCCCGCGACGATAGTCCATGACTACCTCGACGACGGTAGGCGCAGAGGTGACCGATGACCTCGCCGTCGCCGTCAGATCTGCTTGCCGGCAGCGACGTTCTGAAGCGCAATGAGCACGTTGCGGTGATCGGCGCCGGCTTGATCGGAATCTCATGGACGGCGCTGCTGCTCGCGCACGGACTCGAGGTCCGCGTCTACGATCCCGACCCGGCGGCACAGTCACGGTGCCGGGAGGGCATCGAGCGGATCGCACCGTCGCTCACGGCGCTGGGTCTCCCCGTGCACGGGCTGGCCGAGCGCCTGCGCTTCGAGACCGAGCTCACCCGCGCCGTCCGTGGCGCTGCGGTGGTTCAGGAGAACGGGCCTGAGGATCTCGCTCTCAAGCGCCATGTCTGGGCCCAAGTGCAGCAGTCAGCCCCTCCTGAGACCCTGCTGCTGTCCTCGACTTCCGGCCTTCCCGCCACAGCACAGGCGCAGCATCTTGCCCGCCCCGGCCGGCTGGTCGTCGGCCACCCGTTCAATCCACCTCACCTCGTGCCGCTGGTCGAGGTCGTCCCGGGCCAGCGCACCGATCCCCAGGCGGTTGAGGACGCCCTGGCGTTCTATCGCGCTCTGGGCAAGCAGCCTGTGGTCCTGCGCCGGGAGATCCCCGGGTTCGTCGCCAACCGCCTGCAGTCGGCGCTGTTTCGCGAGTGCGTCTCTCTTGTCACCCAAGGCATCGTTGCGATGGAGGACCTCGACGCCATCGTCACGAGCTCGATCGGCCTGCGGTGGGCGGCGGCGGGCCCGTTTCTGAGCTTTCACCTCGGTGGCGGCCCGGGCGGGCTGGCGCACTTCTTCGCCCATTTTGCCCCCGGCATGCAGCGGCGCTGGGACACGCTCGGTCGTCCGCGTCTAGATGACGCCACGATCGCGCTGCTCGCCCGCGAGGTCGAACGAGCCTACGGCGATACCTCGATCGAGGCGCTGGAGCGCGAGCGAGACGACGCGCAGATCGCCATGTTGCGCGCGCGGCAACGAGGTCAATAGCACAGCGCAGTCCGACCATGCCTGAGGCGCCATTAGACGACATCACCCGCCGGCCGATGGCGGTCATTGGCGCCGGAACGCTGGGGCGACGGATCGCGCTCATGCTCGCCACGCGAGGCGGCGAGGTTCGCATCTTCGACATCGCCGGCGACCAGCGCGCCGCGGCTATCGGATTCGTCGAACGCGAGCTGCCGGGCCTCATCGAGCGCCTGCCCGGCGCCTCGCCGGGCAGTGTGGAGGCTGCCAGTGACCTGGGCTCAGCGGTCGCCGGCACCTGGCTGGTCATCGAGGCGCTGCCCGAGCGACTGGAGCTCAAAAGGCAGGTATTCACCGAGCTCGACCGCCTCTCGCCGAGCGACGCCATCCTGGCCACAAACTCATCCTCATATCCGTCCGGTGAGCTCATCGACGGCGTCTCGCGCCGAGAGCGGGTCCTTAACACTCATTTCTACATGCCTCCCGTGAGCATCGCCGTAGAGGTCATGTCATGCGGGCACACCGACGAGCGTGTCATCGATCTCCTCATGCAGACACTCCCCGCGTATGGTCTCGTGCCGTTCCGGGTGCGCAGCGAGAGCGTGGGCTTCATCTACAACCGGATCTGGGCCGCGATCAAGCGAGAAGCCCTCGCGGTAGTCGCCGAGGGTGTCGCGACGCCCGCTGAAGTCGACAGCATCTTCGAGCTGAGCCTCGGCGCGCGCCGCGGGCCATTTCGAGCCATGGACGACGTCGGCCTGGACGTGGTCCTCGATATCGAAGAACACTACGCCGCCGTCCGCGACGGGATACCGGACTCTCCCCGCCAGCTGCTGCGCCAGTACGTCGACCGCGGATGGCTCGGCGTCAAGCGCGGTCGCGGCTTCTACGACGACTACGGTGACGGCGCGACATAGGCTACCGTCGGGCCGAGCGAGCGAGTCACCGGACCGTCGCCGCAACATAGGTGACCGTCGGCCGTCGCGCCCGCGCTTGAAGTGTACGACGTGGCCGCAGACGAACAGCGGCTCGCAGCGCGCTTCGTCGGCCGCGGCCTTGGCAAACGGCCGAGGACCAGGACTGCTGCAGACGGCGCCGACGCCGGATCAATGCTGCCACGCATACGATCGTCACGGGCGGTTTGGTGGACGACTCCTTCGGCAACGATCTAAGCGTCCAATTCCGCCGGCGAGGAGGTCTCGGCGCCGCCTAGCTCAGACGGGTTCCAGGACGACTAGCGGGATGACGCGTCCACCCGCGCGCCGCGCGTACGTTTCATAGCCGTTGTAGTTGTCGTTCACGCGCCGCCAGAGCTCGCTGCGTTCCGGCTCCTCCACGAGGCGCGGGCGCACGGCCGCGTGACGCCCCTCGAGCTCGACCGAGACGGCATCCGGATGAGCGCGGATGTTGTGATACCAGCCCGGGTGATGACGGGCACCGGCCTTGGACGCCACGACGATGAAGCCCCCCTGCAGCGGGGTGTAAAGCAGCGGGGTAGTTCGCGGCTCGCCTGACCTTGCGCCGCGGGTGTGGAGGAGCAGGATTGGCTGGCCGATGGCGACTTTCAGACGTCCTCGTGTCCGGGGGATCAGCCATCGGTCGATGACCGGGAACACGTTGATGAAGAGCCAACCGCCGGCACGCGTCTTGGCGACCGCCTGCAGCGCCTGGTCGACGCGAGATTTGTCGTGCTGGCCGCGGTAGGTCGTGATCGGCGTAACCTATCAGCGAGTTACACCGGGTGTGGCGAGATTCGGGCGATCGCTTGGCCTGCAGCACTGGCCCCGACATCGCCACTGTGCTTTGTGTCTCGCGCGGCCGCCAACCAGGCGACTGCCTCGGCGACACCCGTCAGTCCCTTTCACCTGAAAACACCCGCAGCATGAACAGAAAGATGCTGAAGTTGCCCAGAAAAATGCCGGCCGCGATCGGCACGGCGCTGGCCATGCCGACACGCCGCAGGCGATTGACGTCGAAAATCGTGAAGGCCGAACATCACCAGGCCGGCAGCCCGGTGGCCAGTTGTTCGTGCCCGCGGGCCGACGCGACGTTCAGGCCGAAGATGCAGCCAAACCAGCCGATCATGACGACCATGGCCGTGCCGCCGATGAGGCTGCGACCGATGTAGGCGCCCAGCGCCGTGTAGCCAACCGTGAGGGCAACAAGGCCCATGGCATGCCCGAACACCGCGCGCCCGCGGTCACGCATAGCGCGGGCGCCGCGTAGCCAAGGCCTGAGTAGGCCGGCACATGGAAAGCTCCGTGGCGAGGCCGGAGGCCGAGCGGGCCGTGCCGCGCGACCGGGAAAGTCCGAGCTCGCACGGGCCGGGGGCGGAAAAGTCCGGTTATACCGACAAAATTCGCCACGACCCGCAGCGTTGCGGCTCGTGGCCTCGCCGTAGGTTCGGGCAACGTTAGCTGGCACGGGGAGTAGTCCGCGTGGCCTGCTCGACCCGTCAAACGGAGGGAGGAGGGACGCTTGCTCGCATCCTTCGGGCAGGCAGAACCGGCCGAGCTCCGACGGACTGTGTCGGGATTTCGTGACCCAGAGCCTGTAAACCAACTCAACGCGGCGGGATGGTCCCGGCCCGGTGCGACCGCCACGCAGAACCGCCGGCGCCCGGTCGGCGCGCAACGCGTCGATTTTCCGGTTGGCCCAATCCCGCTCGCCATTCTTGCCGACGATCGCCCTGCAGCTCACACGCAATCCCGGAGCGAGCCGGACGGGCTAGCCAGGGAACCCGACCACGGCTGGGTACGCGACCGGGCGGATCCCCGTCACTTACGGCGAGGGTGCGGCAGACAGACCGACGCCAGGGCGCTGTTCGTGGCGACTTCCGTCGCCGGAGGCAGCGGGATCGCTACTTGAAGGGCACCGTGACCGGGTCGGGCAGGGGTCGGTAGACGGCAAAGAAGTCACGGCTGTCGGGGACGAGATAGCGGCTGGCCGACTGCTGCGGCTGGGGTTCGACGAGCTTCGGCACGAGCCCGTTGGGGCCGTGGGTGTAGGTGATCAACGTATGCCATTCGTAGTTGATGTCGAACTCCATCGCCCGGACCGCGCCGATGTGCTGAAGGATCTTCGCCAGAGTGATCACCGTCTGGTCGCTGGCGACGACGAAGAAGAGGTTGCCGCGCCGGTCGATGCCCACACCGGTGCGCGGGACGCGGGCGACGTGACCGAGCGTGTACCCCCACTGCGGGCTGTCGGGGTTCTCGTTCAAGTCGGGGTTCAGTTGTCCGTTCCAGACGATCGGAGCCAGGCTCTGGCGAGCCCAGGCGACGTCCCCGCCCGCGTTCGAGCCGCCGCTCCACTTCACGATGTCGACGCGCCCGTCGCGATATCCGACCAGGGTGGCGTTGCCCTCCGACAGCGGCTCGTTAACGCGCCCGTTGTCGGTCGAGCCGTTACTGCCGTCCGTGTAAGTGAAGCCCGCGTTGAAGGTCGCCAGCAACCGCCAGCGCTGGCTATCCGGAACCATCATCGGCCCCCGGACGGCCGCGCTCGGCGGCTCGGAGCCGCCCGGGTAGTACCCGATCTGGGTGCGCGTATGGTCGAACCACGCCACGTAGGCGACGATCTGCGGATAGGCGAGCTCGGAGCGAAAGGTGCTCACCAGGACCGGCGGACCACCGTTGACCGGCGGGCCCGTCGGCTTCCAGACCCCTTCGCCGGGTAGCGGGTCGGGGAAGACCGGCCTGATCGGCGGCGGCAAAACAGCGGGCTTCGCACGCGCAGCCGCGGGCGCGATCGCCGCGCGCCCGCTGGTGCCGACCGCCTGCGTCGGTGCCCCCGCGTGGCCCGGGACGTTCTTCGGGGCGGTCGGACTCGACCCTCCGCCGCAGCCGCCGGTCACGAACGCGGCGGCCACCACGACCATAAGCGCCGTTCGGCGGATCACTCCCGATCGGACTCCATCAGCGGGGCAAGCGTTCGACTCACGCTCGTGAGTCTAGGGTCGAGGCCGGACGGTGTTCGTCACTTGGGCACGTGGTCGGTCGAGGCCGCCTGGGCAAGACCGTCGGCTTGGTAGTCGTGGAGCAAACGCCCTCGAACCGCCGCCGGTGCCCCTCCCAGATCGGGTACTACCCGCGCGGCTCCGAGCCGCCGAGCGCGGGCTCCTCGTGGATCACGCCCTCGACGATGTGCACGACGTCGGTCGGATGCTCGGGTAGCTGCAGGTAGTCTGCTCCGGGAGGACTTCATCAGTGGCGGGCGCCGGAAGGCGCGCCACTCGGCGGCGCGGCGCAACTTCCAGCCCGCCGCCGGGTATAGACCGTCCAACAGAGCATTCGAGGGGAGGAAGGCAATGCGGCGCACGATCAGAGTTGTTGCGGGGATGCTGGCCGGTGGCGCGCTCGCCACCGGAGTGGCGGCGGCGGCGTCATCGCCGTCGGTGGTGACGGGCGGGCACAGCGCAGTGAGGCAGACCAGCGCCGCGCTTGCGGGCACGGTCAATCCGAACGGCAGCGCCGCTACATATTTCTTCCGTTGGGGGCTTACGAACGCCTACGGCGTGAACGGCGCCCCCCGTAAGGCCGGCGCCGGAACCAAGCCGGTCACCGCCACCACCACGGCGACGGGTCTGATCCCGGGCACCCCCTACCACTATCAGCTGGTGGCGCTCAACAAGTACGGGATCTCGGTCGGCGCGGACCACACCTTCACCACCGCCGGTCACCCGCCGCCCGTGGTCGCCACGGGCCCCGCCGCCCAGATCGGCACGAGCTTCGCCACGTTCACCGGCGTGGTCAATCCGCAGGGCGAGCAGACGAACTGGCAGTTCCAGTACGGGCCGACGGCCCTCTACGGCTCGGCGACCTTCGGCGGGACGAGCGCCGCGGGTAGCGCTCCGGTCACGGTCGCCTCGCCGGTCCAGGGCCTGCTCCCCGGCACGATCTTCCACTTCAGGCTGATCGCCCTGCATCCAGGTAGCTCGATCGTCTCCTACGGAGCCGACCAGACGTTCATGACCTTCCCCTCGCCGCGCCCGGTCCCGAGGCTGCGCGCGCGAACGTCTCCCCGCCGCGCGCGCAAGGCGCCGTTCACCTTCGCGACGTCGGGCAGCGTGGCCGGCCCCTCGTCGATTCCCGCGAGCTACGCGTGCGCGGGCGAGGTGAGCGTCAAGGCGTTCTTCGGGCGCCGGTTGGTCGGCTATTCGCTCGTCACCCTGCAGCCGAACTGCACCTACTCGACCCAGACGACGTTGGCGCGCAAGCCCGGACGCGGCAAGCGGGACCGGCAGGTGCGACTGTGGTTGTTCGTGCACTACCTCGGCACCGGCTACCTCGCCGGGGTCAAGGCCAGGCCGGAGCAGATCCGGTTGGGCTAGAGACCGCGCCGCGAATCCGCGGAGACAGGCCGGCCCGCTCGTGGCGGCGGTGCGGGCCGGTCACCGAAGGGCCGGTCACGCACGGGCCGGTCACGCACAGGCCGGTCACGCACGCGATGGACGAATCGCAGCCCCGACCACACCTCGTCGATCGCGCAGACCTTGTTGTCCACGAGGCCGGCCGCCAGGCCGAGCTCGTGCACCGCGGCCTCGGTCACGTCGGTCGGCATTCCCGACGCCCGCTTCGGCCACGCGATCCACAGGCCGCCGGTGGGCGCGAGCGCGTCGCGCAGCGCGGGCAGCCGCCGCTCGAGCGCCCGCCGGCGCTCGAAGAAGGCGACGATCACATCGAGTGGAGCCCGCAGACCCGCCAGGACGGTAACCCCGTCCGGAAGCGCGCCCAGCGTGGTCGTGAAACCCTGCGGCGCCCGGATCAGCGCCAGGCGCGTTCCCGGCTTGACCCCCAGCTTGCCCGGCAGGGGCGTGCCCGAGTAGCCCGCCCGGCTCACCCGCCGGAGCCTCGCAGCCCGCTCGCCCCGGCGACCTCCGCGATCACCTTCGAGAGCTGGCTCCCCTGCCAGGCAATCGGGGAACGGCCCGGCTCGTCGGTGATGAGCCGTGCGCCGGGGATCGCGCGCGCGTATTCCTGCCCCACGACCTCCGGGTGGCCGGGGTCCGCGTCGTCGTTGCTCGCCACCACCACCGCCGGCGCCCGGATCGCCGCCAGCTCTGAAAGCTCGCCAAACGGGCGGGAGCGCGGCACATTGCTCAGCGCATCGGCCACGGCCTCGGGATGCTCGTGCAACGCGAGCCGCTGCCGGATCACCCTGAGTACGGCGTCCCGCATCGCCTCGGGCACGGCCGGGGTTCCGTAGGCGGCCACGAAACCCTCCACCCCGCCGCTGCGCAAGCCCTCTGCGAGCGCATCCCAGCGCGCCAGCCGCTCGGGATCGTCGTTGGCGTCCGGCTCATAAGCGGGCGTTATGACAACCATCCCGGCCACCCGCTCGGGGGCGCGAAGCGCGAGCCAGAGCAGGGTGTGCGCGCCCATCGACGCGCCGGCCAGGACCGCCCGGTCGATCTCCAACTGGTCGAGCACCGCGATCAGATCGAGCCCCAGATCCTCGTAACGGTAGGCGCGGGGCGCGGGGGCCGGCCGCGACCGTCCGTGCCCACGCGCGTCGTAGCTGATCACGCGGTGACCGGAGCGCTCGAGCGACTTCGATCCCATCACGACGTAGCGCCGGGTGGCGGTCAACCCGTGGAGCAGCACTACCGGCGGGCGGTGAGGCTCGCCGGTCTCCTCGACCGCCAGCGCCGCCCCGTCGCGCTCGACCACCCGCTCGCTCATTCCCGTTATGTAACACGACCCGCGCATGAGGCGAGGCGCGACCATCATCGGTCCCCTACAGGCCGGATGCGGCTCGCTCGTTGTGTCGGCGTCGCTGAGCGCCCCGCCAATCTCCATGCCGCCGTGACCGCGGTGCAACACTTCACGCGCCGGCCAGGGTGTGAGCCACGAGCGATGAGGAGAGGGTCGATGAGACAGAGCAGCGCGCGGATCCTGCCCACCCACAGCCGTCCCCTGCCGCGGACCGAGGCGTGGCCCGAGCTCGTGTTCCCCAACGGCGAACCTGGCTTGGCAGGTTCGCGGTTCGAAGTCGTCGACGCCGACCCGGCGTGGATGAAGCTCGGTGCGCTCGCGAGGGGGCCGCCGATGCCACCGAGCGACCGTGGTCAACTGCGGTGAGCGCATGAGCGTCGACTACACCAAGGGCCTGCACGAGCTCGGGGATGGCCTCTGGGCGTATCTGCAGCCTCGTGGCCAATGGGGCTACAGCAACGCCGGCCTGATCGCGGGCGACGCGGATTCCCTGCTGGTGGACACGTTGTTCGATCTCAAGCTGACTGCAGACATGCTCGAACAGATGAGGCCCATCACTCGGACGCGACCGATCGGCAGCCTGGTCAACACCCACGCCAACGGCGACCACTGCTACGGCAACGAGCTGGTCCCCGAGCGGGCCACGATCTACGCCACCGTGGCCGCAGCCGAGGAGATGAAGGAAGCGCCGCCCTCGCGCCTGAACGCGCTGAAGTCCGCTCCCGACGCGGAGCTCGCCGACTTCGTCGGCTACGCGTTCGGCGATTTCGACTTCTCTCCCATCACCGGGCGCGATCCCGACGAGACATTCGACGGCGAGCTCACCGTGTCGCTGGGCGAGCGAAGGGTGATCGTCCGCGACCTCGGCCCGGCGCACACGCTCTCCGACTCGATCGTGCTTGTGCCCTCGGCGCGCACCGTGTTCACCGGCGACCTGACATTCGTCGGCGGCACGCCGATCGCCTGGGCGGGGCCGATCAGCAACTGGACGAAGGCATGCGAGACGATTGCGAAGCTGGACGTCGACACGATCGTGCCGGGGCACGGTCCCGTCACCGACAAGCAGGGCGTGTTGGACGTCAAGCGATACCTCGAATTCGTGTTTGCCGAGGCCCGACAGCGCTATGAAGCGGGGATGGACGCGCTCGAGGCCGCATTCGACATCGACCTCGGAGAGTTCTCCGAGCTGGGAGACTCCGAACGAATCGTGGTCACCGTCGAGACGGCCTTCCGCGACCTGGACCCCTCCCGGCCGGTGGCCGACCGGATCACTCTGTTTCGCACCATGGGCGCGTACCGCAAGCGCAAGCTCCGCTAACACTTGCGCCTGGTCGGCACCGTCGGCCTCGGCTGCGGCTTTCAGTTCGACCCGACCTGTCTATGAGGCGCTGCTCGACCGAGCCGCGCGCGGGCGCTGCTCGACCGAGCCGCGCGCGGGCGCTGCTCGACCGAGCCACGCGCGGGCGCGGCGCCGCCGCACTCAGCCGGCCGCAGCCACACGGCGTCCTGCGGGCGCACCCGCGGCCGTGCGGGCCCGCAACCACAGGTAGCCGTACGGGGCCAGCGCCACGCGGAGCCGGCCACGCTGCACGCTGTGCTCGCGCAGCTCGAGGAGATCGTCCACGCCGACGACGTCCGTGCCGAGGTCGAGCTCGGCGGCGGCGGGCGCGTCGGCGAGGTTGTGAACGGTGAGCACCGTCGATCCCCGCCAGTCGGAGCGATGGGCGAAAACCGTCGGGGGATCGGTCTCGATCAGCGCGCTCGTGCCGCAGCCGAGCTCGGGCGTCGCGCGCCGTTGGTGGATCAGCCTGGTCATGAACCGCAGCAGCGAGCCCGGCGTGCGCCGCTGCGCGTCCGCCTCGTCCCAGTCCATTGGCAGGCGCACGCTCATGCGCCCCTCGCGGCCGAGGTCCTCCCCCATGCCGATCTCGTCGCCGTAGAGCAGCACCGGTGTGCCCGGCAGCGAGAGCAACAGCGACCAGGCCATGCGTAGCCGCGGCCCGTCCCCGCCGAGCATCGGCGCCACCCGCCGGCGGATGCCGGTCCCGTACACGCGCATCCGCGATTCCGGGCCGAACACGGCGAGCACCTCCTCGCGCTCGCGTTCGGCGAGCTTGTCCAGCGTCAGCTCGTCGTGGTTGCGCAGGAACGTCGCCCAGCCGGCGTCGCGCGGGGGCACGGGGAGACGGCGAATCAGGTCCTCGAGCGGTGCGGCTTCGCACCGGGCGAGCGAGAGCCACAGGCGCTGGTTGATGAGGAAGGCGAGCTGCAGATGCAGCGCCTCGCCGTGGTCGGAGAAATACGACTCGAGGTCGTCCACGTCGACGTTGACCTCCCCCATCAGCGTCGCGTCGCCGCGCCGGCGCTGAGCGAACTCTCGTAGTGCGTGCAGCCAGCGCTTGGCGTCGCCGCCGGCCGCCCGTTCGGGCCCCACCTCCTCGACCAGGAACGGGACGGCGTCCATGCGAAAGCCCGCCACGCCGAGCGCCAGCCACAGCCCGACCGTCTTGGCGATCTGATCGCGCACGGCCGGATTGGTGATGTCGAGGTCGGGCTGGAACGGCGCAAAGCGGTGCAGGTAGTACTGACCGGCCTGCTCCTGCCAGCTCCAGTCCTCGGCGGTCGTGCCCTGTTCGCGCGATGGATCGTCCGACCAGACGTAGTAGCGGCGATACGGCGACGTGCGGCTCGCACAGGCCGCGCGGAACCACGGGTGCTCGTCCGAGGAGTGGTGGACCACCAGGTCGGCGAGCACGCGCAGTCCGCGGTCGTGCGCGTGCCGCACCGCCGCCACGAAGTCGCCGAGGTCGCCGAGCCGCGGATCGACGCCGAGGTAGTCGCTGATGTCGTAGCCGTCGTCGCGGTTCGGCGTGGGATAGAACGGCATGAGCCAAACGCATGAGGCACCGAGCGCCGCGACGTGGTCCAGCCGGGGGATCAGTCCAGGGAAGTCACCGCCGAACGTCTCGGGGTCGAGGCAGTAGACGACCGCGTTCTTCCACCACAGGTCACTCGCCGGTGCCACGTTCATGGCCGCCCGACTACCCGCGATCGAAAGATCCTCCACCCGCTTGCCGACCTGCAGCACCGATGCGGGTACCCGCGAGCGGTACCTCGGGGTCCCCTCCCCTACCCCGGCTCGATCGGCTGCGTCCCGGCTCGGACCTCTAATCCTTAAGCTTGATGGCCGGGCCGACGTCCGAATGGGCGGTGGCCAACGACCCCGATCCACGAACGATCCCTTGTTCCAGAGGAGCAACGATGACCGCCACGGCGACCCGCCTGCTTGAGAACTACATCGCCGGCCGTTGGATGCCGGCTGCCGCGGCCACCGGCGAGCAGGAGGTCGTCAATCCCGCCACCGGGGAGGTACTCGCGCGCGTGCCGCTGTCGGGCTCCGCCGACCTCGACGACGCCGTCACCGCGGCCCGCGGCGCGCTGGCCGAGTGGCGGGCCGTCTCGACCATCGCCCGGGCGCGCAAGCTGTTCGAGCTCCGCGAGCGTCTCGTCGCCCGCGGCGAGGAGCTCGCGCGCTCGGTGACCACCGAGATGGGCAAGACGATCGCCGATGCGCGCGCCGAGGTCGCACGGATGATCGAGATGGTCGAGTGCGCCTGCGCGATCCCGACCACGATGCAGGGGCGCATCCTGGAAGACGTCTCGCGCAACATCGACTTGGAGACCGTGCGTCAGCCAGTTGGCGTCTGCGCGGCGATTGTGCCCTTCAACTTCCCGGCCATGGTGCCGTTCTGGTTCCTGCCCTTCGCGATCGCCTGCGGCAACACGTTCGTGCTCAAGCCCTCGGAACAGGTGCCGATGACCCAGCAGATCGCCTTTGAGGAACTCGATGCCCTGGAGCTGCCCTCCGGCGTGGTCAACCTCGTCAACGGCGGGCGCGAGCTGGTGGAGGGCATGCTCGACCATCCCGGCATCGACGCCGTCTCGTTCGTCGGCTCGGCCCCCGTGGCCAAGCTCGTGTACGAGCGCGCGGCCAAGTCCGGCAAGCGCGTCCAGGCCCTCGGCGGGGCCAAGAACCACATGGTCGTGATGCCGGACGCGGTCATCGAGCCCACCGTCGACGGCGTCATCGGCTCCGCGTTTGGCGCCGCGGGGCAGCGGTGCATGGCCGGGTCGGTGCTGGTCACCGTCGGCGAGGCCCACGAACGGGTCATGCCGGCGCTCGTAGCGGCGACCGAGGCGCTCACCGTGGGCGACGGGCTGCAGGAGCGCACCGACGTCGGACCGGTGATCTCGTGTGCGGCTCGTGACCGCATCGTCGGCTGTATCGAGCGTGCCCTCGCGGATGGCGCACGGGCCGCCGTAGACGGTCGGGCGCCCGCGGGCGACGAGCTCGGTTCCGGCGGCGCCTTCATCGCGCCAACGATCCTCGACGATGTCGCCCCCGACGCGCCGATCATCGGCGAGGAGGTGTTCGGACCGGTGCTCAGCGTCGTGCGGGCCGGTTCGCTTGACGAGGCCATCGACATCGTCAGCGCGAGCCGCTTTGGCAACGGCGTATCGATCTTCACCGAGTCAGGGGCGTCGGTGCGCCGCTTTCGCCACGAGGTTCAGGTCGGCATGATCGGCGTCAACATCGGCGTCGCCGCGCCGGCGGCCTTCTTTCCCTTCTCAGGCTGGAAGGAGAGCTTCCTCGGCGACCTGCACGCTCATGGCCCCGATGCAATTGAGTTTTACACGCGTAAGAAGACCGTGACCAGCCGCTACTACTCGAGCGGCCAGGGCAGCGGCAGCTACTTCGTCGAGCACGCCGGCGGATGACCCTGCGGTCTTCGAGGCCGACGATTGCGCTACACGGACAAGGCGCCTGGCCCCGTTCGCACGCTGAGCAACCGCCCGGCGGTGCCCGCCCGCGCTCGGTGAGCGGCGGCGGTGCGCGAGCCGACGTTGAGCTTGCCGTAGATGTTCTCGAGGTGCTTCTTGACCGTCGCCGGGCTGACGACGAGCACCTCGGCGACAGCGGCGTTGCTCGCGCCCGCGGCGACGAGATCCAACACTTCGCGCTCGCGAGCGGTTAGCGCAGCGCGGGCCGCAGCTCGCCTCGCCGCCAGCTCGGCCGCGTGCAGGTGTGGGCGCAGGAGCTCGGCGAGGAGCAGCTCGTCGTCGGAGAAGTCCGGCCGGGTACGGTTCAGCCAGATTCCCACCAGGCGGTCGGGCGGTCCGTCAAGCCCCAGCGTCAACTGGTGCCCGATCGCGGCCGGACGGAAGAACTCGCCATACAGCGCAACCCGCCGGAAACTGCGCATACCGGTCACGTCTGAGAGCCGGTGCGCGGTGCTGTCACCGGCGGCGTGCAAGCGGATCAGCGGGTGCGCGGCAAGGTGGCGGACGAAAGCGGTGATCAGCGCCGGGCTGACCGCATCCGCCGGCTCCAGCGGGGGCGACGTCGTGCAGGTAACCGCCGAGGTCCCGAGCCTGGTCGGCCGGGGACCGAGCTCGAACTCGTTGAAGACCAGCACGTCGCAGGGGAAGGCAGCGGCCATCGCGGTCAGCAGCTCGGCGTGGTAGGTCTCGAGCGATCCGGCTGCTTCGGCGTCGGCGGTCAGCGTCAGGATCGCTTTGACGGCCGCGGTGTTCATGGCCTCGTGACAAAGATACGCCGAACGGCGTATGGATTGGGGCTTGAGTTTGCGGTCTCATCCGACGCCAAACACGAAAAGGGGGCCAGGCATGGCGACGGTAGAAACCACCAGCGCCGCCCAGCTTCGCGGCCGGCTGCGGGGAAGCTACATCGATCAGGGTGCGCCCGACTACGACGAGGCGCGGACCCTGTACAACGCGATGATCGACAAGCGGCCGGCGGCGATCGTGCGCTGCGCCGATGCGGCCGACGTGATCGCCGCGCTCTCGCACGCGCGCGAGCATGAGCTTCGGGTCGCCGTACGCGGTGGTGGACACAACGGGGCCGGGCTGGGCAGCGTCGACGACGGGCTGGTGATCGATCTGTCGCCGATGCACGGGGTCAGCGTCGATCCGCGCGAGAAGATCGCCCGCGTCGACGGAGGCGCGACGCTTGCCGCGGTCGATCACGCGACGCACGTGTTCGGGTTGGCAGTCCCGGGGGGCATCATCTCGACCACGGGAATCGGCGGACTGGCGCTCGGGGGCGGGCTCGGGCACATCACCCGGCGTTGTGGGCTGACGGTCGACAACCTGCTCTCTGCCGACGTGGTGCTCGCCGACGGTAGCCTTGTCACGGCCAGCGCGCAGCAGAACGAGGATCTGTTCTGGGCACTGCGCGGCGGCGGCGGCAACTTCGGGATCGTGACCTCGTTCACCTTCCGCTGCCATGAAGTGGCCAACGTGATCGCCGGCCCGGTCCTCTACGACCTCGACGACGCCGCCCACCTGCTCTCGTGGTGGCGTGAGTTCGGCCCGGCGCAGCCCGACGAGCTGAGCGGGTTCTTCGCCTTCCTCAGCGTTCCGCCCGGGCCGCCGTTCCCGGAGGAGCTTCACTTACGCAAGGTCTGCGCGATCCTGTGGTGCTACTGCGGTAGTGAGGACGATCCCGTCTGCCTGCGCGAGGCGCGCGGATTCGGCCGGCCGCTGCTCGATGGCGTCGCGCCGATGCCGCTGCCCGCCCTTCAATCCGCGTTCGACGGCGTCTATCCACCCGGCGATCAGTGGTACTGGCGTGGTGACTTCGTCTCAGAGCTGCCCGACGCAGCGATTGAGCGCCACCTCGAGCATGGCACCGCGCTGCCGACGTGGAAGTCGACCATGCATATGTACGCGATCGACGGCGCCGCCTCGCGAGTCGCCGCCGATGCCACGCCATGGGCATACCGGGACGCGAAGTGGGCGCAGGTGATCGTCGGCGTGGATTCCGACCGCGCCAACGCCGCCACGATCCGCCAATGGTGCGTTGACTACTGGGAGGCGACGCACCCGTATTCGCTGGGCGGCGGGTACGTCAACTTCATGATGGACGAAGGCCAGGAGCGCGTCGAGGCCACCTACCGCGGAAACTACAACCGGCTCACGCAGATCAAAGCGAAGTACGACCCCGACAACGTCTTCGCCGTCAACCAGAACATCCGTCCCGCTTGACGCCGCCGCGACGCTTGTCGCGGCCCACGTCCTGTCGCGGCCGCGCCGGTCAAAACAGCTCGCGCCAGCTGAACTTCGGCGCGTAGCCAAGCACCGACCGCGCCTTGGTGATGTCCAGCAGCGTGTCGTTCGCTTGCAGGTGCTCCGCCACGGGGACGGCGGGAAACACCTCCGCCATCAGTTCGCGACTCGGCCGCTTCATCACCGTGTCCGCGGCAGCGATGATGAACGCCTCCGCCGCATCCACATCGGCGTCGAGCGCCAGACGGACGCTCTCGGCAACGTGGCTCTCGTCGACGTAGCCCCACAGGTTCCACTTGCGCGCGTGAGGGTCCTCCCAGTAGCCAGGGAACTTCTCGTAGTCGGACCGAACCATGATGTTCGAGAACCGCAGTCCAATGATCGGGATGCCACTCCAGCGACTCCACTGGCGGGCCATCTCCTCACCCAGCACCTTCGAGAGCGCATAGCTGGTCTCCGGGTACACATGAGCTTCATCGACGGGGGCGTAATCCGGGGGCCGGGTGAACGGCAGCCCGAGCGTGGTCTCGCTCGATGCCCAAACCACCCGCTTCAATCCGAGCCGGGCCGCGGCCGCGAAGACGGCGTGGGTGCTTGTGACATTGGTGCGGAAGACACGGTCCGGTGTGGCGTGCGCCGGCGAAGGGATCGCCGCGAGATGCACCACGGCCTCGATCCCCGGAAGGGTCTCCCCACCCGCCAGCGCCTCCAGCGTCTCACCGAAGTCGGTGACGTCCGCGGCAAGGAACGGGATCGGCGCCTCGGGGGAATACGACTCCGGCGAGCCGACCCGGTCGATGTTGAGTACCTCGTGGCCGTGCTCGGCAAGGTCCGTGACGACCGCGCGACCTGCCTTGCCACTGCCCCCGGTCACAGCGATTCTCGCCACGTAAAGAGGTTTAGCACAGCCGCGTACCCCCAGCGTCGACGAGTGCCTCGCCGCAAGCGTCGTTCGACCGCATGGCCGACCTTCCTAACACACCGCGGTGGATTTCGATGGTGACTCGGTAGAGGTTTACCGAAGGCACTCGATGGAACACACCGCGCGCTTTGACCTGCACCCATCCGCCAAGGTGTCACGAAACCGGGGCACTCCACGTGCCGCTAAGATCGATCTCATGGACGTCTTCGAGAGCAACTTCCAGTCCGCGGTCATCGACCGCTCTCACATCATCCCCGTCGTGGTCGACTTCTGGGCCGCGTGGTGCGGGCCTTGCCGCCAGCTCGGACCGGTGCTCGAGCGCGCCGTGGCGGAGCGAGCCGGGAAGGTCGAACTGGCGAAGCTGGACGTCGACGCCAACCCGAATCTCGCTCGCAGCTTCGGCATCCAGGGCATCCCGGCGGTCAAGGCGTTCGTCGACGGCCGCGTCGCGGCGGAGTTCGTGGGCGCCCAGCCGCCACTGGCGGTCGAGCGCTTTCTCGACTCGCTGCTGCCCTCGGAGGCGGATCGGCTGGTCGAGCAGGGCGACGAGACCTCGCTGCGACGAGCCCTCGAGCTCGAGCCAACCCGCGCCGACGCCGCCGTGCCGCTTGCCCGCATGCTACGCGAGCGCGGCGAGACCGACGAGGCGCTGCGGATTCTCTCCCGCGTCCCGGGAAGCTTCGCCGCCGACGGGCTGGCGGCGCGCATCGGCCTCGAGCAGGCGGTCGCGCGCGCAGAGCAGCCGAGCGCGCTCGAGCTCCGCGCGGCGTTCGCGGCACTCGACGCCGGGGACCACCAGCGCGCGCTCGATCTCCTGATCGGAGCGCTCCGCTCGGCCGACGGCGCGCGCGACGATGTGCGCCGGGTGGTGGTCGGGATCCTCGACGAGCTCGGCGTCGAACATCCGCTGGCCCGCGAGTTCCGTCGCCGGCTCGCCTCCGCGCTCTACTGACGCGGCGCTACACGGCCAAGCTCAGCTGGTCGGCCGACGCGGCGAGCCGCTCGAGCGCGGCCACTCGGACCCCGAGCAGCCGCACCGGGCGCGGCGCGGCGAAGCGCCTCAGCAGCTCCTGCGCCACGGGCCCGATCCGTTCCGCTGAGCTGACCGGCTCGGCCAGCGTCCGCGCCCGGGTGTGGGTCGAGAAGTCGTCGAGGCGCACCTTGATCGCGACCGTCCGCCCGCCGCGTCCCTGCTCGGCCAGCGCGGCCGCCAGCTGGGCCACGAGCCCGGTGAGGATCTCCTCGAGCCGCGCCATGTCCGCGATGTCCCGGTCGAACGTCCGCTCGCGAGACTCCGAGATCACCTTGCGCTGCTCGGTGACGGGCGAGCCGTCCTCGAACCGCGCCCGGCGCTGAAGCTCGGCCGCCTGCCGGCGGCCGAACTGCCGGCCGAGCGCTTCCGGATCGGCGGCGGCCAGCGCCCCCAGCGTGGCGATCCCGGCCGCTTGGAGCCGCTCCACCGTCTTCGGTCCGATCCCCGGCACCAGCCCGCAGGGCGCTGGCGCGAAGCGCTCGCACGCCTGCTCGCGGGTGAGGACCACGAACCCGCGCGGCTTCTCGGCGTCCGAGGCGACCTTGGCCACGAGCTTGCTCGGGCCGATGCCGATCGAGCACCCAAGGCCGGTCCGCGCGTCGATCTCCGCGCTGACCCGCCGCATCGCCGCCTGGGGCGCCGGTAGCCCGGTCAGGTCGAGGTAGGCCTCGTCGAGGCCGATTACCTCGACCGTCTCCACGTGCGCGCGGACGACCCCCATCACCTCGCGGGAGGCCTCCCGGTAATACGCGAAGTCGGGTGCCAGGAACACGCCCTGCGGGCACAGCCGGCGCGCGCGGGCCGCTGGCATCGCTGAGCCGACCCCGAAGCGGCGGGCCTCATACGAGGCGGTCGTGACCACGGAGCGCGGCCCGCTGCCCGCCACGATCACCGGCACTCCGTTCAGCTCGGGCCGCCGGCGAAGCTCGACCGACACGTAGAACGCATCCATGTCGAGGTGCGCCACGCAACGATCGGGCATCGCCCAGAGGCTAGGCGACGCCTCAGACGTGGCCCCGCCTGTCTCTACGACGAGGTCCAGACCGTGCCGACGCCGTCGAAGCCGAGGGCGGCGGCCGAGTTTTGGTTGAGATCCCAATCGCGCCCGCCTACGTATGGGCCGCGATCGTCGACGGTGGCGGTCACGGTGTGCCCGCCGTAGCCAATGGTGACTTTGGTTCCGCACGGCAGCGAGCGGTTCGCGACGCCGAAGTAGGCATGAAACCCGCAGGCGGTGCCGCCGGCGTCGTCGTACCAGGAAGCGACGGCCGTCTGGAACGTCGTCACCTCGCCGGCCGCCGTCCCGGCATGGGAGTTCAGGCCGTCGCCGGCGAAGCGCACGCGCAGCGTCTGCGTACCGGAGGCACTCGGGACGTAGCGCAGGTCGAAGCCGCCGCGGCCACCCGTCGAAGCGGTGGCCACCGTGTGCCAGCTGCTCTCGCTGCGCGCCTCGAGGCGGATACGCCGGCCGGAGACGCCTGGGAGCAGTCTCCCCCGCACATGCACCGTCGACCCGGCAAGTGCAGTCACCGCCTGCGGGTGGAGCTGGAACACCGGGGTGACGATGATCCGTTGCACAGTCGGGCTGAGCGCGCCCGGATCGCCGGCCGCCGGGACCGCCGTGCTCGCGTTCGCCGAGGCGTCGAGGACCCGGAGCATTCCGGAATGGCGGGCCTGGGCGCTCACGCGAAAGGCGCCGTTCGAGCCGATAGTGGCCGACGCCAGCGGGCTCCAGGCCCGCTGCCCCACCGACGCGAACTCGAGCTCGGCGGTGCGGCCGGCATCGGCGGCGGACGCCGTGCCGGTGAGCACCACCTTGCGGCCGAAGCGCACGTGGCTGGCCTGCAGGTGGGCCGGGAGAGCGGCCGTCGGGGGAGGGGCGGCGCTCTGCGCCTGCCCGGCCGAGACCGCGGCGGCGCCGGCCGGGATCGCAAGGATCAACGCGCCGATGGCCACCTCGGCCCGGCGCAGGTCACGCAAACGTCGTCGCGTCGGCCTCAAGTTGAGGACCTCCTGTTCGGTTCGACCGGGCGCCTACGGAGTTAGCTGACGGGCTCGCGGACGTCGGACCGCGCTCGAGATGCGCAGGTCGTTTCGCTCGCTACGGCCGCGAGCCGGCGTGCGCCGGGCGGCCGATACGCCCCGGCCGGACGGAAGTGACTCGCGCCCGGCAATGGGTCCCCCGTTCGTCCTCGCACCGAGCGAGGGCGATTCGGCGGTCGAGATTCGTCTCGCGCAGGCTGGCAGTCCTCCACCGGCGCTAGTGTGAGATCGCTCACACACGCTGCCAAATGCGGGCGCGGTCGCGGCCGTGGCGACACCTGCGAAAATCCTCCCGTGCCCAACCGCGACCGTCTCAGCGGCCTCGACAGCTCGTTCCTGCATCTCGAGCGCGACTCGGCGCACATGCACGTGGCAGCGTGCATGGTCTTCGAAGGACCCCCGCCGTCCTATGGAGAGCTGCTGACGCACGTGCAGTCGCGGCTGCACCTGGTGCCGCGCTACCGTCAGCGGCTGGCTTTCGTGCCCGCCGGCCAGGGTCGTCCGGTGTGGGTTGACGATCCCCATTTCAAGCTCGGCTTTCACGTGCGGCACACCGCCCTGCCGCGGCCCGGGTGCGAGGAGGAGCTCAGGCGCCTCGCCGGCCGAGTGTTCTCCCAGCCACTCGACCGCGACCGCCCGCTGTGGGAGCTGTGGCTGGTCGAGGGACTGGCCGGCGAGCGCTTCGCCCTGCTTTCGAAGACCCATCACGCGTTGGTCGACGGAATCTCCGGTGTCGACATCGTCACCGTGCTGTTCGACGCGTCGCCGGAGCCGATGCCGGTTGCGCCCCCGGAACAGGAGTGGGTGGCGCGCCCGCTACCGAGCCGCGCTCAGCTCCTGGCCGACGCGCTCCTGGAGCGGGCAACGGTGCCGCGCGAGCTCCTCTACGGCGCCCAGGCAGCCCTCCGCGCGCCGCGGGCGATCGCCGAGCGCGCGGTCGCCGCGCTGGCCGGGGTCGGGGCGATGGCCTGGGCCGGCCTCCGTCCCGCTCCCCCGAGCCCATTCAACGTTCGCATCGGCCCGCATCGCCGCTTCACCTGGGTCCGCGCCGACCTGGGCCAGTTCAAGGCGATCAAGAACGCGCTCGGCGGGACGCTCAACGACGTTGTCCTCGCGGTGGTCACCGGCGCGCTCGGGCGTTACATGCGGATGCACGGCCATTCCACCGACGGCGTCGAATTGCGCGCCATGGTGCCGGTATCGGTCCGCGCCGACGTCGAACGCGGCGCGCTCGGCAACCGCGTCGCAGCGATGTGGGCGCCGCTGCCCGTCGGCGTGCTCGACCCCGTGGCGCGGCTGCGCACGCTGAGTGAGGACATGCGGGCCGTCAAGGAGTCCGGCCAGGCGGTCGGGGCTGGAGTGCTCACCACGCTGTCGGGGTTCGCCCCGCCGACGATCCTGTCCCAGGCGGCGCGGCTGCAGGCGCGCCAGCGGCTGTTCAACCTCGTGGTGACGAACGTGCCCGGGCCGCAGCGTCCGCTGTTTGTGCTCGGACGCGAGCTCGCGGCGATCTACCCGATGGTCCCGTTGGCGGAGAACACGGCGCTCGGGATCGCGATTCTGAGCTACAACGGACAGCTCAACTTCGGGCTGATCGCCGACTTCGACGCGCTGGCCGACCTCGACGCGCTGGCCGACGAGCTCCGGGCCGAGATCGTCGAGCTGGCCGCCGAGGCGGGCGCCCCGACCGGCAACGGGCGCGGGGGTAGACCGGACGGCGCGCGCAGACGGGTCATCCGAGCCCTCGAGTGAGGACGGCCGGCACCGCGCTCGAGCGCGTGGCGATCGTCGCCGCGTCGCTGGCGCTCTCAGTCGCGTTGATCGCCCTCCTGTCCGGCTACTTCGCCGGCCACGACCCAGCGGATGTCACCGGCCCGGCGGCCGGACCGGGCAAGGCCTACCGCGATCTCGGCGACGCCGCGCTCAAGCCCGGTCAGCCCCGTCCCGCCTACGACTCGAGTCCACCGACCAGCGGCGCTCACCGGCCCGAGGCTGTCACCCGCGACGACGCCCCGCTCAACGACGACCAGCTGCTCCAGGCTCTCCAGGCCGGCGACGTGGTCTTGATGTACGGAGCGCACACGACGCCGCCCGGTCTGCGGGCGCTGTCCGTAACGCTGGCCCCACCCTTCTCGCCCGCGCTCGCCGCCTCCGGCCAGGCGGTCATCCTGGCCCGGCGCACCGGCATCCACGGGGCCGTCGGTCTCGCCTGGAGCCACATGATCCGGGTCGCCGACGCCCGCGACCCCTCCCTGCGCGCTTTCGCGGCCTTCTGGCTCGGGCGCGGCGCGCCCTCGGGCTAGCTGGCAGGACCTTTCCTCGACTGAGTGGGCCTCGCTTCGCTCGGCATCCGTGGGACCAGGCATCCCGGACGCGCGGATTTGAGTATTGCCCGGTCTCTACCGGGGGCTGCCCGCGGGAGATCCCGGCGGCCTGCGCCGCCTCACGGAGGCCGATCAAGCCCCGTATACGCCGGTGAAGGCGACCGGGGGCGCCCCGAGAACACCGCAAACGTGCCCAAGCGCGGACGCCGCCGGCGCCGGTACCCGCTGTGTCGGCCAGGCGACCACACGGTGAACGAGCGCCGTGCCGAGCCGGCCGCACACGCCGACGCGGACCGTGCTGAGCCGATCGATTTGGGCGGCTGACGCGGGTTGCGCCCGGCGGCGTCACAGCGGCCGAACGCGGTGACCGCCGGCGGTGAAGAGGCCGCCGCCGGTGCGCTCCCTAGCATTCCAACCGTCATGTGCGACTCGATCGACCTCTAGGATGTGGCGGGATGACTGGTCTGCGGCGGTCTGACCCTGCTCCCGATCTGCGCGATCCGCCACGCGCGGCTGACTCACCGCGCGTGTCTGCGCCGCTACACCGGGGTCCGGTGCGGCCGGGGAAGCGGCGCGAGCCTCCGAGAAGCAGATGGCGCCGCCGGCGCTTTTGGATCGCGGCGGCCGTCCTGGCGGTGCTCGTGTGGGCGCTGACTTCGTATACCGCCTGGATGTTGCGGCCCTCGAGCGTGTCGTTCCGCGTGAACAGCGTCGAGTGGATCAGGCACAAGGTGCCTCTCGGAAACTGGATCATGGACGAGATCGAGAACGTCTACTACAGCGCCAATGCGCCGAAGAAGGGCGGGCCGCAGCTGAAGCGCCTGCCGGCGGTCGGAGTGGGCCAGCCCGGCCACAACAGCACCGGACAGGCGCATAAACACTCGGTCTGGCCGCCGCCGATCAAGCCGGTCTATGCGCACCCGCTCCCTGGCGAGGGGCTCTGGAAGCCGACGGGCCCGAAGGTCGACGGCGGCCCGCCGGTGCTGGTGAGCACCTTTCGCCCCGATGTCGAGTATCCGAGCATCGTCGCCTACGTCGCCTGGTTTGACCATACGCGGACTCAGATCGGCTACTACCCCGGCCGCTATGAGCCACCGAACGCGGCCGTACGCGGGCCGATGATGGTGCCGGAAGACCAGCGCTGGCGGCTGCTTGCCACCTTCAACGCCGGCTTCACCTACACGGACATCAACAACGGCTCGACCGACAACGGCCACGTGAACGAGCCGCTGGCTGACGGCAACGCCACGCTCGTTGGCTACCGCGACGGCCGCATTGCGATCGTGAAGTGGAGCGGCGGCCCGAACGCCGGCCCGGACGTCGCCTGGGCGCGCCAGAGCCTGGCTCCAATTGTTTGGGACGGGCGCCTGAACCCATCGTTGGACGACAATCCCGACAGCCCACAGTGGGGTTACTCACTCGGCCACGCGACTCGGGTCTGGCGCACCGGCGTTGGCATCGACCGTCGCGGCAACCTCATCTTCGTCGCCGCCGACGGCCAGACCGTGATCACCCTGGCGAAGATCCTCCAGCACGTCGGCGCGGTGCAGGCGATGCAGTTCGACATCAACCCTGAGTGGCACACGTTGATCACCTACACGCATGCCCACGGTCTCGTCCCCAGGCTGGTCGAGCCCCAATCGCAGCAGTCGCCCACCCGTTACCTCGTCCCCGACGACCGTGACTTCTTCGCCGTCTACCAACCGCTGCCCGGTCCGGTCACCGTCCCGTTCAAGTAGCGCGCCACGCCGCACCGCGGCGGCTACTCGTTACGGGGCTTGACCCCGGTGCCGAGGAGCAGGAGTCCCGCCACGCGCTCGATCGGGCCGCGCTCGAGGCCGTCGAGGGTGTCCGCCAGCCGCCAACCCAGTGGCGTCGCGAACGGCGCGAGGGCAAGAAACGGATGAACGCGGACCTCGTTTAGCCCAAGGTCCTCGAGCAGCTGCCGCAGCCGGCGCGGCGTGAATTTGTTGATGTGCTGTGAGGCGTAATTCAATTCGCCGAAGCGGTTGACCAGCATCTCCACCAGCGGCCACGCGCTGGCGAAATTCGGCGTCGTCAGGACGAGCTTCCCACCCGGGCGCAGGCGCTCGACGGTCGCCCGGAGTATGTCGTCCACGTCGGCGGGCGCCAGGTGCTCGATCACCTCGACGACCGTGGCTACGTCGTAGCCGCGGCAGTCCGGCAACAGCGCGCGCACCGGGACGGCGAAGAAGCGCTTCGCCTCGCTCTCGTACTTGCGGCGAGCGTAGTCGATGCCGGGCCTCGAGATGTCGATTCCCGTCGATACGAAGCGGTCGTCGAGCAAGCCGATCA
>JAFAXX010000160.1 GCA_019240655.1 Solirubrobacterales bacterium
CCGCATACGGGATCAGACGAGGCCCGGGGGGTCCAGATCCATCTGGACCCCCCGGAGAGTCAGGGAAGTGGGGGCGCAGTTCCCTGACCGACAGGGGCGAGTTTCCCCGTCCCACACCTTGGATAAACCTGGACTGCCAGTCCGCACGCAAAAGCTGCGGGACGCGCCCTCAAACGCTAAACGTAGCATGCCCGTTCCCGGGCGACGAAAAACCTTACTCGGGGCGTGTTCCCGGACCGCTGAAGAACTCCTCCCAGGGCCGCACGGTACCCGCAGCTTCGGCTTCGTGGCGAAGCGTACGGTCGGCCTCGCCGCTCCAGGCGCCGACCGCGAGCATCTCCCGATCGGCGTCCATCGGGCTGCCGCCCAGGTCACGGTTGACGATCCGCGCACACTTGCGCCCCTCGGAGATCGCCGTGACGATCAGCGATTGCCCGATCCGCGCGTCGCCGCAGGCGTACACGCCCGCCTCGGAGGTGCGGTACGTCTGCCGGGTGCGGATGTTGCCGAAGCGGTCGAGCTCGAGGCCGAACTGCTCGACCACGCCCTCGTGCTCGGGATGCTCGAAGCCGATCGCCAGCAGGACGAGGTCCGCCTCGAGGACGAACTCGCTTCCCGGCACGGGCGTGAGGTCGCGCGAGGAGGTCCCGGTCACCTGGCGGGAGTAGACGTGGCTGACCTTGCCGTCCCTGCCGCCGAAGCCGGTGACCTCGGTTCCCCAACGCCGTCTGCCGCCCTCCTCGAGCGCATACGTGGTCGCAGTCCGCTTAGGCGGCAGTGGCCAGGGGTGGCGCGGGTCACGCCCGTTGGCCGGCAGCTCCGCGTACACGTCGAGCATGATCACGCTCTCCGCGCCCTCCCGGTGGGAGTTCGAGATGCAGTCCATTCCCGTGTCCCCGCCGCCAATCACGATCACCCGCTTGCCGCAGGCCGTGATCTCGGTGCCGGGCGCCGGCCGGGGCGCCGGCCGCCCTTCCTGGGCGGCGACCCAGCGATTTCGCTGATACAGGTAATCCATCGCGAAGTGGATGCCCTCGAGGTTCCGTCCGGGAGCATCGAGGTCGCGGGAGACGCGCGAGCCGATCGCGATCACCACCGCGTCGTGCTCGGCGTGGAGCTCTGCGGCCGAGGTGTGGCGCCCGATGTCCACGTTGTAGCGGAAGTTGATCCCCTCACCGGCCAGGATCTCCACGCGCCGGTCGATTATCCGCTTCTCGAGCTTGGCGTCCGGCACCCCGAAGCGCATCAGGCCGCCGGGACCCTCGTCCCGCTCGTAGACGGTCACCGTGTGGCCGCACTGGTTGAGCTCGGCGGCGACCGCCATCCCGGCCGGCCCGGCGCCGACCACCGCCACCGTCTTCCCGCTGCGGCGAGCCGGCGGGTTCGGCGTGACCCAGCCGTTGGCGAAGGCGTGCTCGGCGATCGCCATCTCGATCTGCTCGATCGTGACCGGATCGTCGTTGATCGCCAGCACGCAGGCGGACTCGCACGGCGCCGGGCAGATCCGGCCCGTGAACTCCGGGAAGTTGTTGGTGGCGTGGAGCTGGTCGATCGCCTCCCGCCACTTGCCGCGGTAGACGAGGTCGTTCCATTCCGGGATCAGGTTCCCGAGCGGACAGCCCTCGTGGCAGAACGGGATGCCGCAGTCCATGCAGCGGGCGCCCTGTCGCTGCAGCTCGTCGTCCGGCTGCAGGGTGAAGTACTGGCGGTAGTCGCGCACGCGCTGGCGCGGGTCGCGCTTGTCGAAGCCGACTCGATGGACCTTGAGGAAAGCGCCGAGCTCGCCCATGGGACGTCGGAGGCTAGCAACGGCCCCGGCCCCGCCTGCGGCCCGTGAACCGCGGCCCCGAGCCCGGGCCGCCCGCGGCCCGTGAACCCGGGGCCACGTCCACGCCGCGCACTTGCCTCCGAGGATTGCGCCTGAGATCGTCGGAGGGCTGATGAGCGAACACGTCGAGCTTCCCGTCCGCGGCCCGTTCTCGCTTCGCGCCGCCGCCGAGTTCGGCTTCGGCCCCCGAGCCGGAGGAGCCGGCACGTTCGACGGCGCCATGCGGCTGGCGTTCCCGGTGGACGGCGGCCGGGGGTATGCCGGCGCCGTGGTGCGCCGGCCGCGCCCCGATGGGCCGCTGGCGGTCGAGCTCCACAGCACCGGCGGCGCGGCCCCGGATACGGTCGGCCGCCAGCTCGCCCGCATCCTCTCGCTCGATTACGACGGCGAGGAATTCATCCGCGTCGGCGAGCGGGACGCGGTGATCGGCGCGCTCCAGCGGGCGCATCCCGGCCAGCGGCCGGTGCTGTTCCACTCCCCCTACGAGGCCGCCGCGTGGTCGATCATCTCCGCCCGGCGGCCGGCCCGACAGGCGGCCGTCGCACGCGGGGCGTTGGCCGAGCGCCTCGGCGCGGGGTTCGAGCTCGCCGGGCGGGCCCTGCACGGGTTCCCGCAGCCCGGCGATCTGCTCGCCGGCCTCGCCGACGACGCCCCTGGCCTCACCGCCGAGAAGGTCGCGCGCCTGCGCGGCGTCGCGCAGGCGGCTGTGCGCGGGGAGCTCGACGCCGACCGCCTGCAGGCGCTCGGGCCGGAGGAGGCGCTCGAAGCGGTGAAGCGCTTGAAGGGGCTGGGGGCGTTCTACGCCTCGCTCGTCGTCGTGCGCGCGACCGGCTTTGCCGACGCCTTGCTCCCCGTCGCGGAGCCGAAGCTCCTCGGTCACGCCGCGCGGCTCTACGGGACCGAGATGACGCTTGCGCGATTCGCCGAGCTGGCCGAGGTGTGGAGGCCGTTCCGGACGTGGGCGACCGTGCTCATCCGCCTGGCCGGCGACCGCGGTGACCCACCGGTCACGCCGGCCCCGGACGGTCGCTGAAGGCCACGCCGGGCTCCGCCGCCCGGCTTCTGGCGTCTATGCCTCCACCGCCGCCTTGGCGGGCTCGGCCCGCTCGGCCAGCGCACGCCGGTAGTCGCGCGGCATCACCTTCACGAAGCGCTCGCGCGCCCCGCGATCCCACGACGCCAGCACGTTGCGCCCCATCAGCGACCCCGTGTGGGCCACGTGCTCGCGGATCAGCGCCTGGAGCTCGAGCTCGTCGTCGTCGCTCAGCTCCTCGAGATCGACGAGCTCGACGTTGCAGCGCTCCTCGAAGCGCCGGTCGCGGTCGAAGACGTAGGCGATGCCACCGCTCATCCCGGCGGCGAAGTTTCGCCCGGTCGGGCCGAGCACGACGACCCGCCCGCCGGTCATGTACTCGCAGCCGTGATCGCCGACGCCTTCGACGACCGCGCATGCTCCCGAGTTGCGCACCGCGAAGCGCTCTCCGGCCAGCCCGCGGAAGAACGCCCGGCCGCTCGTCGCCCCGTACAGCACGGTGTTGCCGACGATCATGTTCTCCTCGGCCCGGAACATGGCCGCTTCCGGCGGGCACACCGAGACCACACCGCCGGACAGACCCTTGCCGGCGTAGTCGTTGGTCTCGCCCCGCAACGCGAAGCTCACCCCGGGCGCAAGCCACGCCGCGAAGCTCTGTCCCGCCGAGCCGGCGAACGAGATCTCGATCGTGCCCTCCGGCAGCCCGCCCGCGCCGTGGCGGCGGGCGATCTCCCCGGAAAGGATCCCGCCGACGGTCCGGTTGACGTTGCGCACCGGCACCGGGCCGAGCCGGACCGTCTCGCCCCGCTCGAGCGCCGGCTCGCAGCGGTTGAGCAGCTCCCAGTCGAGCGCGTCGTCGAGGACCGGCACCTGCGGGCGAGTCCGCCGGCGTGGCGCGCCGGCCGGCAGATCCGGCGCGCTGAGGATCATCGACAGGTCGACGCGGCGGGCCTTCCAGTGCTCGATCGCGTCGTCCACGTCCAACAGCTCGCCGCGGCCGATCATGTCCTCGAACCGGCGGATGCCGAGTGAGGCCATGATCTCGCGCACCTCTTCGGCCACCAGCATCAGGTAGTTGACTACTTGATCCGGGGTGCCGGCGAAACGCCGGCGCAGCTCCGGATCCTGGGTGGCGATCCCCACCGGGCAGGTGTTCAGGTGGCAGACCCGCATCATGATGCAGCCCATCGCGATCAGCGGGGCGGTCCCGAAGCCGAACTCGTCGGCGCCGAGAAGCGCGCCGACCACGACGTCGCGGCCGGTCCGGATGCCGCCATCCACCTCGACGGTGATCCGCGAGCGCAGGTCGTTGAGCAGCAGCGTCTGCTGGGTCTCGGCCAGGCCGATCTCCCACGGCACGCCCGCACTCTGGATCGAGGACTGCGGCGAGGCGCCGGTGCCGCCGTCGTGACCGGCGATCGTGACGTGGTCGGCGTTCGCCTTGGCCACGCCCGCGGCGACCGTGCCGACGCCCACCTCCGAGACGAGCTTGACCGACACCGACCCGCGCGGATTGGCGCAGCGGAGGTCGTAGATCAGCTGCTTGAGGTCCTCGATCGAGTAGATGTCGTGGTGCGGCGGCGGCGAGATCAAGCCCACCCCGGGCGTCGAATGGCGGATCCGGGCGATGTAGTCGTCGACCTTGTGGCCGGGGAGCTGGCCGCCCTCGCCGGGCTTGGCGCCCTGCGCCATCTTGATCTGCAGCTGATCGGCGTTGACCAGGTACTCGATCGTCACCCCGAAGCGTCCCGAGGCGACCTGCTTGATCGCCGAGCGCCGGACGTCGCCGTTGGCATCCGGGGTGTAGCGACTCGGGTCCTCGCCGCCCTCGCCGGTGTTCGAGCGCGCGCCGAGCCGGTTCATCGCGATCGCGAGCGTCTCGTGCGCTTCGCGGCTGAGCGCCCCGAGGCTCATCGCGCCGCCGGTGAAGCGCTTGACGATCTCGGTGGCCGGCTCCACCGCTTCGAGCGCCACCGGCTCTCCGGCCGGCCGGAGCTTCATCAGCCCGCGCAGGAGCGCGTGGCGAACCGCTTCCTCGTTGGCCAGCTCGGCGTACTGGGCGTACGTCTGCACCGAAGTGCCGTTGACGCCCTGAACCGCGTGCTGGAGCTTGGCGATCGTGTCGGGGTTCCAGATGTGAATCTCTCCGTCGCGCCGCCATTGCAGGACGCCGCCGACCGGGAGCACATCGCGTCCGGTCCGGGGATAGGCCCGGAAGTGGCGCTCGATCGCCTCGGTCGAGAGCTGCTCGAGGCCGACGCCTCCGATCCGCGAGGCGGTGCCGGTGAAGTGCTTGTCGATCAGCTCGGAGTCGAGCCCCACCGCCTCGAAGATCTGCGCTCCGCAGTAGGACTTGATCGTCGAGATGCCCATCTTCGAGATCGTCTTCAGGAGGCCCTTGCCAATCGCCTTGACGATCCGCTTCTCGGCCTCCTCGCGATCGAGGTCCTCGGGCAGCAGCGAGCGGTCGGCGAGCTCGTCGAGCGACTCGAACATCACGTACGGGTTGATCGCCGCGGCGCCGTAGCCGATCAGCGTCGCCATGTGGTGAATGTCCCGGGGCTCGCCCGACTCGATCACCAGGCCGGTGCGCAGCCGCGTCCCGCGGCGGACCAGGTGATGATGGACCGCCGCGACGGCCAGCAGCGACGGCATCGCCACCCGCTCGGGCCCGAGGTTGCGATCCGAGAGGATCAGGATGTTCGCGCCGTGGTCGACGTACCGCGCCGCCTCGGTGCAGACGTCGGCCAGCCGCAGCTCCATTCCCTCGGGGCCGTGCTCGACCGGCCACGTGATGTCGATCGTGGCCGCGTCGAACACGTCGTGGGACACCTGGCGGAGCTTCTCGAGCTCGTGGTTGCGCAGGATCGGCTGGTCCATCACCAGCTGGTGGGCCTGCTCGGGCACCTCGCAGAGCAGGTTGACCTCGGCGCCGACGCCGGCCTGGAGGCTCATCACCACGTTCTCGCGGATCGGGTCGATCGGGGGGTTCGTCACCTGCGCGAACAACTGCTTGAAGTAGGCGAACAGCGGCGGCTGGCGGTCCGAGAGCACGGCCAGGGCGGCATCGTTGCCCATGCTGGCCACCGGCTCCTCGGCCTTGGCGGCCATCGGCGCGATGATCAGCCGCAGGTCCTCCTGCGAATAGCCGAACGCCAGTTGCTTGGAGCGCAGCGGCTCGATCCGCGGCGCCCGGGGAGCCCGCTCGGGCAGGTCGTCGATGTGCACGACCGCGCGCTCGTACCACTCGGCGTACGGCTTGCGGTTGGCCACCCGCCGCTTGACCTCCTCGTCCTCGACGATCCGGCCCTCCTCGAGGTCGAGCAGGAACAGCTTGCCGGGGGCCAGCCGCCCCTTGCGCTGAACGTGCTCGGGCGCCACCGTCATTACGCCGATCTCCGAGGCCAGGACCACGTACCCCTCGGTGTCCTGGACCCAGCGGCCGGGGCGCAGCCCGTTGCGGTCGAGCACCGCGCCGGCCGTCCGCCCGTCGGTGAACACCACCGCGGCCGGCCCGTCCCACGGCTCCATCAGGCACGAGTGGAAGTCGTAGAACCCCTTGACGTCGGGATCGAGGTCCTTGCGGGTGCGGTATGCCTCGGGCACCATCATCATCACCGCGTGCGGGATCGAGCGACCGCCGAGCACCAGCAGCTCGAGCACGTTGTCGAAGATCGCCGAGTCCGAGCCGCCCTCCCGCACCACGGGGATCACCTTCTCGAGGTCCTCGCCGAACAGCGTGGAGGCGAGCTGCGACTCCCGCGCCCGCATCCAGTTGATGTTTCCCCGCAGCGTGTTGACCTCGCCGTTGTGGGCGATCATCCGGTAGGGATGGGCCAGCTCCCAGCTCGGGAACGTGTTGGTCGAAAAGCGCGAATGCACGAGCGCCAGCCGCGAGGCCAGGCGCGGGTCACGGAGATCGCAGAAGTAGCGCGGCAGCTGCGGCGCGGTCAGCATCCCCTTGTAGACGACCGTCCGGCTCGAGAAGCTCGGCAGCACCACCTCTCCGCCGGTCGTCCGCTCGATCACGCGCCGGATCACGTACAGCTTGCGCTCGAACTCGTCCTGACCCGGGACGGCGTCCGCGGCGGCGATCATCACCTGGCGGATGACCGGGGCCGACCGGCGGGCCGTCTCGCCGACGTGCCCGTCGTCGACCGGGACATCGCGCCAGCCGATCGTCCGCTGCCCCTCGCGGGCGATCGCCGCCTCGATGCGCTGCTCGAGCTGCGCGCGCCGCTCCGGCTCCCGGGGCAGGAAGCAGACGCCGACGGCGTAGCGGCCGGGTGGCGGCAGCTCGAGCCCCTCGGCGGCCTCCCGCAGGAACGCGTGGGGGATCTGCAACAGGATGCCGGCGCCGTCGCCCGTGTTGGGGTCGGCACCCTCGGCGCCGCGGTGCTCGAGGTTCTCGAGGGCGTCGAGCGCCTTCTCGATGACCGCGTGGTTCGGGTCGCCCCACAGCTTGGCAACCAGCGCGATGCCGCAGGCGTCGTGCTCGTTCGCGGGTTCGTAGAGGCCGATGGCCCCGGGCGGGCTGCTACGAGATGGCATAGGGCAGGGTTGGCGGGAGAAGGCCGAACGCGGTGGCCTGCGAACGGATCGCGAAGCCTACCAGCGACCGCCGGCGATCTTGATTATGGGGGCGCCGGAGGCGCCCCCCGGGGCGTGGCCCGGGCGACTCCCCGCCTGAGGCAGGCCCTAGCTCCTGGCTTTGGCCTTCGCCCGCGCGGGACGCTTGCCGCCGGCTCCATCGGCCGCCCGCTGCTTGGCGTCGGCGCTGGCGTCGGCGCCGGCGTCGGCCCCGTCGGCGGCGGGCTCCCGTGGGCGCTTGCGCTTCGGCGCGTCCTTCGGCGCCTCGTCCTCGCCCCGGACCGCGGCCAGGCTCGCCTCGAGCGCGGCCATCAGATCGGGAGCGGCGGCCGGCTCTTCGGCCGCCGGCTGGACCGCGATCTCCTCCCCGGCCGCCTTTCGCTCGATCAGCTCGAGCACCCGCTCACGGTACTCATCCTTGAACTTCTCGGGCTCGAACTCGGCCGAGAGCGATTCGATCAGCTGCTGGGCCATGTTCAGCTCGCGCTGGGTCGCCTCCGCCTCGGTCACCGTGTCGAGCTCGTCGAGACGATCGGGGGGTAGGACCTCGTCACCGAACAGCATCGTGGTCAGCGTCAGGACCTCGCCGGTCGGCCGCAGTGCACACAGCTGCTGCTTGGAGCGGATCACCACCTTGCCGATCCCGACCTTGCCGGACTCACGCATGGCGTCGAGCAGCAGGCGGTAGGCCTTGGCCCCGCCCGCCGTCGGCGCGAGATAGTAGTTGTGGTCGTAGTAGATCGGGTCGATCTCGGCGAGATCGACGAATTCCTCGATGTCGATCGTCTTGGTCGCCTTCGGGTCGAGCGCGTCGAGCTCGTCGGGCTCGATGATCACGTAGCGGTCGGGCGTGATCTCGTAGCCCTTGACGATGTCCTCGTAGGGAACCTCGTCGCCGGTCGTCGAGTCGACTCGCTGCTGGCGGATGCGCGCGCCGGTCTTGCCCGAGAGCTGGTGGAAGCGGACCGATTTGGGTGAGGTCGCGGTGTACAGCTTGACCGGGACGTTGACGAGGCCGAAGCTGATCGCGCCGGACCAGATTGAACGAGCCATGTCAGCTGTGTATAGCGAACTTTAAGTCGCGATCAAGCGTTGCGCGGCCTCTTGCTTCTCACAGGCGCGTCGTCGCGACCGTTTCATCCCCATGACCCTGCCCCCCTTCCAGAAGCTGATCGACGCCCACGGCCCGGACGTGCACCGCCTGCTGGTGGCCAGCGTCGGGCGACTGGACGCCGACGACTGCTACCAGGAGACGTGGCTGGCGGCGCTGCGCGCCTATCCCCGCCTGCGTGACAGCTCGAATCTCCGCAGCTGGATCCTCACCGTCGCCTCGCGCAAGGCGATCGATCATGTGCGCCGCGGGCGCCGGCAGGCCATCCCGGTCGGCGAGGCGCCGGAGCGCGCCGGACCCGCGGCGGCCGCGCCGGTGGACGACGGGAACCTGTGGGGGCTGGTCCGCGCGCTGCCGCCCAAGCAGCGCAACGCGCTCGCGCTGCGGTTCGTCCTCGACGCCGGCTACGACGAGATCTCCGCCGTGATGGGCACCAGCGAGCCGGCGGCGCGGCGCAACGTCCATGAAGGCCTCAAACGACTGCGAACGGAGTACCGACGATGACCGAATCCGATCCCCTCGGGCGTGCGCTGACCGACGCCGCCTGCCGCGAGCCGCTCGGGCCCGCGCTGACCGGTGCCGCCCCGCCCGATCGTGCCGCGCTGCCCGACGTGAGTGCCCGCGCGGCCTCCGCCGGCCTGCTCGACGTCGCCTACGCCGAGCTCGACTCCGCCGTCGGGAGGCTGCTGCTGGCCGCCACGCCCCGTGGCCTGGTGCGCGTCGCGTGGGTGGATTTCAGCGGCGAGGACGCCGTCCTGGCCGCGCTGGCCGAGAAGGTCTCACCCCGCGTGCTCGCCGCGCCTCGCCGGCTCGACGAGCCCCGCCGTGAGCTCGAGGAGTACCTCGCGGGCGGCCGGCGCCGTTTCGAGTTGGCGCTCGACTGGCGACTCGTGCGCGGCTTCGGGCGCCGTGTGCTCGAGGCAACCGCCCAGGTTCCCTACGGCTCCGTCTCGACCTATAAGCAGGTGGCCCGGGAGGCCGGGAACGAGCGCGCCTCGCGCGCCGCCGGCAACGCCCTCGGCGCCAATCCGCTGCCGATCGTCGTGCCCTGCCACCGAATCCTGCACTCCACCGGCGGGCTCGGCGGATACACCGGCGGCCTCGAGCGAAAGCGCATGCTGCTGCAAATCGAAAGCGGCCAGGCGACGCTTGGGGCATGAGGTCGTAAGCGATCTCATGCCCCGAGGGGCATGAGGTCGTAAGCGATCTCACACCGCCACGCCGCGCCATCGGATATGACACGCACCGATGGCGAGCGAGAAGCGCAGGCTGAGGAGGGGGCTCCCGCCGGGGCCCCGGCTCCCGCCTGCGCTGCAGCTTCTCGCCTTCTGGAAGCGGCCCGCCGCCTCGCTGGTTCGCCTCCGGCGCCGCTACGGCACCCGGTTCACGATCCAGCTCCCGCTTCAGCCGCCATTCGTGATCATCTCCAACCCCGAGGAGATCAAGGCGCTGTTCACCGCCTCGCCGGAGGCGCTCCACCCGGGCGAGGGCACGCGGATCCTCGAGCGGTTCCTCGGACGCAACTCGGTGATCCTGCTCGACGAGTCGGCCCATCTCGAGCAGCGCAGGCTGCTGCTTCCCGCCTTCCACGGCGAGCGCATGCAGCGGCTCACCCCGCTGATGACCGAGCTCGCCGAGGCCGAGCTGCGCGCGTGGCCTCGTGAGCAGCCGATCGAGCTCCATCCGCGGCTTCAGCGTCTGACCCTCGAGATCATCCTCCGCGCCGTCTTCGGCCTCGAGCGCGGGGCGCGGCTGGACCGTCTCCGTGACCTCCTGACCGAGCTGCTGGCCTTCAGCGAGAGCCCGCTATCGGTGCTGCCCGGCCTCGAGCGCTACCTGTCCTGGTTGCCCGTCGTGCGGCGCTTTCGCACCGTGATCGCCGAGGCCGACGCCGCCGTCTACGCCTTGATCGACGAGCGCCGCGCCGCCCGCGCCGGCGACCGCGACGACGTCCTCACGATGCTGCTCGCGGCGCGCCACGAGGATGGCTCGCCGATGAGCGCCCCCGAGCTGCGCGACGAGCTGATGACGGCTCTCCTGGCCGGCCACGAGACAACCGCCTCCCAGCTCGCCTGGGCGTTCGAGCGCCTGGCGCGGGAGCCGGCGGTGGCCGAGCGGCTGGTTCGCGAGGACGACCGTTACCTGACCGCCGCCGTGCACGAGATCCTCCGCCTGAGGCCGGTCCTGCCCAACGCCGAGCCGCGCCTGACCAAGCGGGCGGTGACGATCGGCGGCGTCACCTATCCCGACGGCGTGGCGCTCCTGGCCAGCGCGTTCCTCGTCCACCACGACCCCGAGCTCTACCCCGAGCCCTACGCCTTCCGGCCCGAGCGCTTCCTCGCGCAGCCTCCCGGCACCTACACCTGGATTCCGTTCGGCGGCGGCCGGCGGCGGTGCCTGGGCGCGAGCTTCGCGCTCCAGGAGATGAAGATCGTGCTGCGCGGGGTGCTCACCCGCTGCTCCCTCTCCCCCGCCGAGCGCACCCCCGAGGCCACGGCGCGGCGGAGCATCACGTTCAGCCCCCGGTTCGGCGCGCGGGTCGTGCTGCACGACCGCCGGCCGGCCGCGACCGGCTCACGGGACATGGTCGCGATCGCGTGATCGCATCGCGTGACGGCGCCCCGTCGTCACGTCACCCAGCCCCGCGCCGGCCCCTCGCCGGCACGCCGCGCGACGATACCGTATGAGGGCGTCCGTGGACATCCTGCGCCCGATTCGCGCTTTCGACCGCTTCCAGCAGTCGCATCGGTGGGCGGCCCTGCCGATGGCGGTGCTGCGCAAGTTCGGCAACGACCAGGCCGGCAGCCTGGCCGCGCTTGTCGCCTATTACGCCTTCTTCTCGCTGTTCCCGCTGCTGCTCGTGATGACCACGATCCTCGGTTTCGTGCTCCGCGGCGACGCGCGTGTGCAGCAGGCGGTGGAGAGGTCGGTGCTCGGCCAGTTCCCCGTGATCGGCGCGCAGATCGGCGCCCATGCCCTCACCGGGAACGTCGTCGCTCTGGTGATCGGCGTGCTCACGTCGATGCTCGGCGGGCTCGGCGTCACCCAGGCGGCCCACAACGCCCTCGACCGCGTCTGGGCGGTGCCGTTCAAGGACCGCCCCGACTTCCTCCGTTCCCGGCTCCGGGGGCTGCTGCTGCTGGCGTGCCTGGGCGTCCTGTTCATCCTCTCGACCGCCCTCTCGGGGCTGATCACCGGCCTCGGCGGCACTCCCGAAAAGGTGCTCGGGGTGGTGATCTCGCTGGCGGTGAACTTCGTCATCTTCTTGGCCGCCTTCCGCTTCCTCACCGCCGCCACCGTCCCGACGCGCTGTCTGTGGATCGGCGTGGTGTTCGCGTCGGCGTTCTGGGAGATCCTGCAGCTGGTCGGCGGCATCTACATCGGCCACGTCTACCGGCACTTCAGCAGCACCTACTCGCAGTTCGCGCTGGTCATCGCGCTGATCGTGTGGCTGCACCTCGGCGCGCAGCTGACCCTGTACGCCGCCGAGATCAACGTCGTCCTCTCGCGCAAGCTGTACCCCCGCAGCCTCCTCGGCCCGCCCGAGGCGCCGGCCGACGAGGAGACGCTTCGCGCGCTGGCCAAAGTCGAGGAGCGCCACGAGACCGAGCAGGTCGACGTCCACTTCCACACCTAGAAGAGCCGGTCCGGCGCCTCGCGCCGGGTCATCGCGAGCGGCCACGAGCACAATCCGCCCTCGGCCGGGCAGCCGTCGCAGACACCCCGATGCGGCGTATCGGTCACCGCGAAGCGGCGCTCGAGCACCCCACGCGCCAGCGCGCTCAGCGCGCCCTCGAGCTCGGGCATCTGTGCGGCCGTGAACGTCTCCGCGATCGGCTCGCCCGGGCGTTCGAGGAACACGTGGGCGACCTCGACCGCCTCCGCGCCCGAGCGCAGCACAGCGAGCGCATAGATCAGCCGCTGGGTGGCGTACCGGCGGGCCCCCGCCGCGGCGGGATCGCCGCCCTCGAGCCGGTCGGTCTTGTAGTCGACCACCAGCATCCGCCCCGGCTCGCGCGCCAGGACGTCGAGCGCGCCGGTGATCAGGACGCCGGGCGCGAGCGCGAAGCGAAAGCGCTGCTCGCGGCGCACCTGGGTGGCGCGGGCCAGCCGCCGGCCGAGCTCGCCGGCGGTGAAACCCTCGACCAGCGCGATCAGCTGCTGCGCCTCGGTCTGGTGCAGCGGCGCGGCAATGCCTTCGCGGGCACAGGCGTCGGCGATCGCCGCGGCGCTCGGCGCCGACGGCCGGCGGAAGTCGAGCCGCTCGAGCAGGGCATGGACGACCACGCCGCGCTCGGCCGCCGAAAGGCCCTCCCTCCGGGGTTCCGCGCCGCCTGCGTGCGCCGAGGTCCCGGCGCGGATCCCCGCCACTGGCAGACCCAGCACCCGCTCGGCATAGAAGCGGTACCCGCAGCGGTGATATTCCCCGAGGGCCGAATAGCTGAGCGCGGGCACCGGCGGCCCCGGCGGCGTCACCGGCGCCTCGGGGGCAGCGGCCGCGGCGGCGCAAGCTCCGTGGGGATCCGTGCGCCGCGGGCGCTCCGCGCCGCCCGGCGCCGGCGCATCCGACTCGCCCACGAACTCGAAGCGGACCCCTTCGTCGCTCACCCCGGTTCGTTCCCCGACCCGCTCGGCGATCCCGGGCAGAACCGCCGGACCGATCCAGGCGATCGGCGACCCTCCCTCGGGCCAGGCGTCGAGGCGCGCGGCGCCGCTCAGCAGCAGCCGCTCCCGGGCCCGGGTCATCGCCACGTAGAACAGGCGGCGCTCCTCCGCGCTCTCGGCCGCCGCGCGCTCCTCGCCCAGCGCCGCGTAGTCGAGCGCCGGCAGCGCCCGCGTGGTTCCCGGCCGGCTCAGGCGCAGGCCGAAGCGGCCGTCCCGGCCGACCCGGAGGATCTCGGCCGGATAGCGCGGCCCCCGCCCGAGGTCGGCCACGCAGACCACGTCGAATTCGAGTCCCTTGGCCCTGTGGATGGTCATGAGCCGCACCGCGTCGACCGCCTCGCCCTCCACCGGCGCCTCGCTCTCGCGCACGTCGGCCGCCGCCCACTCGCTGGCCCGGCGACCGAGGAAGTCGAGGAAGCCGCGCAGGCCGGGACCGGCGACCGCCTCGTGCTCCCGGGCGAGGCGCATGAGCTTTCGCACGTTGGCCAACCGGCGGCGGCCGCCCGGAAGCGCGAGCACGTGCAGGTCGTAGCCCGTCCGCTCGAGCGCCCGGTCGATCAGCGCCTCGACGGGGAGGCGCGCCGACGCCGTCTGCTCCGGCGCGAACCACGCCGAGAACGCGGCCAGGCGCGCCTGGTCCTCGGCGCCGACCCCCGCCAGCGCGCCGGCGGGCTCGCGCAGGACCGACCAGGCGCCCCGGCCCTGGTCGCGTGACGCCCTCGCCAGGACCACGAGCCCGTCAGGGGAGACCGCCACGAGCGGCGAGGCCAGGAGCAGGTAGAGCGCCTCCTCATCGCGGGGGTTTGCCAGCGCGCGCAGGTAGACAACGAGGTCGATCACCTGCGGATGTGACCAATAGCCGCGCCCGCCGATCACGTACGTGGGCAGGGCGTGCGCCTCGAGCGCGCGCTCGTAGGTGCGCAGATCGGTGCCCGCCCGGGTCAGCACAACGATCTCGCCCGGCGCGGCGCCCGCCGCGACGAGCTCCGCGAGCCGCGCCGCGAGCGCCCGCGCCTCGGCCAGCCGCCAGGGCGAGGCCTCGCCCTCGGAGGCCCACTCGGCGCCCTTGTCGGCGATCAGCAGCTCAACCCGGGGATCGGCCGCGGGCGGGTCGGCCCGCCCGGGCGCCAGCGGGCGGAAGCGCCGGCCGAGCTCGGCTGCGAACGCCTGGTTGATCACCCGGAGGATCTCTTGCCGCGTCCGGAAGTTGGTCTGCAGGGTGGCCCGGGCGCCGGCGCGCGCGAGGCACTCGCCGCGGCGCTCGAACAGCTCGACGTCGGCGTGGCGGAAGCCGTAAATCGACTGCTGGGCGTCCCCGACGGTGAACAGGTTCTCGACGGCCAGCGACTCGATCAGCTCCAGCTGCACCGCATTGGTGTCCTGGAGTTCGTCGACCATGATTTGGGCGAACCGGGCGCGGTAGCGCTCGCGCAGCGCGGGCTCGGAGGCGAGCAGGTCCCGGGCGAACAGCTCGAGGTCCTCGAAGTCGAGGCTCGAGCGCTCGCGCTTGCTCGCCGCATAGCGGTCGCCGAAGTCGCGCAGCAGCCGATCGAGCAGGCGGTGGGCGCCGGCGGCGTGGCGGTGCTCGCACGCGACCCGGAAGCCTGCCAGCGCCGCCGCGTAGGCCTCGCACGCCGGCGTGCTCAGCGCGGCGCCGTTGCCCCCCGGGAGGCACACGGCGTCGAGCGCGCCCGGCCACGGTTCCGCCTCGCGCGCGAGCAGCCGCTCGAGGCGCTCGAGTCGCTCGACGGCCTGGGCGACGCGCGCGGAGGGGTCGGCGATCGCGCCGAGGTCGGCCGCCACGGCACGGCCCGCCGCCTGCAGCCGGCGGCGCGCCGCGTCGAGGTCCGGCGCCGCGGGCAGCGGCGGCAGCGCCGGACGCCGCTCGCCGCGTGAGCGCAGCTCGTCGTGCATGGCGAGAATCCCCGCTCGCAGCGGGCCGGCTCCGTAGGCCGCGATCAGGTCGACGCCGCCGGCGGCGTGCTCGGCCAGATCCTCGATCGCGCCGGCGAACGCCGCCTCGGCCAGACGCTCGGCGTCGGGCGCGTCGACCACGGCGAAGGCGGGATCGAGCCCGGCCGTGACCGCGTGGGCGCGCAGCACCCGGGCGCAGAAGCCGTGGATGGTCGAGATGAACGCGCCCTCGGTCGCGCGCGCCTGCGCACCGGCGCCCAGCTCGCGCAGCCGGCGGCGGATCCGGTCGCGCATCTCGGCCGCAGCCTTGTCGGTGAACGTGATCGTGAGGATCGCCGCCGGATCGACACCGTCCTCGAGCACCGCGCGCACGAACCGCTCGACCAGGACTGAGGTCTTGCCGCTGCCGGCGCTCGCGGCCAGCAGCAGATCTCCGCGGCGGCGATCGATCGCCTCCCACTGTTCGGCGGTCCAGTCCCGCGCCGGCGCAACCACGCTCATGTCACGCGGCAGATCGCGGGATACCGGCAGCCGTCCCGCGAGCAGGTCTGCGGGCACGGCGTCAGCTCGCCGGCGCGCAGGCGAGCGGCCAGGGCGATCGCGGTGGCCGAGGCCGCGCTCAGCTCCTCGGCGATCTGCCCCGCCTCCCGGGCGTCGTTGGCGACCAGGGTCGCTTCGGGGATCTCGCCGTCGACGAACACCCCGCGCGCCCGCAAATCGTTGCCGCCGACCGGCTGGTAGAGGCCGGCGACCGGCTGGAGCCCCAGTCGCTCGCGCACCACGAGCATGTACAGCGCCACCTGCAGCTGGTGGTCGGCCCGCCAGCGGGCTCCCTGGTACTCGGGCCGCGTGCTGCCGGTCTTGTAGTCGCGGATGATCGCCCGCCGGCCCGCGGGCTCGACGTCGACCCGGTCGATCACCCCGCGCAACGGGACACCGCCGAGCTCGAGCGCCGGCAGCGAGCCCTCCTCGTCCGCGAAGCCGAAGTGCAGCTCCAACGCCAGCGGTGGCCAGTCGTTGCCGTCCCCAGCCTCGTGCTCCAGGTAGCGCATCAGGTCCGCCTCGACGGTGCGCTGCGCGGCGGCGCGCACGCCGGCGGCCTGCCCCGGCGCGACGGTCAGCGGCAGCTCGGCCACGACCTCGTCGAGCAACGCCAGCGCCCGTGGCAGGCGCTCCGGGATGAGCGCCCCGCCGAGGCGCTGCAGCACCTGCTCGAGCACCTGGTGCACGTAGCTGCCGCGCGCCAGCGGCTCCGGCTCGGGATCGAATCGCGGCGGCTGGAGCTCGCGCTCCACCAGCCACTTGACCGGGCAGTCGGCGTAGGCCTCGAGCGCGCCGGCCGAGACGGTGTCGCGGTGGCGGACGCCGGCCAACGCCTCCGCGGACAGCCTGAGCTCGCGCGCGGGCTCCATGGGCGAGCGGCCGGCCGCCGCGGCCCGGCTCCGGGCCAGCTCCTGCGCGGTCGGCGCCTGCTCCGGCGCCCACACCACGTCGGCGAGCCGGCGGATGCGGCGCCGCTGCGGCCACTCCTCGTCGAGCACCTCGGCGACGTCAGCCAGGAACGGCGAGGGCAGCGCCAGGTTGCCCTCCTCGTCGGAGCTCCGGTAGCTCAGCACGACGGTCTCGGTGGCGCGGGAGAGCGAGGCGTAGAAGAGGTAGCGCTCGCGCTCGAGCGCGCCGTCGCCGAACTGCAGGCGCAGCCCGCTCGCGGCGGCCAGCTCCCGGCGGTGCTCGTCGGACAGGAACGGCTCCGGAGCGGCCGGCGCCGGGAACTCGCCCTCTTGCAGCCCGCACACGAACACGGCGCGAAAGCGCCGGGCTCGGATCGCCAGCGGCTCGGTGAGCAGCACCGCGCCGGCGGCCGGGCTCGCCCCGGCGGGCACGTGAAGCTGCTCGAGCAGCTCGAGCACCTCAGCCACACTGAGCGCCTCGCCGAGCTCAGCCAGCTCGGCGACGGCGTCGGCCAACGCGGCCACGGCGCGGGCATCGCGCTCGCGGTCGAGGTCGAGCACGGGAGCGGCGCCGCGATCGGGGGCGGCCAGCAGCCGGCGGGCCTGGCCGACCAGCTCGGCCGCGGGATCGGCGGCGCTCGCCACTTCATCGATCTCCGCGAGCCGCAGCTCCAGGCGCTCGCGGGCGGCGGGAGCCGTGCGCACGCCCTCGCGGCGGAGCTCCGCCTCGAGCGCGTCGGCCACGTCCGCCTCGCGCAGGACCCCGGGGGCGCGGAGGTAGGCGAGCAGCTCCTGCGCCGGGGCGCGGCGGCCAAGCAGCGCGCACCGCGCGAGCGCGAGGACCGCCCGCCCGAGCGCGGTGTGGGCGAACGCCAGCGCCGGCCGGCCGGCGGTGGCGATCCCGTAACGCGCGCACTGACGCTCGATCACCGGCGCGACGCGCTCCGGCGAGCGGTGGACGATGGCGATCTCCTCGGCCGGGACGCCGGCGCGCAGCAGGCCCAGCACCTCCGCGGCGATCAGCTCGGCCTCGGCCCGCTCGCCGCCGGCCTCGAGCAGCCGCACGGCGGCGCCGGGATCGATCCGGGCCGCCCCGGTCTCGAACAGCGAGCGCTCGAGGTGGTGCAGCGCCGCGCGGGCGCCGGGCTCGTAGTAGTGCTCGAGCGCGGGCAGCTCGAGCACTCGGGCGGCGAACGAACGGAGCTCCTCGACCGTCGGCGCGCGCGCGGCCAGGGCGGCGCGGCCGGCCTCGTAGGTGAGCGAGACCGTGACCTCCGCCCCGACCACCCCGGCCAGCGTCTGCACCGCGTCGCGCTGCAGGGGGTGAAGGTCGTCGAAGCCATAGAAGAACACGGCCTCCGAGCCCCAGCGGCCGGGCGCGTCGCGCAGCGCGTCGAGCGCTCGCCAGGCGAAGAGGTCGCGGTCGACCCGGCCGATCCGCTCGAGCGCGCGGGCGTAGGCGCCGTAGATCGTCCCGAGGTCGTGCGCGTAGCCGGTGCGGCGCGGGTCCTCGGCGGCCCACGCCCGCAGGGCGGCGGCGAACCGCGCGGGGGTGATCAGCGAGCGTTCGAGCTCGGCGATCAGCTCGCCGGCGGCGGCGGCAAAGCCCGGGGTTGCCGCCGCCGCCCCGATGGTGCCCAGAGTGGCGCCGGCGAGCACCCGGCGGAGCACCCGCTCACGCTGCCGGGCCGAAAGCGGCCGAGCGCTGTAGCCGGCGCGTCGCGCGATCTCGCGGGCCAGCCCCGCGAAGGTGTGCACGGACCCGAGCACCGAGCCGCGCTCGGCCAGCTCACGCGCGTACGCATCGGCGTCGGCGGCGGTGGGGACGACGAGCAGCGCGCCGCGGGGCGCGGCGGCGGCATAAGCGCTCAGCACCTCGCCGGCCTTGGCCGAATTGGCGGGTCCGAGCACCAGGGTGAGGGGCATCGCCCAATGGTGGCGCGCGGCGGGGACGGCTCGGCCGGCGCCGCCCGCCGGCGCGTGAGGGTTGCGGTGCGATTTGTTGCGCATATCGCAACAAATCGCACCCGCAACTCCGGGCACCCCGCCGACTCGGGTCGCCAACCCCGCCCACTCGGGTCGGCGCGGCCTCGTCTAGGCGGCCGCGGGCTGCTGCTCCTCGGCCTCGGCGCCCTCGGTCTCGGGCGGCTTCGCGCCCTCCTTGGCCCACGGCTCGTCGAACTCGACCCGCCACTTGCCGTCGTCGGTCTGCTGGAGGGCCAGGCGCGCGCGGAAGCTCTTGCCCGAGCGCCCCTTGAAGCCGCTCACCGCCTTCTCGGTGCGCCCTGTCTTGATCAGCTCCCGCGCCACCGCGATCGGCAACTGCTTACCCGCCTTGGCCTTCCAGATCACGAACCCGCAGCCCGGGTCCTCGCGCGACCAGCACGAGTAGCCCTTGCGATTCTCGACGATGTCCCGCCCGCAGACCGGGCACGGACCGAGGTTGGCCCGCGGGATCCGCACCTCCTTGAGCTTCGTGTCGAGCTCGCCGACGGTCGCCTCGGTGAATTTGACGATGTCGCCCATGAACGCCTCGCGCGAATCGGCTCCGGTCTCGATCTTGGCCAGCCGGTGCTCCCACTCGCCGGTCAGCCCGGGCGAGGTCAGCGCGTGTTCGCCGAGCAGCCGGATCACGTTCATCCCCTTCTCGGTGACCACGAGGGCGCGACCGTCGCGCTCGACGTAGCCGACCTGGAGCAGCCGCTCGATGATCGCCGCGCGGGTGGCGGGCGTCCCGATCCCCGACTCCTTCATCGCCTCGCGCAGCTCCTCGTCGTCGACCAGCTTGCCCGCGGTCTCCATCATCTCGAGCAGCGAGCGCTCGGTGTGGCGGCGCGGCGGCTTGGTCTCCTTGGCCTCCGAGGCGATCTTCTTGACCGCGGCCCGCTCGCCGCGCTCGAGCTTCGGCAGCTGCTGCTCGCGCCCCTCGTCGTCGTCCGGCCGATCGCTGTCGGGAATCTCGCCGTAGACGCCGCGCCAGCCGGGCACGAGGATCAGCCTGCCGCGGGTGCGGAACACGTGGCCGGCGACCGTGGTCTCGACCCTGGTGTTCTCGAACACCGCCTCCGGATGGAAGACGGCCAGGAACCGGCGGACCACCAGGTCGTAGACGCGACGGTCGTCGTCGCTCATCTT